>NZ_CP095075.1:3182048-3506064 GCF_022921115.1 Halobacillus amylolyticus | reverse complement strand
TGAGAATGAAGAGGAAGACTTTGGACCGTTTACGACTCTTCACAAAATCATTATTCTAACTTTCTTTGTTTTCCTCGGTGTATTTCTCTTTGGTGTCTACAATATGGGATGGTCTATAAATGAACTATCTGCGATCTTCCTAATGATGGCCATTGCAGTTGCCATTATTGCTAAGATTACCCCTAATAAATTAGTTTCAGTGTTTATGAATGGTGCCAGAGGTCTTGTTTACGGGGCGCTAGTCATCGGTATGGCTAGAGCAGTTGTCCTCTTACTTGAAGACGGCTATATTTTAGATACTATTGTTAATTACGCTTTTGAGCCTTTGGAAACTTTGCCGACAGTACTGGGTGCTCAAGCTTTATACGTATTCAACCTGCTCTTTAACTTATTGGTTACTTCGGGAAGCGGACAGGCAGTTATTGTGATGCCATTTATTGTTCCTTTAGTTGATATGCTGGATATAACAAGGCAAACAGGGGTACTTGCTTTTAAGCTCGGTGACGGGATTACCAACATTATTACCCCAACCTCAGGTATTTTAATGGCGGTTTTGGCCATTGGAGGGGTATCTTGGATGAAGTGGTTTAGATTTGTTTGGCCATTAGTTCTTATATGGGCAGTAATAGGAGCCGTTTTTGTCAGTATCGCTGTATTTATTAATTATGGACCATTTTAATTACGAAGGGGATTTATTATGGACGAAATAAAAGCCTATATGACGGAAAATCAGGAGCTAATCCTTGAAGATATTAAATATATTGTAGAGAGTGCTTCCCCAACTAATGATAAGCAACTGGTCGATGAGTGTGGCCAAAGAATCCAGACGTTATTTGAAAAATATTTTAGTTACCGTGCAGCAGAAATTACTGAACAGAAATATGGAAACCATCTTCGATTTGAATATGGAGACGGAGAAGAAAAGCTTTTAATTTTATCCCATTTTGATACAGTTTGGGATAAAGACGAGTTAACTTATAAAGAAGGCGAAAATCGGATTTATGGACCAGGAATTCTTGATATGAAAGGCGGACTCGTACAGGCAATCTGGGCATTAAAGGCTTGTAAGGATTTAACCATTCAATTAGATAAAAAAATTGTATTCCTTTGTACAAGTGATGAAGAGGTAGGCAGCCCCTCCTCTAAAAAACTTATTAACAATGAAGCAAAAACTAGCTCATATGCTTTAGTGACCGAGCCTCCAGTTGCAGGAACAGGCGCATTGAAGACAGAGAGAAAAGGATCTGCCCGTTACCACATTAATATAGTTGGAAAAGCTGCACATTCTGGTAACCATCATGAAGATGGAATTAGTGCAATTAAAGAAGCAGCTGAGCAAATTATTTATTTAGAGTCTTTAACAGATTATGAAAAAGGAACAACTGTAAATGTAGGGGTTGTAGAAGGAGGCGGCCCCTTGAACGTTGTGGCGGATTCCGCATCCATTGGCGTCGATTTTCGTATGGAGACAACAGAGGAACAAAAGAGAATCGAACATATTATGGAGGAATTAACACCACAAGCAGAAGGGGCTACATTAGAAGTTCAAGGGGGCATTATGCGGCCTCCCATGCATCGGGATGAGACTACTGAAAAAATGTTTGAACATGCAGAAAAGGTTGCAAAAGAATTAGATATGGAATTAGAGGAGGCTTCTGTTGGAGGAGGCAGCGACGGTAACTTTACTGCTAATATGGGGGTTCCAACACTAGATGGTCTTGGGGCAGCTGGTACAGGTATTCATGCTAGGAATGAACATATCTTAAAAAATCAAATTCCTGAGAGGGCTGCTTTACTGTGCAAATTAATATGTTCTCTATAATGCTGAAAACTTAAATATTATGCTAGAACCGGTTACTGCTTAGCTGAGTAACCGGTTCTTTTTATCAGACTATTAACCCCAAAATACCCCATTTTAAATTTAGGACTGGCTGAAGAGATAATCAACATCGTCCATTGTTAAAGAATAGAGAAAAATGCTGTCTTAACTCAGAAGAATAGAAAACAACAAGCACCTTATGAAGAAAGGCCCTCCTCAATGTTGTTCCTTTATGTCTAGTACGTTCCCTAGAATTCCATTTAAATCTCATTTGACTAACGACAATGGTTCATGTAGTCTATAAAAAGGTTACCACTTAAGTCGTAACCTTTTTACATAGGATTTTTCTTTCCTATACAGTTTCCCAGAATGGTGGTGTACTTTCTGGAGAATTGAAACCAATAACCGTTAGAGATAGTATAAAATTAAGAACGGTTTATAAAGGAGGACAACCCGTGAAAGAGCCAAATATTGTAGTTGTCGGCAGTTTAAATATGGATATTGTAATTGAAGCAGATCGCGCTCCCTTAGAAGGCGAAACGATCATGGGCAACCACTCAAGTTTTATTCCCGGCGGCAAAGGAGCAAATCAAGCCGTAGCTTTAGCAAAGCTTGGTGCTCAGACAACCTTGCTTGGCACAATAGGGGACGACCCCTTTGGCACGAGTCTTTTACGTTCCCTTAAAGATAGCGGAGTAGAAACCGGGAAGGTAAAAGAAGTCGATAATAACCCAACAGGAATTGCCTCTATTCTGTTAGCTGAAGGAGATAATCGGATCGTTGTGGTTCCAGGCGCCAATGATGATTGTCTGCCTGACGATATAAAAGAGCATGAAGAACTGATTGAAAAAGCAGATTTGGTTCTCCTTCAGCTAGAAATCCCACTTGCTACGGTAACAACAGCGGCTAAGATTGCAAAAAAGCACGGCAAAACTGTCATTTTAAACCCCGCTCCTGCGCGTTCATTGCCTGAAAAATTATTACAAAACGTCGATTACATAACACCAAATCAATCTGAGTTAGGCATCCTTTCAAAGATGGACCAAGATAGATTTGATTTACAAAAAGCGATGGAGATCGTCCAGGAATCCGGTGTGGACCATGTGATTACTACCTTAGGCTCGGAAGGGGCTGTGTATAAAAGTCAGGAATCCGCAGTAAAAACCACCCCTGCTCATCAAGTTCCTGTTGTGGACACCACAGGGGCAGGCGATGCCTTTAATGCCGGTCTTAGCTATGCTATCGGTCTGGGGAAGGAGCTTTCTGAAGCGGTAAGCTTTGCGAGTAAAGTCTCTGCCCTTGCTGTTACAAAATTTGGTGCACAAGCAGGAATGCCTGATAGGAAAGAAGTTGAAGCGTTTGATGCGCCTCCATTCAACCACAATGGAACAGTTAATTAGTTAATGAGGTAGAGATTATTATTTTGGAGAGGTGACAATATGGAGCAGGTAATTTTAGATGTAGATACGGGGATTGATGATGCACTTGCGATTGCGTACGCTGTCCACTCCCCTGAATTGAATATACTAGGGATCACAACCGGATTTGGGAATGTTTCAGAAGAGGAAGCAACCCGAAATACACTTCAAGTGCTTGATATACTTAATGTTAACAGAGAGATACCAGTTATCCCAGGAGCGGATAAACCATTATCAGGCACCCATATAAAAGCAAAGGCTACCCGCATCCACGGAGAAGACGGACTTGGTAACAGCGGTTTACCACTTCCGGAACGTAAGCCGTTGCCATCTGAAGCGGCCGACTTCATTATAGAAAAAATCAAACAATATCCGTACCAGGTCACCGTCATCGCTGTCGGTCCCCAGACCAATATTGCGACGGCGATTAAAAAAGACCCCGACATTGTCCATCTAGCCAAACGTGTCGTCATCATGGGCGGCGCCGTAACTGTCCCGGGAAATGTCACACCCCACGCAGAAGCAAATATATATGCTGATCCAGAAGCAGCTTCTGTCCTGTTTGAATCAGGCATTCCCGTCACACTCGTTGGTCTGGATGTGACCATGCAAACACTATTAAGTTCAGAGCAAGTAGGCAAATGGAGTAACGTCAAATCAGCTTACAATGACTTTTTGCAAACTATCTGTAACTATTATATCGACGCCTATCATCAGTTTGATTCCTCTTTAGGAGGTTGTGCATTGCATGATCCACTGGCTGTCGGTGTTGTGATCGATCCATCATTTGTAAAAGCTGTTCCGATGCACGTTGAGGTTGACTTGGAACGGGGAGAGTCATTAGGGAATACGCATGAGGCTAAACAAGGAAAGCGGAACGTCGAAGTTTGTCTTGAAATCGATGTGGACCGTTTTGTAACACACTTCTTGCAAAGAATTACCTGATCCGTCATGCTTCCCTTATTAGAAATGTGAACACGATTTCATCGTAAATATAAAACCACGTCCTGATCTAAATCAAGACGTGGTTTTTCTCTTCTTCATTATCGGGATCACACTACAAAGCCCATGAGTTCCTAATTCTTTCTGGTTGGACCGAATTGGGGAAAAACGCACAATCACCAGTCAATTTCATCAGGATAATCCATCTTAAGTCTAATCTCATCTGGTAAACATTTATACCTCTTGGCAGCCTCCGCCACCTCAGCCCGTACTTCCTTGTACTCTTTCCCGAACTCAGCTAAACGCTTCGCCATAATCGTGATCTTCTTGAGACGTTCTTCAGCATCCATATCACAGAACCTGCAATTAAGAAGATCTACATACTGCGTAGTGTACCCGATCGTCCAACTATAATCTTTAATTAACAGATTTATTGTGCGACTATATGAAGTATCAGGAATCGTTTCTTTAATAGCTTTAGCAATAGCCGATTGAAACATCTTCACATTCGCAATGGCAGCATCCCAAATGTTCGATTTATCCTCCATCATCCGATACGTGTTTTTGGACTTTTTCCCTGCATACTCTTTTACGAAATCATTTAAGGCCATCGTGACAAAAAGAAGTTCAGGCCATAGAACGTGGATCGACAAGTAGACATTTTCTTTACTTGTAATAATAGAAAGGTGCCGCATTTTTTCTTCATCCATCCCGTTATCCACAAATTTAATGTAACGATTTCCCATAATCGCATGGCGCAAGTCGTAGCAAACACCCAGCACTCTCATGCGTGCACCATCATAGGATGAGAACTCCTTCTCCTCTCCAACAATAGTATGTAGGGATTCATAAAGAGCATCGAAGTCCTTATAATCACCAGTAACTTCTACCCCTGCATTATTAGGCGTGTTTTCTAAAGAAATCATAAAGTCACCACCGTTCTGATATAAGTTTCTCTACTTTTTAGCCTAGACTTTTTTATACATTGAATCAAATGGAGCGTTAGTGTGTGAAAAATCCAAAATTCCAGAGCTATTAAATAACCTGGATAATAGTGTGTTATAAATTAACTAAATCACCCATCAACGACGGAACGATGAGCTGAACAAAAAAGCAAAGCCGAAGAAGATGTAACCTCCTGGCTTTGCTCTTTTTAACCGTCTTACCCGTTCGCTGAAATAAACGGTATCCCATTGCTCCCCTACTAATTTTCTTACCGTAAACTTCCCTGATAAACAGTACTATAAATGTGGTGGAATAATATTTTTTGCTTTTTTCATTCTTCACCCCCCAATTTTTCCACTATTCTGATTAAGATAAAGATAACATGTTCATTACAGCCTTTAAATCTTTGTGTTAGGGAAGGTGAAACGGAATTTTAGAATGTTCTCCAATAATGTTTCCTCTAACTGAATGGATCACCCTGTTCCAGATGAATTTCAGTCAAAACAAAAGAACCCCGACATCCTTCTCCGGAAGGACTCGAGGTTCTACAGTTTACTAGCCATACACTTACCTTTTATTCTCAGATTTTCCTTCGATTATTCCTTGTTCTCGAGCTAATTGTTTCGCGATCCGGGGCGCATGCCACAGTAGTGGAAGCATTAAAACTGAGACGGGAACAGCAGCAATCACGACAAATGATTGTAATGCTCCGATCCCACCGCCACCAATTTTAATTAAAATCGTGGCAATCACCGCCATAATCACTGCCCAAAACACACGAATTACTTTCGGCGGATCCCCTGCCCCTGTCACACTCATCGAGATTGAATAGGCCATTGAGTCGACCGTAGTTACGACGAAGAGCATGGTTAAAATAAGGAAGATGAACGGCATAATAGAACCTAATGGCATCTTTTCTGCAATGGCGATGATCGCAGCTGGCAGCCCACCCTCCATTAAAGGAGCACTGATGGAGCCTGCATTCTTCAACTCATGGAAAATCCCTGTCCCGCCTAGAATCGTAAACCAAAAATTGGCTGCTAAGGGTGCAACGATGGCAACCACAAGGAATACCTCTCTAATCCTTCTTCCCCCAGCAATTCTAGCCACAAGCAGAGAAACTAACGGGCCAAAGCCTATGAACCAGCCGAAGAAAAAGAGCATCCAACTTCCTAACCATTCCTGATCAGTTCGAAACGTGCTAATCGAAATAAACTCGCTAGTATAAGTCCCAAAGGATGAGATGAAAGAATCGATAATAAACCCACCCGGTCCAAAGATCAATAAGAAGAAAGCAATGACAACAGCCATACTAATGTTTACTTTACTTAACCATTGAATCCCTTTCTCAATACCAGTTAATGTAGAGATTAAAACAACAGTGATGAGAGCTAAAATGATGAAAACCTGTGTAGTAAACGTGTCTGGCCATCCAAACACAGCGCTGACTCCATAACTCACTTGTAAGCCAAGAAATCCAATCGGGCCGATCGTTCCAGCTGCTGCTCCAATAATACAAAAAACATCAGCCAGTGTTCCCCAAATACTATTACGAATTTTTTCGCCAAAAATAGGGTACAAAAGTGTTCTCGGCTTGAGAGGCATGCCCTTATTGTGATGGGCATACATGATCACAATTGTGCTGATAGCACCATAAACTGCCCAAGCCGTGAAGCCCCATGACATATAGCTTTGAGCAAGCGCTGGTGCCACTGCCTCTTTCGTCCCAGCTACAATCCCTGTATGCATGGGCGGGACTTCCATAAAGTAATACATAGGCTCGGCGGCAGCCCAGAAAACTCCTCCAGCCCCTAACCCTGAAGTAACGATTATGGCAATAAATTTAAAAAGACTCATCTCCGGTTGTTTATTCAGGTCCCCAAGCTTTACCTTTCCATATTTTGAAAAAGCTAATCCAGTCCCTACAATAAACGTCGCTAACAGAAGCAACTGCCAATAAGCCCCAAAATAACGAATCGATAATTCAAAACCAATGTCCACGTAATTTTTAACCATATCTACCCTAAGGATTGAAAGTAGTACAAATAAGAGAAGGAGGCCGCCACTTAAAATAAAAACAGGCCAATTCACTTTCTCCCTTAAAGAAATCCAATAACCATTCGACATCCATTCACCCCATATAAATAATCTATCTGATTGCTACGCTTTGCCTAGCCGAGTTTCCATTACCTCACAATGTTTGTGTTTGCAGTCATACTCCGGTGTTTCTTCCCGTTCACCCCTAAGTTGTTGGTTTATGTACAAAAATCTCCGCCCGCTTCTACCCTTTTATACGGATTTATTTGGACAGCGGCTTATCATTATACAGCAAATCTACCCTTAATCAAATGTTGATCGATAATTCGCTGCGGAGTCTGTTTCCAAGCACCATTAGAACACCTGCGACTTGTGAAGACGGGTCCAGTTATCTTTATATTGCCTTAACGAGGAGACATAACGACCTAACACAAGAACATAACACCCTAACTTTATGTCCATCTTGCACACCCTTAATTTTCAAAAAGTAATTATATACATTTTGTGGGTAGTGAGTATAATGATCTTAATGAAGATAAGTGGAGGTTTGGACAATGTCAATGACTCTAATGATGGTAGGCCTTTCTGGTGTTGTCGTAATGATTGTCGTGTTACTGCTCGGACTCATTTTGAAAACCGGTAAACTTAAACGTAATACCATAATCTTAACTGCTTTCTTTGTTAGTTTTATTGCCGGTATAACCACCTCCCCACCCCCTACCCCTGAAGAAGCCTTGAGGGCATCTACGATTTACAAGGAAAAAGAGAAAATGAAGGAAGAAGTAAAGAAAATAGAAATTGAATTCGAGCAGGTGAAGGACGAGATTCGTGATTCTCAAAGAAAGTCAAATAAAGAATTATTAGAGGCTCAAAATGAATTAAAAAAGATAAAGTCTGATATACAAGTTGAAAGCGATAACCTAACCAGCAAAAAAGAGGAATTTGCCGAAGTTTCATCCTATATAAACAAAAAGGGCTCCCTCATAAAAGAGATTGAACAATTGAAGAAAGAAGTCGATTCAGCAAACGATGAAATAGGGAATAAAGAAAAAGAGAGGAAGGCTAAGGAAAGCGACTTAAATACTCTTGAAGATAAAATTAAAACGGAGGAAAATAAGCTAACTACACTGGAAGGAAAAATTAAAACGAGAGAAGATGAATTAGAGGACATTGGAAATGTAATTAATAAAAAGAAAACTGAACCTATTACGCTAATTGCCGGTCAGTATATGGTAGGATCCGATATACCAGTGGGACGATATCAAGTAACCAATGTTGGTCGTGGAACCAACTTTTTCGTGTATGGTTCCGATGGCTATGCAATCGTTAATACAATATTAGGGGACGATCATGGTAGTGGAGATTATGTGTTTTTTACAGAAGAAGGAAATGTCATAGAAACGCATGGAAAAGTAAAATTAATTCCAGTTGATTAATATTAGTGTGCAGTGCAAAAAGGGACAGCGTAGTGAAAAATACACAATTCTGTCCCTATCCATATTTACCCTTTCTCAGGATAAAACAACACCTTCACATAAGAACCCCTTCTATTAATCAAATGATCAAACGTTTCAGGCCCCTGTTTCAAATCCAACTGATGAGAAATCATCGGTTTAACGTTAATTTGACCCGTGCTCATGTAGTGAATAGAAGATCGCCACTCTTTGCCTGGAAAAGGAGCCGAAATCGCATTCCACGACCCTAATACTTTTAACTCATTACGTACAATTCTTTCAAAATAAAAACGTTCAATATTAATATCTGAGTAAGGAATCCCCATGAAGACGACTTCCCCGCCCTTTTTAGGAAGAGCGAATACTTGGGCAGAAGTGATGGGAGATCCAGCTGATTCTACTGCTAAATCAACCCCGATACCATTTGTGTGTTCAAGAATCTGCTCATGTGCTGGCGTTTCCAGTGAATTTATTAATACGTCTGCCCCTACTTGTTTAGCTACTTCAAGCTTAGAATCATCAATATCAATGGCATACACTTTCTTCGCGCCGAAAATTTTTGCCCATTGGACCGCAAGTAACCCAATACTTCCACATCCCATAACCGCTACTTCTGCTCCTGGCTGGATACTTGTACGGTAAAAACCGTGGGCTACAACAGAAGATGGTTCGACCAATGCTGCTGTACCGTAATCCACATTGTCTGGAAGTGGGACGATATGCTCTCCTGGTAATTTTACATATTCGGCGTAGGCGCCGGGGTGACGTGCTCCTATCACGGTTAGTTTTTCACAGCGTGATAATTCACCTTTTTGACAGTTTAGACATTCACCGCAATAGTACGTTGGGCAGCCTGTCACACGGTCGCCTACCTTAATACCTTCAACACCTGATCCAACCTCAGTAACTTCTCCTGCAAACTCGTGGCCAAATGTCATCCCTTCTACATAAGGCCCTAGCTTTTTGTATCTGGATATATCTGAACCACAGATCCCAACAGCTTTTACTTTGACGATGACATCAACTGTTTGTTCAATGATCGGTTCTGGTGATTCTTCAAAACGTATATCCTGTTCACCATAAAGATTAAGGGCTCTCATTTTCTTCCCCCTTTCTATCGATTCTTTACTAACTGGCTGATGATTGTTGAGTCTTCTTTCCTCTGAAAATCATTTTATATAGGGCGAACCCTACGACAAGGGTGTTAAAGATAACTTGGTATTCATAATAAACATCACCGATAACCCGCATGGGTCCTAACATAAAATCCAATAGTGCATCTGTCATCCTATCCCCTCACTTCGTTAAGAATCATTTAATCAACAGGAGTTAACAAAACTTTGATCGCTTCCCCACTTTTAATAGCTTGATATGCTTCCTCCCATTGGGAAATATCAAATTCATGTGTCACCATCGCTTTGGCATTGACGCTTCCGTTATTCATTAATTCAAGAGAGGGCGCCCAGTCAGCTGATTTTTGACTTCTGCTTCCTACAACGCGGATTTCTTTTTGAATGATTTTTTCAAGATCGAAGGAAACTTCTGGTTGGTGAAAAATCCCCACCTGCCCGTATTGCCCTTTTTTACGTAACAGATCAAGTCCCTGTTTAGCGGCAGGAGCAGCACCCGAGCATTCAAAGACAACGTCTGCCCCATAGCCATCTGTCAGGCTGTTCACCAGTTCTTTAATATCTTGTTCCTGCGTATCCACTGCATAATCAATCCCTAATTCTCTCGCTTTATCTAAACGAACTTTGTCATGTGTTAAACCAGTGATAAGAACTTTAGCACCACGACTTTTGGCGACCTGCGCCGTAAATAAACCAATCGGGCCAGGACCAATAACAACGACAACATCTCCCACAATGATCTCGGTTTTCATAACAGCGTGATGTGTACATGCTAAAGGCTCCGTCATGGCTGCGGACCGATCATCTACATGATCAGGAAGATGATGGACACTGTCTTTACGGGCAATTAAATACTTCGCAAAGCCGCCGTCCTGTTGTGTGCCAAGTCCTTTTCGATAATTACATAGATTGAAATCACCGGCCTTACAATATTTACACTCACCGCAAATATAGAAAGTTGTTTCTGAAGTTACACGGTCGCCAGTCTTAAACTCTGTCACCCCTTCCCCAACTTCAACAACTTTTCCGGAAAATTCATGCCCTAAGGTCACGGGGACGCCAACTTTGTAATGCCCTTCATAGGTATGAATATCAGACCCACAGATTCCTGCATAGATCACTTCAATTTTCACTTGATCTTTACCGACATGTGGTTCTTCCTTATCTTGAATTTCCAGATGGCCAAAACCGAGTTCTGTTTTTACTAGTGCTTTCATTTGAACTCCTCCAGTACAATCCATTTTTGTGAGATTAATTTGGTTAATTAAACAGGCTAAACAACTTAAAGATAATCCAGTTCACTAAGTTACCGCCCTGGTCAATACTTGAGATTTTGGTGGATCCTTCTGGCATATTAAAATCAGTATTGATCGCCATTTCTGTAAAGATTGGAGCAACATCTGTTGCGATATAAAGTGACAAAGCAATCATAACGGTCCCCACAATAACGGAATGAACAATATTTCCCCTGGCGCCACCGACGATAAAAGCCACAATGAAAGGAATCGTAGCTAAGTCGCCAAATGGCAGTAACGCGTTCCCTGGTAAAATGACGGCCAGGACAACTGTAATCGGAACGAGGATCAGTGCTGTTGAGATGACCGCAGGATGCCCAAGGGCAACGGCTGCATCAAGCCCGATATAAATTTCTCGATCACCAAATCGTTTGGATAACCATTCACGGGCTGATTCGGATACAGGCATTAAACCTTCCATCAAAATCTTCACCATACGTGGCATCAGTACCATAACCGCGGCCATAGCCATACCAATTTCGATCACTTCACCAGCGTTGTATCCTGCTAGGAAACCAATCGCTGCACCTAAAAACAGTCCAATGAAAATGGATTCCCCAAAAATACCAAATCGTTTTTGAATCGTGTCAGGATCTGCATTCCAGTTTTTCACTCCAGGAATTTTTTGCAGCAACTGTACGAGGAAAATCCCTGGTGCGTAGGAAATGGTACTACCCGTTGCGATGGAAACTCCCGGTAATTCATAGAATTCGCTGACCATCGGTGCTGTCCAGTCAGCGACTTTAAGACAAACAATCTGAAATAGTACGGCAGCGATCAGACCTTGGATGATACTCCCTGAAATCGCATAGACCATGGCTGCCATAAATGTATAGTGCCAATAGTTCCAAATGTCCACGTTCATCGTTTTTGTCGTCTTCGTAACAAGCATGATAACGTTTACAGCTAAACCTAAGGGAATAATAAAAGCTGCAACCACTGATGCCCAGGCAATAGACGATGTCGCCGGCCAACCTACATCAATAACGTTTAATTCTACTCCTAATCTATCAACCATCCCTTGTGCTGCAGGCCCCAAGTTATTGACAAGTAAATCTACAACTAAGAAAATACCAACAAAAGCCACACCGATCGTTAAACCGGAGCGAAAAGCTTTACCTGGTTTCTGACCGAATAGTAAACCTAATAAGAAGATGGCAACCGGCAGGATTACTGTTGCTCCTAAATCTAAAAAGCCTTGTATAATATCAACAAACCCTTGCATCTATTTCATCCTCCCCACATTTTAAAAGCGAACCTCTCCGTCAAAAATCGAGCTTTTTTATTTCTGTAGCTCCTCTAATATTTGCTTTTTCGTATCTTCAGTCCCAATACCGGTTAGGAATGAGCGTGCATTGATAACTGGGAATGGGTATTCTTTCTTCGTCATGGCAGTGGTTACGAGTAAATCCGCGGTATCTACATAGCTGCCTACCTCAGCAACTTTAATTTGAACTAGGTCAACTTTTAGGTCATGTTCTTTGGCCATTTCTTTGATAGCACCATTAACCACCGTAGATGTTGCAATGCCTGCTCCACATGCCACCAATACTTGTTTCTTTTTCATTCTTACTCATCTCCTTCAAATCTATTTTTCAGGTCATTCGTTACATACATGAAAGGATTTTCACTAGAAAAGACTGCTTATTTTTTAAGTTCATCTAAAATTTGTTGTTTCGTATCTTCTGTTCCAATACCGGTTAGGAATGAGCGTGCATTAATAACTGGGAATGAGTACTCTTTCTTCGTCATCGCTGTCGTCACGAGTAAATCCGCGGTATCTATATAGCCGCCTACCTCAGCAATCTTGATTTGAACTAAATCAACCTTTAGATTATGTTCTTTTGCCATTTCTTCAATAGCACCATTAACCACCGTAGATGTTGCAATCCCTGCTCCACATGCGACCAATACTTGTTTCTTTTCCATTCTTACTCATCTCCTTTACATGCCATAAAGTCTAATTTTTCTTCTAGTAGATGTTTAATGCTGGTTTTATTTTTTTCACTTACTAAATACTTCAAAGTTTCTTCACTTTGGAAGATTTGCATTAACTGTTGCAGCAAAGTTAGTTGGGAGTGTGCTTCATCCATGGCCAGCATAAATACTAGTTTCACAGGTGTGATCTCACTTTCATCCCCCATCACCCCGAAATCAACAGCTTTTTTTAAAACTCCTACGCTGATGGTTTTTCTGTTTACGTGCTCTACATCAGTGTGTGGAATGGCTACAGAAATACCGGCTGTTGGTAAACCTGTGGCAAATTCCCCTTCTCTTGCAATAATAGCTTGGATAAAGCTTTCTTTAACAAGCTCCTTATCCACGAGATTACGGCCCATTACTGTTAAAATTTCTTCTTTCGCGATACCTTCTACATCAAGTAGAATGACAGATTCATCAAAAAAGATTTCACTCATTTTCTAACCTCACGATCTGCTTTTATAATGGCGGCTTGTTCAATCGACGGAATATAATGCAATCATCTTCTGAATCTCTTCGACTGAATCAGCGCTTATGACATGATTACGGTCTGTTTCCGAACCAGCAAGCTTCATTAGCTGCATTAATGCATGGATATGCTGATGCTTATCTACTGCAGCGATGACAATCACTAGATTTATGCTGTAATCCTTTGTAAAATTCACGCCCTCTTCCAACCTTAAAAGGCTCATTCCCACTTCATTGACGCCTTCTTCAGGGGCTGCATGCGGGATCGCGATGTTCGGACCAATGACAATGTAGGGATCCTCACCCGTACGACGTATCATCGCATCCACATACTCCGGCTCAATTTTACCGCCCTCAACTAATGGCTTTGCACTTACATGGATGGCCTCTTCCCAAGATTCGACTGAATTTCTAATTGTGATATGATTTGCCGGTATGAGGTCATTTAGATTAATGTCCCTAGTTTTCATAGGTTGTTTAACGGACGCCTCTTCATCTCGATCAATATATTTTTGTAAATCTTCGGTCAGAGTCTTTTCATTTTTAATCACTGCATTATTTCTTATAATGTCTAGTAAATGATCAACGTTAATGTCCCTTGGAATATAACCGTGCAGCTCGAGCATGACTTGTTTGCGCAGCCGGTATTTTTCCTCGTGTCCAAGAAAAGCATTGGAAATAAACAGTTTTTTGTCCGTCTCCAAAGATGTCGGAGAAAAAACGATATCGTAATCCAACCCGTAGTCAAGAAATTCTCGTACAGACAAGGAATCTAGAAACACAAATCCCGGAAATAGCTCCCTTAATTCAGTAAACATCAGTCTTGAAACCGACACTCCTTGGGGACAGACAACAATCGCCTTTATCTTTTTCTCAATGCTGTCACCCTGCTTCGTCATCCATCCACCAATCAGCATAGTGATATAGGTTGTTTCGCTCTCAGGAATATCATTGCCGATTAAATCCTTCAGAGGCCCTGTCGACCGTTTGACTAGATGGTGCAATTCCTTGAATTCCTTGTTTAAAGAATCTTGCATATCCATCGTTTCAGTAAGTTGATATTTAATTCGATAATAGGCGGGCTTGATATGCTGCAGCAGTTTATTCATCAACTGCTCACGGTCTTGTAAATAGATACAGGCACTCTTTTCAAATAAACGCAGCATGTTATCGATGGCCGGGACCAATCTTGGGATCGCATCATCATCCGTTAAATATTCCGACCAATATACATTTGTCGTCAATAGATGGAGTGTGATAAACAAGCGTTCTTCAACAGGGATTTGCCTGGCGTCATGGAAAATTTCCTCTGTCGCCTGATATTCTTTCGTATCGGATAATTCCTCATACTCGATAGAAAAGGAGTTGATTTCATTGCCTTGCTCAATCCTTCTTAAAATTAAGATAAGAATGTAAGGCATCGTTGCCAATTTTTCATCGGTAAATTTCAAGTTCAGCTTGCTCTCTACGTTTTCAATTCGTTTATTAAATTCATGTAATTGGTCTGTTTCAATATTGGCTAATTCTTTTATCTTATTTTGCCCACTATGCACTTGCAGCAATTGATAGGTGACATGAATAAGTAGTTTTCGAATCTGAAACTCCTTACCCTCAAGTAAATAACCAGCTTTCCTTGTATACCGTATGGTTAACTCATAATCGTTTAATTCGGTCTGTACCCGCTTCATATCACTAAGAATGGTATTTTTACTCACATCCAACTCAATCGTAAAATGATGAAGGGAAAGCTCTTCTTCGCTGCTTAAGAGCATCATGATTATGAGATAAACTCGTTGATTTTCCGAAAGAACAGTTGTTTCTAAGGCGGGACTTCTTTCTTCACCATTTAGTTTCGTAAAAACACATTGCTCAATGATAAAATGACCCTTTCTCGTTCTCTCTATCACTGGAAGGCTCTTGGTCATCAGCCACTCATTGATTTTATTGAAACTGTATCCGAGCTGCCGACGAGTTAAGTCATATTTCTTCTCGAGAGCCATGCTAGTGATGCTTGGATTGCTGACCAATTCATCCAAAATCCGCTTACTTCTGTCATCAAGCGACACCCTCAGCCCCCCTCTCATAATTTATTGTAGCATTCAGAAAACACCCGATGAATACGCTTTCATACCAAGCGAACGTACATTTTATGTACAACATCGTGATTTACATTAGAAAACACAGTTGATGCACAGTCACATCTGATTAAATTAGAAGTAATGATCCTTAACCACACAAAAAAAGTCTTCCAGAGAATGATCTCTACAAGACTTTCCACTCCCACTCATGGATTTTTTGGGGATTAAGATTGAGTCAATCATTGATGTTCGTATGTTTCTTAAACTGGTCCCCAATTAATTAATACCCCTATCGTAAGCATAATCACAGCTATCACTACCCAAATCAGCAACAAAGGCAGCATCCATTTGGCCCACTTAATCCATGGAACACCAGCGACTGCTAAACTTGCCATCAAAGGACCTGACGTAGGGAAAATACTGTTGGTGAACCCATCACCAAATTGATAGGCTTGGACTGCTACCTGACGAGTAATTCCAACCATATCTGCTAATGGAGTTAAAATAGGCATAGCGATCATAGCTTGACCACTACCTGAAGGCACCAAAAAGTTCAATAGACCATTTGCGACAAACATTCCCAGTGCAGCAAAGACTGGTGACAGCCCTTCTAGAGGAACAGAAAGGGCATTAACTGCCGTATCGAGTATCTTTGCGTTTTCCATTACAATTAGGATGGCACGGGCTACCCCAATGATCAGTGCCCCGTAAACTAGCTTTTGACATCCCTCTAAGAACGTTATAGCCACTTTATTATAATTCATCCCCGCGATAACTCCGGAAACGAGGCCAATGATAATAAAAAAGGCTGCCATATGATTGATTGTCCATTTGAACTGAATGGTTGCAAAGATAAAGAACAGAAGTGAGAGTCCTACAAAACTTAAGATGAACTTATGACGTGCTGTGAAAGGTGCTCTTAAGTCTTCCTTTGAAGCCTGTGATTCATCCAAGACACCGACTAAACTTTTCGAGGGATCACGCAGCACTCTTTTAGCATAAATCCATGTATATAAAATGGTTACGCTAACGATGACAACGAAAGCGATGACTCGTAATAGCATTCCTGAAAACAGCGGAATATCAGCAATGGATTGCGCAATTCCAACTGTATATGGATTTAAGAAACCAACATTGAATCCTGCGAATGTGGCGCCAAACGTGATGGCCACGGCAACGATCGCATCTAATTTTAGCGCTCTCGCAATAATTACGCCTATAGCCACAAAAGGGATAACTGAGTTGGCTACTGCACCGACTGCCCCACCAAGGGCAAACAAGACCGAAACTGTCGCAATCAACCAAAACTCTTTTCCACGTGTTTTGCTGACAGCTCGCAATATTCCTCCTTTGATGGCGCCTGATCTCTCGACAATTTCAAATGCTCCACCGGCAAATAATACTAAGAAAATTAAACCAGCAGATTGCACCATTCCCTCTTGAAGAGCTAAAAAGATATCCATGAATCCAGTTGCATTTCCTTCGACTCCACTATATGTACCAGGTATAACTCGCTCTACCCCATCCATCATTTCTCTATCAAACGAACCGGACGGAACAATATATGTTGCTATGACAGCTAGCAATAATACCGAAAAAAGAATCACGTATGTATCCGGCATCTCCCATTTCTTCTTTTTTTGTTGTTGTGTTTCCATAGTTTGTTCAGGTTGTGAACTCATTAAATAATCATACCTCCACATTCATATTTAATCACCTTCCCATACGAAAAATAACAATCTATGTTTGATTGGGAAAAGGATATTGTATAGTATATAATCTATACTGAATATTTGCAAAATTACAATTGTTTAAAAACGAAGAATAGCGGAGGTCCTTATGATTAAAACACTTTTTCAGGCATTAGACGATTTACATCCCGAGATGGTCGATTTACGTAGAGATTTACATATGCATCCGGAGTTATCCAACCAAGAAAAAAGAACTCCACAATTAATCGCTGATTATTTAACACAGCTAGGATTAGATGTAAAAACAAATGTAGGTGGAAATGGTGTAGTAGGTTATTTGACAGGAGATCATCCAGGAAAAACAGTTGCATTAAGAGCTGATTTTGATGCGTTACCTATGCAGGATGAAAAGAATGTGCCTTATAAATCACGGATAGATGGGGTGACACATGCTTGCGGACACGATGTGCACACTGCCGCACTTCTTGGGGTAGCCAAGGTACTAAGCAAAGTAAAACATCAATTGGCAGGGACCGTTGTCTTTATCCACCAATTTGCTGAAGAAGTTGCACCAGGTGGAGCAGAGCGTATGATCGCTGATGGGTGTCTTGAAGGAGTCGATGCCATATATGGAGCCCATGTTTGGTCAGAGAATGAGGTAGGTGAAATCTTATTTAATGAAGGCTACACGATGGCAGCTGCCGATACGTTTGAAATTGACATCCTTGGAAAAGGAGGCCACGGCGCCCTCCCCCATTTAGCAATAGACCCTGTTGTTGCGGCCAGTCAGCTAGTGGTTAGTATTCAACAGATCGCAAGCAGAAGCGTTGATCCTTTAAAATCTGTCGTCATCACCGTGGGTTCGTTTCATAGTGGAGAGGCACTAAATGTTATCCCTGACTCAGCTTCCATTAAAGGGACAGTCAGAACCTATGATGAAGATGTTCGCAGCATAGTAGAGAAGAAGTTGAGAGATTTAGTAAAAAGATTGGAATGTCAAACAGGTGCAAAAGCCAAAGTAGACTATCAATATGGACACACTTCCTTATACAATCACCCCGCTCAAACTAAAGAACTGAAACAACTTACAGAAACGCACTTAGCTGAATTTGACATAAAAAGAAAAGAGCCGTTCATGGGTGCTGAAGATTTCGCCTATTATCTTCAGGACGCTCCGGGGACATTTTTCTTTGTAGGCGGGAAAAATAAAGAGGTGAACGCCGATTATCCCCATCATCATCCCAAGTTCGATGTTGATGAAAATACACTAGGTACGATAGGAAAAGTAATGCTACTCTCTCTTTTTAATCACAATCTATTTATTGAAAAAACAAAAGAGAAAGAAGACATAGCTCATTAATCTAGAAGCCATGATGCAGTTTTTCAAGAACTGCTTGGAAGATCAAAAATCTCAAACCATGATAGTCAGTTAATTAAATAAAGGGGATACATTCTAACCCGCGAAAAAGCCATATCCCTATCAAAGCAAGAGGGCTGTCCCCTGAGTGGAAATCACTTGTGGGACAGCCTCTGTATCGTTTATGGCAATTCTGTTTCCCCCATTAAATAACGGTCACATTCCCTTGCAGCCGCTCTCCCTTCGTTGATAGCCCATACAATCAAACTTTGACCCCGACGAACATCACCAGCGGCAAAAATTCCTTCGACATTTGTTGTAAACGTTCCATAGTCAGCTTTGACATTTGATCGTTTATCAGTTTCGACACCAAGCTGCTTAAGAAAACCTTGTTCCGGTCCATTAAACCCGATCGCCAATAAAACGAGTTGGGCCGGCCATACTTTTTCCGTGCCGGGAATCTCTTTTTTTGTGCGCTGCCCCTTATCATTTGTATGAGTTTCAACGTTGATCGTATGGACTTCCTTTACATGGCCGTTTTCATCACCGACGAATTTGGTTGTCATGACAGCGTAGGCGCGAGGATCTTCGCCAAATACTGCCGTCGCTTCTTTTTGGCCATATTCAACTCGGTGGATGATCGGCCACTGCGGCCAGGGGTTATCCTCCTCGCGAACGTCACCTTTTTTAGGGTAAATATCAAATTGGGTTAGACTTTTGCATTGATGACGAACGGATGTAGCGAGGCAATCAGTTCCTGTATCACCGCCGCCGATTACGATCACGTCTTTCCCTTCGGCGTTGAGGAATTGGCCATCCTCGTGCCTGGAGTCCAATAGGCTCTTCGTGTTTTGATGGAGAAAGTCCATCGCGTAATGCACGCCTGTTAACTCCCTGCCCTCTACTTCTAAGTCCCGATGCTGTGTGGCCCCACCGCAAAGAACGACAGCATCAAATTCCTTTTGTAACTTTTCTAACGGATAATCTTGACCCACTTCTGTGTTTGTGACAAAAGTGATCCCTTCCTCTTTGAGAAGGTTCACCCGTCGTTTAACGACACGATAAGGAAGCTTCATGTCGGGAATCCCGTATGTCAGCAGGCCGCCAACCCGATCATCACGTTCAAATACGGTGACATAATGCCCTGCTTTGTTAAGCTGGGCGGCACACGCCAATCCTGCTGGACCTGAGCCGACAACAGCTGCTCTTTTTCCGGTTCGGACGGAAGGGGGCTCCGGTTTCACCCATCCTTCCGCAAATCCTTTTTCAATAATAGAAAGTTCAATGGTCCGGATGGCTACAGGGGGTTCATTAATGCCTAGGACACAGGCACCTTCACAGGGTGCTGGACAAGCCATCCCCGTAAATTCAGGGAAATTGTTCATTTGATGTTCCCGCTTGAGAGCTTCTTGCCACTGTTCTTGATAAACGAGATCATTCCACTCCGGAATCAAATGATAGACAGGACAACCGGACGTCATCCCATCGATCATCGCCCCTGTTTGGCAAGTCGGGACCCCGCAATCCATGCAGCGTGCTCCTTGTTCCTTCACCTCTTCTTCCGGCATGGGAAGCGTGTATTCTTCCCAGTCCTTCGTTCGATTTAAAGGGTCGCGTTCAGGCCTTGGCTCACGCTCATATTCCATAAAACCAGTCGGCTTTCCCATTTGCTCACCTCCTACTCTGTTATTTCAATGCTTCTACCGCCTTTTTACTTTCTTCAAATGCTGCCAGTGCTGCCTTGCTTTTACTCAGCCCGCTCGCTTCCAGATGTTTAATTCTTTTCTTCATTTCTAAATCATCTTTAGGAATGACCTTAACAAACTTTGGCAGCAAGGATTTCCAATGATCTAACACTTTTTTCCCACGGGCGCTGTTCGTGTAGTGGACATGTTTTTCGATCAGCCGGTAGACTTCTTCCTTTTCTTCTTTATCTGTCAGCGATTGCAAGTAAACCTGTTCTGTATTGCAATTCGTTCGGAAAGGTCGATCCCCATCGTCAAGCACATAAGCAATTCCGCCTGACATGCCGGCAGCGAAGTTTTTTCCGGTTGAGCCTAACACAATCGTCCGTCCCCCGGTCATATACTCACAGCCGTGGTCACCGATGCCTTCCACGACGACATGGGCCCCACTGTTTCTTACACAAAAACGTTCTCCGGCCACTCCATTGATGTAAGCTTCACCTGCTGTAGCACCGTAAAAGGATACGTTCCCAATAATGATGTTTTCTTCTGCCTTGAACGTGCATTTTTTTGATGGACGGGCAATGATTTTTCCACCTGACAGTCCTTTTCCTACATAGTCATTGGCATCGCCGATCAACTTCAGCGTTAACCCTGCAGGGATAAAGGCGCCGAAGCTTTGACCTGCCGAACCTTTGAACGTCAAGCATATCGTATCTTCTGGCAAGCCATGCATGCCGTAGCGCTTCGTGATTTCCTGGCCAAGCATCGTTCCGGCAACACGGTTGATGTTTCTGATTGAAAACGTTCCTTCAACTGCTTCCTGATTTTCAATCGCCGGCTGGCACAACGGGATGAGCTCTTGCCTATCGAGAGATTTATCCAAGCCATGAACTTGTTCGGTAGTGGCATAACGGCTAACACCTTCCGGGACATCGGGCTGGTAAAGAAGCGGTGTTAGGTCAAGACCCCTGGCTTTCCAATGGTCAATCGCTTTGTTGGCTTCTAGGACATCAGTTCTTCCTACCATTTCATTCAACGTTCTAAACCCTAGCTCAGCCATTAGTTCACGCGCTTCAGTGGCAATAAAACGCATAAAGTTGACAACATGATCAGCTTCACCTATGAATTTTTTCCGCAACTTTTCATTTTGTGTGGCCACACCGACCGGGCAAGTATCAAGGTGGCATACTCGCATCAAAATACAGCCCAGAACAACGAGCGGCGCGGTTGAAAAACCGTATTCCTCGGCGCCAAGTAATGTCGCGATGACGACGTCGCGGCCTGTCATCATTTTGCCGTCTGTTTCCACAACAATCCGGTCTCGCAGGCGATTCATAAGTAAGGTTTGGTGGGTTTCAGCCAGGCCGATTTCCCATGGAAGTCCTGTATGCTTAAGACTGGTGCGAGGGGCTGCTCCGGTCCCGCCGTCATAACCGCTGATTAAGACAAGGTCTGCTCTTCCTTTTGCCACACCTGCTGCAATGGTGCCCACCCCAACTTTAGAAACGAGCTTGACGCTGATTCGTGCCATCGGATTTGCGTTTTTTAAGTTATGGATCAATTCTGCTAAATCTTCAATCGAGTAAATATCATGATGTGGCGGCGGTGAAATTAATCCAACCCCTGGTGTTGATCCCCTCACTTCAGCGATCCATGGGTACACTTTTTTTCCAGGGAGGTGCCCGCCTTCCCCTGGTTTCGCTCCCTGCGCCATTTTTATTTGGATTTCATCTGCATTAACAAGATAATGACTATTAACGCCAAACCTGCCTGAAGCGACCTGTTTAATAGAACTTCGGCGCCAATCGCCATTGTCATCCCGGGTAAAACGTCCAGGGTCTTCTCCGCCTTCACCCGAATTGCTTTTACCACCAATCTTATTCATGGCAATGGCAAGCGTTTCATGGGCTTCCCGGCTGATTGAACCGTACGACATCGCCCCGGTTTTAAACCGCCTGCAAATGTCTTCAATGGATTCAACCTCTTCTATGGGGATCCCGTTTCCTCTTTTCTTAAAAGAAAGCAGGCCGCGAATCGATTGTAAATTGCGGTTAGCGTCTGTGAGCATCGTAGAATATTCTTTAAACATTTGATAATTATTCTTACTGCAGGCTTGTTGGAGCTTGTGGATCGTTGCCGGATTATATTGATGATCCTCCGCGTTTTTACGCCACTGAAAGTCGTCACCGGATGCTAACGTTTTTTCGCCGCCCCTTTTATGTTCAAACGCTCGTTTATGCCTGATTAAAACTTCCTCTGCTATTGTCTCAAGACCAATACCGCCTAAACGCGATGCTGTGCGAGTAAAGTATTTTTCTATGACACCTGCGTCAATCCCGATTGCCTCAAAAATTTGAGCGCCACGGTAACTTTGAATCGTTGAGATTCCCATTTTTGATAAAACCTTTACGACACCATCGGTCGCAGCTTTAATGTACGTCTCGATAGCTTCTTCAAGGGATACATCACGGAGGTCTCCGATCCGAATGAGCTCGCCCAGCGCTTCAAACGCTAGATATGGATTAATCGCTTCTGCCCCAAACCCGAGCAAAGCTGCAAAATGATGGACTTCCCTCGGTTCCCCGGATTCAACCAGCAGACTAACCTTCGTGCGCATGCCCCTTCTAATTAAATGGTGATGCAAACCAGACACCGCAAGCAGAGCAGGAATAGCAGCATGGTGGACATTCATGCCACGATCAGACAAAATCAATAAGGAGGCTCCATCATCCATCGCGGCATCCGCTTGTTGAAAAAGCGTTTCTAATGCCTGTTCCAACTGACCACTTTTGTCAGTGGCCTCAAACAGGATGGATAACGTCTTGGCTTGAAAATTTTCCACCTGCGAGCTGCGCAGCTTTTCCAACTGCTGATTGGCCAAAATCGGTGTGTCCAAGCGAATTTGCTTACAGCTTTCTGGCTCGGGGCTGACTAGATTTCCTTCCCCGCCAATGGTCGTTGCTACGGCGGTCACAACTTTTTCCCTAATGGCATCAATGGGCGGGTTTGTTACTTGGGCAAAAAGCTGTTTAAAATAATTGTATAAAAGTTGAGGGCGCTTCGATAAAACAGCGAGAGGTGAATCGTACCCCATCGAACCGATCGGATCTTTTCCATCCGTGATCATTGGCTTGATCAATTTGTTTAATTCTTCCGTCGTATAGCCAAATGCCAGTTGTTGTTCAACGAGCTGTTCAGAATTGAATGGGGATCTTTCAGGCTGTCCCTCTTTAGGCTCGGGCATATCATCCAAATGAATCAAGTGTTTGGATAACCACTTTTGATAAGGGTGGTCGGCCGCAATCTGGTGTTTAATTTTTTCATCGGGAATAATCTTCCCCTTTTCCAAGTCAACCAGCAGCATCTTTCCTGGTTCCAGCCTTTCCTTCACCTCGATATCCTCGGGATCAATATCTAGCGCACCAACTTCCGATCCTAAAACGATCTTCCCATCTTTTGTGACATAATAGCGCGCCGGCCTTAACCCATTTCGGTCGAGACAAGCACCGATTTGCTGGCCATCTGTAAAGACAACCGCTGCCGGCCCGTCCCACGGTTCCATTAAACAACTATGATAATCATAAAAAGCTCGTTTTTCCTTTTTCATATTTTCATCGTTCACCCACGGTTCTGGGATCATCATCATCGCTGTGTGAGCAAGTGACCGGCCTGACAAGTGAAGGAATTCAAAACAGTTATCAAACATGGAGGAATCGCTGCCATCTGTATCGATAACAGGCAGCACTTTTTTAAGCTCCTCCCCTTTGAAAAATTCAGATTCACACAAAGCCTCCCGTGCCCTCATCCAATTGACATTGCCTCTCGCCGTATTAAATTCACCGTTGTGTATCGTAAAACGGTTCGGGTGGGAACGCTGCCAGCTCGGAAAGGTATTCGTACTAAAACGAGAATGGACCACCGCTAAAGCAGATTTAAAATCACGATGATTTAGATCTCGATAAAAAGAATCGAGCTGCTCAGGGATAAGCATCCCCTTATAGACAATCGTCCTAGTTGATAAGCTGCACATATAAAAGTCCTCAGCTCCCTCAATCTCTGAGACACCCATTTCTTTTTCCAGCCGTTTTCGCAGAATATATAATCTTCTTTCAAACGTCATTTGATCCTTTATTTGATCAGATCGTCCAATAAACACCTGACGAATAAAAGGTTTTGTCTTCTTCGCAAGGTCGCCGACAAAGGAATCGTTAACAGGAACGGTACGCCAGCCAAGAAACGGAAAGCCTTCACTCTCAATCACACGTTCCACTAGGTTTTCCACCTTTTTCCTCCCCTCCGTACCCTGTGGGAGAAAGACCATGCCAACACCGTATTTTCCCGCGGCAGGCAGAACAATATTTTCCTTATCACACTGCCTTTCGAAAAAAGTATGCGGGATTTGCGTTAGAAGACCGGCCCCATCCCCCGTGCTTATGTCGGCCGATTGTCCCCCTCGATGCTCGAGGTTACAAAGGATCGTAATCGCATCTTGAACAATATCATGTGATTTATTTCCATTAATATTGGCAATCATCCCAATTCCGCATGCTTCATGTTCATTCTCAGGATGGTACAAACCTTGAGGTGCAGGATATCCGTGATTTTTCATAACAGCATCCCTTCTTTTATTAGTTGTGACCGCGGTGGGATATGTATCTTCCTCCCTAAGCAGCTTAGAAAAGGAAAGCTACATCCCTTATTTGCCAAAATGACCACGTATCTGAAAACAACTCATAATTTTTCCATTTTCCTTATTGTCTTCTTTTTCCCCTCGATCATACAAAAAACATGATGAAATCCATCTTCCTCGAAGTTTAGTGTTATGGACGTTTTCCTTCCACAACCCTGAACTTCTGGAACTTTTCACTTGCCAATTCCAAATATTCTCCGCCTTAGCTTTATCACACAGAAACAAAGAAAAAGGATTGTAACAAATTAAAATTAGTGGTAATATACTATTCAACTAAATAGTATGACACATTTTCACAGTTTCAAAGATATTAGTATGACATAATTCTTTAACCAAACAAATTCTTAAGAAAGGATGGCTACAGGAATCAAGCAAACACTAAACCCTAAAGGATAGGAAGATCGGATGTGAATAAAAAGGAAATTGTCTATGTAGTTTCGGATTCAGTTGGCGAGACAGCTGAGTTGATGGTAAAAGCAGTGACAAGTCAATTTAATGGAGCAGATGTTGAAATCCAGCACATTTCCTATGTAGAAGATATCCAGGATCTTAATAATGTCATTGCTGTCGCAAAGTATAGCCATTCCATCATTGCCTACACGATCGTCATTCCAGATTTAAAGCAATACCTTGATCAGAGAGCACGAGAAGAAGGAATTATTGCAGTGGATTTAATGAATCCACTTATGGAAGCATTTATTGAAAAATTTCATAAGGTCCCCGAACGTCAACCAGGATTAATGAGGAAACTGGACGATAACTACTTCCGAAGAGTGGAAGCCATTGAGTTCGCGGTCAAATATGATGATGGCCAGGAAATACGCGGGATTAAACACGCCGACATTGTGCTAGTGGGCGTTTCCAGAACATCAAAGACTCCACTCTCCATGTATCTGGCCCATAAAAAGTTTAAGGTGGCAAATATCCCTTTGGTACCGGAAATAAATCCCCCGGAGGAACTTTTTGATATTCCAAAAAGTAAATGTATCGGTTTAGTGATCACACCAGATAAATTAAATGAAATTCGCGAGGAACGATTGAAAAGTTTAGGGTTAAACACCCATGCGAATTATGCAAACTTAGAACGAATCCTAGAGGAACTAGATTATTCCGAGACGATTATGAAACGAATCGGTTGTCCAATTATTAATGTCTCAAATAAGGCCGTAGAAGAGACGGCTGATCTAATATTAGCCATGTTAAAAAAGAGGGGAGTTATAAACTATGAATAAATTTGTTTATACATTTGATCAAGGGAGCAGTGAAAAAAAGGAACTTTTAGGAGGTAAGGGCGCCAACCTGGCGGAAATGACCCGTATTGGTTTACCCGTTCCTTATGGTTTTACCATTTCAACAGAGGCCTGTAACTCATACTATGATGCGGGCGAATCCATTCCTGCCGAGATCGAACTCCAAGTAGTAGAAGCCCTTCAAATCCTTGAAGAAAAAACAGGGAAAAAACTTGGAGATCCCGCAGATCCCCTGCTTGTTTCCGTTCGTTCCGGTGCCGTTCATTCGATGCCGGGAATGATGGATACCGTTTTAAACCTTGGAATGAATGATAAAACAGTGGAAGGATTGGCAAACCTTACTGGAAATCCACGTTTTGCCTATGATTCTTACCGTCGATTCATTCAAATGTTTAGTGACGTTGTTCTTGATGTCGATAACTTTTACTTTGAGCAATTTTTAGAAGAAGTGAGAGAAGAAAAAGGATATGATTCAGATCCTGAAATGTCTGCAGCAGATTGGCAACAAGTGATTAAAGGGTACAAAGATATCGTCAAAAGACATGCGAAAAGGAATTTTCCTGAGGATCCAAAAGAACAATTATTCCTTTCCATTCGAGCTGTTTTTGATTCTTGGAATAACCAGCGGGCTATTGTGTACCGTCGCCTTCAGAAGATTCCCGGTCACCTTGGCACAGCCGTGAACATTCAAAGCATGGTCTTTGGAAATATGGGGAACGATTCTGGTACGGGAGTTGCCTTTACACGGAACCCATCTACAGGTGAATCGAAGCTTTATGGGGAATATTTAATAAATGCACAAGGCGAAGATGTGGTTGCAGGCATTCGTACCCCACAGCCGATTGCTACCCTCCAGCATGAAATGCCGGAAGTCTACCAACAGTTTGTTGAAACTAGCAATCTACTAGAAGAGCATTATCAAGACATGCAGGACATTGAATTCACAGTAGAGCGTGGGGAACTATTTATTCTTCAAACTCGAACGGGTAAAAGAACAGCTCAAGCAGCGATTACCATCGCCGTTGACTTAGCAGAAGAAAACATTATTAGTAAAAAAGAGGCCCTTCTGCGTGTCGACCCTGATCAACTTAACCAGCTGCTTCATCATCGAATTGATGATTCATATCAGCGGAAACAATTAGCCAAAGGGCTGCCTGCCTCCCCTGGAGCAGCAACAGGCCAGGTCGTTTTTTATGCAGATGATGCCGAACGTTTAGCGAACGATGGCAAAAAGGTGATTCTTGTTCGACCGGAAACCACCCCTGACGATATCCATGGAATTGTGGCCTCTCAAGCAACAATCACTAGCCGTGGAGGAATGACAAGTCATGCAGCTGTAGTAGCAAGAGGCATGGGAAAGGCTTGTATTTGCGGCTGTGAAGCCTTATCTATTGATATAAAAGGAAAGCAGTTTACAGTAGGAGACGTCATCGTCAACCAGGGCGATCGAATTACCATTGATGGTTCAACGGGTGACATCATGTTAGGTGAAGTCCCAATGATCGAGCCACAGCTTTCGGAGGAGTTTCAACTGTTACTTACCTGGGCAGATGAGGAGAGAAAACTTGGCGTAAGGGCCAATGCTGACAACTCAAAGGATGCCGCAAAAGCCATTGAATTTGGTGCCGGTGGAATCGGATTGTGCCGGACAGAACATATGTTTATGGATGCAGACCGAATCCCACTTGTTCAGGAAATGATCCTTGCTGAGACATACGAGGAACGAGAGCACGCTCTTATGAAACTACTGCCCATGCAGCAAGAAGATTTTGAAGGAATCTTTGAAACGATGCAAGGATACCCGATAACGATTCGTTTACTAGATCCTCCTCTTCATGAGTTTCTGCCTGATAAGGAAGAACTGATCGTTGAAGTGACAAAGCTACAAATCTTAGATCCAAAGTCTAAGGAATTAAAGGTTAAGGAAGACCTTTTAAGAAAAGTCCGTCTGTTAGATGAATCCAATCCAATGCTAGGACACCGTGGCTGCCGTCTGGGAATGATTTATCCTGAAATCTACCTCATGCAGGCGAAAGCCATCTTCTACGCCATTTCCAAAGTGATGGAAAAAGGAATCGATGTTAAGCCGGAAATTATGATTCCTTTAGTTGGCCATGTCAATGAGTTGAAAGAAATGCGTCAATTGGTCGTCAACGTGGGAGAACAAATTATGGAAGAAACCGGACAGGAATCCGATTATCTCGTTGGTACGATGGTTGAAGTTCCACGAGCAGCTCTCACTGCGGACCAAATTGCTCAAGAGGCGGACTTTTTCTCCTTTGGAACAAATGATTTAACTCAAACAACTTTTGGGTATAGTCGTGATGATGCAGAGGGCAAGTTCCTGCAAACCTATATTGATAAAAAAGTTCTCCCAGATAATCCATTCGCTTCTCTTGACAAGGAAGGTGTCGGCAAGCTTGTAGAAACCGGCGTTAAACTTGGCAGAGCAACAAAGCCAGGGTTAAAAACAGGGATTTGCGGGGAACATGGAGGAGAAAAACATTCGATACAATTCTGCCATGATGTAGGGTTGGATTATGTTAGCTGCTCCCCATACCGTGTACCACTTGCACGTCTTGCAGCGGCTCAAGCCACTATCAAACATGAACAGAAACAGGGTGTGAAAGAGCTTATATAGATTAATATGAAGAGGCTGTTCCAAAAGGGTAGGAGGCAGCCTCTTCATTTTTTGAAATAAAAAAAGACGGTGTCCCTCAAGTATTATTTATACTTTTGGAACACCCCTTCCCTTTAAGTTATCTTATTTTACTGCTTCTCTAAGGCTTTTTCCTGGCTTGAATGCAGGTACTTTACTTGCTGCTATTTCTATTTCCTCACCTGTTTGCGGATTACGACCTTTACGTGCTGCTCTTTCTCTTACTTCAAAGTTACCGAAACCAATTAATTGAACACTATCTTCGTTTGCAAGTGCTTCTGTAATAGATTCCAAAGTTGAATCAACGGCTTTGCTTGCATCCCCCTTTGATAACCCAGAAACCTCAGCAACTTTATTAACTAATTCTGTTTTATTCAATAGTATCTCTCCTTTTTTTATAACAACATACTTTAATTCATAATCTACTTAAATCACCTTAACACAGATCGATAAAAAGCATCCACAATTCTTAAGGCTTGGACAAACTTTTCGTTTAGAAACCAGTATTCTTCTTCATGTGTAAGGGTTTGAAGCTCATGTTTACTCAATTGTACTCCCATATCAGCCAATTTATAATCTATCGGTATCACCAAACCTTCTCCTTTTATGAAAGGTACAGTTCATAGTTTCATTATTGTCAAAATATTAATGAAATATACGACGGTTTATCTGATTACCGAAGCCATTTATCTCCAAATAAAACTGTGAAAGGCGTATTAGTTCGTTCTATGTTCAAATTCTTTATAAAGATCGTACCAGCAACATATCCAGCTAATTTCGAACTAGATAAAGATTTCAGAAATTATTATACTATATAGCTGATTACAAGGAGGTGAAATTATTCCGAATCCTTCGTTTTTATAATTTTTTGTTTATCTATTGTCCCCGGGGGTTGTTCTAACCATCCATTTTTAACCATGAGGTCGCCTCCATCTTTAGCATATCGAGCAATTTCTAGTGATAACCTTTCGTAATTTATCATTAGGTCATTTCTTTGACTTGCAGCTGCTGCGGTTGCGTAATTTCCCATCCCTGCGCTGCTTAACAAACTCATGTGAAATAAATTTAGTTTATCTGAAAACGGCGGGGTAGTTGAATTTGTAATACTAACATCAGATGAAGCGGGCGGCTGTATATCGTTATTAATAAGGGTTTTGGTGAAAATTTGAACATGTTTTTTTGAAATGTCAGATCCTCTTAACATCCATTTTTGAACTTGTTTATTCGGTGATGTTTGAGCAAAACTAAGTGCTAGTTTAGTTCCTATAACGTTGGTTTGAGTGTTCATGAACAAATGTGATATTTCAACCGTGTTTAATGGTCGTTCCTTACCAAGAGAGGAAAAACCATTGAAATATTTTCTTGAGTCTACAAAGTCTGTTCTTGTTGGATACGCAATATAAGGTGCTCTAATAAATAATCCTTTTGAAAGGAGTACTTCTGAACTGTTGTCATATAAATCTGACGTTTCTTGCAGTCCTTCCATGAAATAGGATCTTATATCTTTTCGAGCACTCATGGAGATAAAGCTACTATAGGCAAGTAATCCAACCTTAGCCATATGATTGATATAACTTAGCATGAACATGTCTGTATAAAGTTTAGGGGCATTTAAATTTAAATCATGTTCTTTTGTAAAACCTGTTGGTGTTGGGATCCCCTCATTCTGGAATATGGCTGTTAGTTTTTCTATATGTGTAGCTGAAAGGTCGTAAGTAAACTGGGCGACAGACCGAATTTCCTCATCCTCTACATGTTTTAAAAAATAACTTAAGACACATTTGGACAAACTATCATTCATATAACCAGACCAAATAGAAGCTAATTCAGAAGAAGTTAGCTTGGTACGACTTTCAGCCATAATGAAATACCTCCCATGAATAAATTTTTTAGTTGTGGATTTTATTCTTTGCAGAAAAAGGTATATTATTATGACTAAATCCAATTTCTTCCTTATCTTTCTTTTGGAATATCATCATTTTATACTTATTTACGTTTACATTGAGTTAAGTCCAAATGAGGCTGAATCCTAATTAAGCCCTATATGAACACTTGAAACTAAGGTTTTTAACATCGTTATCTTAACATCTCCGTAAATACACAAGACTTTCTTTTGCACTGCCTATTCCGAAGGGCAGCGCTATGATGAAAGCCCGGACAGTATGAGAGGATACGCTAGATCGGCTTCGCAAGGGGGCTAGGCTCACTTCCCATGAAGGGAGATGAAGCCTTAATGTACTCGTTAAAATTTGCAACACTGATTATTCTAATATCGCATAAAAAATAACCCCCTTGTGCCTTTATCCTGGCAATAGGGGGGTTATTTTTTTGTAGAGCCTAGCCTTCTTGCTGGGTTGCTCTATTGTTAGCCATCAGTCGACAACACCGATGGCTTTATTAGTTTATCAATGTTACGGTTTCTATGTTCATATACCACGAAAACAAGGCCTGCACACTTTTTCCTAATCAAGATGCAGCACTAAATTCTTAGAAAAAAGAGATTATTTATATTCGAAAGTACTGTTTGTCAATCCCTTCCAAAAGAAACCTACAATCTGTCTTGCCGATTCTTTTGCCGAGGAGAAAATCATGTGGCCCTCCGTGTTCTTATAATTGCCTGTATTCAATAAAGAAATGTAAGCATGAACAGCAAAGGTCGGATTAATAGGCAAAATCTCCTCTTGGTCTATAGCTTCACTAAAAAACTCTTCCATTGCATGATACATCGATTCTTCCGCATTTTGAATGGCTTCCAATTGATAATTGGAAAGCATATTTTTTGCACTATAGATAAAGCGCTCAGTATCCAAATCGATGGACACGGACAAATAGGCCTCAGCCACGTTTAAAAGTCTTGTATAAAAAGGCTCTTCCTCGCGTAGTAATTTAACTATCTGAGCTCGGACCCGATACATGAGCTGAATCATAGTCTCGGTATAAAGTTCTGACTTGGTTTTGTAATAATAATAAACAGATGCTTTTGTCACATCAGATGCCTTGGCCACATCATCCATAGAGACATCCTGATAACTGTTTTCTAGAAAGAGTTGAGATGCCTTAATTAAAATTCGTTCGCCTGTAGGTTGTTTATGTTTGTGGTTTGGTGGTCTTCCCGGAGAACGGTTTGTATTTCTCTCCATAACTTTACTCCTCACACAATAAGGGTCAAAACTAGTATAACATAGAGGTTTTGTTCAACTGAAATACGATACCTTTGATAATTAACTGTCCAGTATATATAATTATAATTACTACATCTGCAATCATAATAGTCAGCCCTATTTGAAGAACATAATCGATATCCAAAAAGGGAGGGAGATTCTTTTGAAGAAGTTATTAAATAATTGGGGGCGTATTGTTGCGAGTTCGAAAACAAGATGGTTAACTGTGTTCGTTTGGCTTTTGTTAGTTATAGTCCTATCTTTTGTTTGGCCACAGGTCAATCAAGAAGAAACGAAATCGAATCAATTGTTGCCGGAAGATGCCATGTCAGTGCAAGCTTCTAAGATTTCATCCGAACAATTTTCTAATAACTCGGGCGTGCCGCTTCTGGTCGTCTGGCACCGAAATGGCGGACTGACAGATAAGGATTACCAGCTCATCCAACAACTTTACGGAGGTCTTGAGGAAGATCCAGTGAGTAGTCAGAAGTTCATTCCTCCATTTGCAAAAGCACCACCGCAAACCTTAATTGAAGCAAGCTCTCAAGATGGCGCTGCCTTGACCACCCCGGTCTTTTTCCAAGAGAGTGCCTCGACAGAATCATTGCAGAAAGCACTGGACCAATTAAAGGAGAGAATCATAGCCGGGACAGACAAGTCGAGCTTTAATGAGGCCATTTCTGACGATGGCTTGCACGTACGGTTTACAGGTCCGGTCGGTATCCAGACGGATGCGACCGAATTATTTAGTAACGCAGACGTAACCTTATTAATCGCGACGGTCGTCCTAGTATTAGTGTTGTTAATTATTTTGTACCGATCCCCTATCCTTGCGCTTGTCCCGCTGGTGTCTGTAGGAATAGCCTATGGATTAATCAGCCCATTACTTGGTTTTATGGCTGATCAAGGATGGATCGTTGTCGATGCCCAGGCGATTTCGATTATGACCGTATTATTATTTGGTGCCGGGACTGACTACTGCTTATTTTTGATTTCCCGCTATCGTGATGAACTGCGGATGGAACCAGATAAGTATGCAGCCTTACAAAAAGCACTCACTGGTACGGGCGGCGCAATTATGATTAGTGCACTGACCACGGTCACAGGGCTTTTAACCCTAGGGCTAGCGCATTATGCTTCCTACGACCGATTTGCTGTGCCGTTCAGTCTGTCTATTTTAATTATCGGAATCACCGCGTTAACATTGCTGCCAGCCGTATTGGCCATACTGGGGCGAATGGCATTTGTCCCTTTCATCCCTCGTACAGAAGAGATGATTCAAAAACGCGAACAAGCAAAAGGAAAGCCTATTCGCAGACCCAAATCCTCAGGACGCATCAATCAGGCGATTGGACGATGGGCTACAGACAAACCCTGGATCATTATCGTTTCCTGTACGATTTTATTAGGTGGCCTTGCACTATTCGTGCCCAAAATAGATTATACGTATGGTTTACTAGACTCTTTCCCAGAAGATATGCCGTCACGTGAAGGTTTCTCGATTATTGCCGATCATTATCCACCAGGAGAAATTGCTCCACTTGAAGTGATTGTCAATACCGAAGGAGAAGAAGTAAATGTTAAAAACATACTGTCTTCTATCGCTAACGTAGAAGAAGTCAGTGACCCTGTAGAAGGCTCTAATAATCCATTCCTTTTGAAACATGAAGTAACCTTGTCTATTGATCCATATTCCGAAGAATCCGTTCAGACCATTCCAGCTATTAAAAATAAAATGGCGAATGTGCTTGAAAGCAATGGTATCGAAAATCCAGCTGAAAACGTGTGGATTGGTGGAGAAACGGCAACACTTTACGATACAAAACAAGTGACAAAACGTGATCAATCTATCATCATCCCGGCTGTACTGATCATCATCGCTGTCTTGTTACTCATTTACCTGCGTTCCATCGTTGCTATGATCTATCTGTTAGGAACTGTTGTATTATCCTACCTCGCAGCACTGGGACTCGGATGGTTAATCCTCAATTTTGTTTTTGGTGCCGATGCGATGCAAGGATTAATTCCTGTCTACGCCTTCGTCTTTCTCGTGGCATTAGGCGAGGATTATAATATTTTTATGGTTTCAAGCATTTGGAAAAAGAGAAAACACCTGCCGCTTAAACAAGCCATTCGCGAAGGTGTAAGTGAAACAAGTAGTGTCATAGGTTCAGCCGGTTTAATTCTTGCAGGGACATTTTCCGTTCTGGCCGTCCTGCCGCTGCAAGTATTGGTTCAATTTGGAACAGTTACTGCAGTCGGCATCTTACTCGATACGTTTATCGTCAGACCGCTTCTTGTCCCATCGATCACAACTGTCTTAGGGAGATTTTCATTTTGGCCAGAGAAACTTTGGAAGCTTAGAGAAGATAATAATAAGGCTAAAATTACTGCCCATGAAAAAGAATAGCTGGTCCCATAACCTGAGGTAGTTAAGGAGTTAGAATCAGTTTTGAAAACTAAAAAGTCAAAAAGTAAAACTTTATTTCTGAAATTACATCCTACTTATAATAATATAACCAACTACAGTTTAGCAGCTAATACAGGCTATCAGAAAAGGAATAATTATCTAAAGATTACGCGTTCTGCATCCTGCTTTATAATTAGGAAAAAAGCGGACAAAAGATAGAAAACATTAAGCCATTACTTTTACCTTTCCAAATGCTGCCTTCGAAGTAGAAAAAGCCTCTCCATCGTTTAATAAACGATGGAGAGGCTTTTTTCAGCTGAATGGTCTTTTTAGATTTTATTTACTGGTGAATAGTGATAAATACCGTCTTTTATCGTTTTATCAATTTTCCCTTTGATTTCCAGGTAATCAAGTTGACCGATGATTTCTGACATGACTAATGAAAACTGCTGATCGTAAGTAGAACCGTAATAACTTAGAGCGATTTCTCTTCCTGTTGAAGCACCTTTTTCAATTAGGGAAATGATTTTATCTCCTTTTTGATCAATACGACTCAACCGTTTTTTAACTAAAGCTTGGGGATCATGAATGACAGACCCATGTCCGGAATGGATAAGTTGAACAGGTAAGGAGGCAATAGCTTTAAGTGACTCGACACTTTGATGAAGTGTTGGCAGCCGTTCACCATTTTCATTTGGCTCAACTAACGCATTACTGGAAATATGCTGAATGAGCACGTCACCTCCAAATAGAATCCCGTTGGTTTGTTCCCAAAGCCCTATTTGATCAGGGGCGTGTCCCGGGAAGTGCAGAGCGTTTAATCCATCAAGAGGAGCTTCCTCAACCGGTGAAAGATTTGCCTTTACAGCAAGGTGACGATTCTTTTCTAAAGAACGTTTTAAATAATCGACCTGTGCCTCCCCTCTATCCCAACAGTCAAACTTTCTGTATAAGGCCTCAAAGAACTGGATTCGGGTCCTTAAAAAGGTTTCCTCTCTTTGTAATCGAGGAAAGGCTTTTTTGTGAGCGTAGACAGGGATCTCATGTTTTTCAACTATTTGATTTACTAAACCACAATGATCGATGTGGTGATGACTGAGAACAATACCTGTGATGTCCTCAAGCTCGAAATGGCTTTCTTTTAAAGTTTGCTTTAGAGCTTGCCAGTATGCATCCCCTGTCCAGCCGGCATCAAATAATAGTAACTGATTTTTAATAGAAAGAAGGTAAAAGTTCACCGTTCTTAAACTATCCTGGGTAGGGACTGAGATTGGATAGAATTCGAAAGGAGTCGTTTGAGATTCAATCATGGATGACCACGCACCTTTTTAAATAGATTTAAATTCGCTCATTGCGCAAGAAGGTAAGAACATATAAGTATAATGCTATGATACAGGGAAGGTGCTCCGTTCAGTCCTCCCCTTTATCCCCACGTGTTTACTTGTATCACTTAAATTTCACCAGTACAATTTTATTAGGTGTTTTTTCTTAAATCTTTCACTTCCGCTTTAAGTTCTTCCGTGTCATAACGCTTTCCAATACTTCTTTTCATTATAACTCCTAGTACAATGAGGAGGATAATTAGCCCAGCAAGTATAATTAAGTTTACCGGCTTAAGCGTCAGTAGGCTTGAACCGAACACCCCAAACATAATAGAGCCTGGCAGTGTCCCTACTAATGTTCCTAGAAGATACTTCCACGAATTCACCTGTGTTTTGGAACAAATATAGGTGAGTAAGTCAAAGTTAATAGCTGGAAGTAATCGAAGCATTAATACCGACTTAAACCCGTGTTCCTCCACATCCTTTTTCAACTTTTTCAAATTCTCTTTATCGTTATCTTCAATATGAATTTCTTTGGCGTACCTCCTAAGAACGAGAAAGGCGGATGCTGCCCCTAATACAGTTCCAATGATTATATAAACAGATCCAAGAAATGGACCAAATAACAAACCGCAGGCTACAGCAATGATCGATAATGGAATGAGTGTAAAGGGGCGTACAGTAAATATAATCAAGAATACAACGGGAGCCCACACCCCTAACCCGTCTGTCCATTTTTTTATATCTTTTGGTTGTATATGAAAGAATAATTGATTTAAGAGCACTAATAATCCTGCTATTCCTAAGAGAACAGCACTCTTAATGATAAAACTCTTTACTTTACTATTATTCACCTTTAGCCTCCCTAACTTTAAAATGAATGGATTTTGTCTTCCTCTTGATCCCAAACATTCTGATAGAAACCAATGATCTACCTATTGCTTTAAAATGTCTACTGACCAGGATCCTAAGTGTGTCAGTCAACATGTGACTGAAGAAAAGCATAGGCCTGATCAAAAACTTGTTCTCTTTCCGGTTCATTAAACACCTCATGGTAAAGTCCCTTAAACTCTTTATATGTTTTTTCATTGATAGATAGGTGACGGAACCATTTATAAACATCATGCTTTTTTACAATTTTGTCACTCCCCCCCTGTAAAACGAGCAGAGGTACATCCGGAACTTCTTTTACATGTCTAAACGCTTTCTGCATTGCTTTATCCATTTCTTTAAACCAGCGTACAGAAACTTTTGTTACAATGAAGGGGTCCTGTTCATCCCTTTTCAGAACCTTTTCATTTCTTGTTGCGAGCCCTTTCTTAAAAGGATTTTTGAGGGGGACACGGAAAGCTGGTTTCCACTTATTCATCAGCTTTATCAGCCTTCGTAAAACGTCCGGAGGGGTATGAATAAGACCAAGGCAAGGTGATGATAGAATGACACCTGAAATAGGCAATTCTCTTTCTGTTAGTGCCCGAACGGTGGCGAGTCCTCCCATACTATGTCCCATTACGAAAATAGGGAGGTTATATTTTTTTGATTCTTTAATCCAGCGAGAAACGGTTTCCACGTACTCATCAAAGGAATCAATATGCCCTGCTCTTCTTGTAGTCCCTCCCATGCCTGGAAGATCATCCATCACCACATGGAAACCGCGACTAAGGCATTTGTCTTTTAACCACATATATCGCCCGTGGTGATCACCGTAGCCGTGAACAATAACAATGACTCCTTTTTGGTAATTCTTTTCGCATTCCCATATTTTCATGGTAATCGCTCCTAACAAAATTCATTTACCTCATACTGTAAACCTCCTCCTATAAGATAGGAGAAAATAACCGCGCGAACGATTCCTTCGTTTTCGTAACGAGTCCCCGGTTTTTATAAAGGACTTGATTGACTTGCTCGCTATCCTTTATATCCAGTTCGTAATAACTAACCAGTTGTCTTACACTATCCATCTGAAATAAGAAGACATTTACCTCGAAATTTAGGTTTATACTTCTGAAATCGACGTTGGCTGTACCAATAGAAGCATATTGACCATCGACGATCATGATTTTTTGATGCATAAAACCTTTCTGATACATATAAACGTCAATCCCTTTATCAAGGAGCTCATCAAAGTAAGAACGGGTCCCATACTGAGTTAGAAAACCGTCACTAATTTCCGGTACCATTAGTTTGACATCGACCCCCTTCTTTGCAGCCATAGAAAGGGCTGTTCGAATGTCTTTATTAGGGACAAAGTATGGTGTTGCAATCCAAACGGAATGTTTGGCAGAGGAAATCATTGTAAAATAAAGATCCCCCATAATCCCTCTATTAGCGTCTGGCCCACTGGCGACAACTTGAACACCACCAGGATTGTTCTCGAGGTTTGGGGTACTTATATAGTTTTTCTGTGCTAACCGCTCATCCGTTAGGTATGACCAATCAACTAGAAAAATAGCATGGAGACTGCGAATGACTTCCCCTTCAACCATTAAATGTGTATCACGCCAAAACCCTATCTTTTCATCTAGACCAAGATACTCATCACCTATATTTAATCCACCAACAAATCCCGCTTCTCCATCAATGACAATAATCTTCCGATGATTTCGGAAGTTGATTTTTTGATTAAAAAATCCATATTTAACCGGCAAAAAACAGGCAACAGTTACACCGGCCTCTTCCATTCTGAGAAGAGCATCCTTTGATATTTTCAAGCTTCCCACATCATCATAAATCACTTTGACCTCAATTCCCGATCGTGCTTTTTCGACTAAAATATCGGTAATCTGCGTGCCAATTTTATCATCCCGAAATGTATAATATTCCATGTGAATAAATTCTTTAGCTTTCTTTAGGCTTTCCTTCATAGCTGAAAATGTTTCTTCTCCATCCTTTAAAACCCTTGTTCTGGAAGAAAAACTGAGAGGAAAATGAGACTCTCCCTTAATCAGATTAGAAATAAATTGTTCTTCCTTCCCGAGTTTCCCGAAATAGGTGGATGGACTTTGTTGAAGCAGGTCTTTCAAATATGTTTTATTATCTTCTCTTTTCTTTTGAAATAGATGGCCTTTAACCTGCAACTGTCCCGAGTAAACGAAAAATATATAACCGATGACGGGGAAAAAGACAATGGCATATATCCATAGAAGTGTTTTGTATGGAGAACGGTTTTCTAGCATTAGAACATACGAAACGGAAAGAATAATCAATAGATAAGCAACTAGCGCAAGAGATTTGATCCAAAAAGGCTGGTCGCTCAAAAATATGATATAGAATGTTAAAATCAATAAGCAGACGAAAACAACTTGTCTCATTTGTTTCATTTATATAAATACTCCTTAATGCTATTCTGACTTCGTTTTTGTACTCTGTTCGAATTTCCCTATTCTAGAAGCCTATCTTCTTCTTTACTCAAGCTATTTCTTCAGTTTCTCATACTCAGATTGTGAACGGAAAATTTCAGCCTCATTTCATTTGTCTTCGGAATGTAATCTCCTCACTCTTTTTATTATACATCCAAGCAATCGGACTAAATAAAGGATGATTCGCCTTGTGACAATGATTTGGTCTTTACCAATAAAGGATTTATGAAACGAGTTGTTCTGAATTAATTTAATTTCCCGTTCCAATTTTTAAATTTGTTACGTTTATTACAGAATTATGATGGGAAGCGTCCTAATGTAACATGATTTATAGAAAGGAGAGTTGTACAATGGAACTTAAAAATGTTTTTAAAACAGTAGGTGTAGGAGTACTGTCGATGGGTGTTTTAGCTGGGTGTGCTTCCGAAGAAACTAGTTCAGAAGAGGAGTATTTGACAGACTCAGACGTTGAACAATTTTATACAGAAGAAGAGCTCAATACTTGGGCTGAAGAAAATGGTCTGCTTGATGAGGGATCTAATGGAAATGCTGGTGCTGATGCTGAAGAGCCTGACTTAGATGAGGAACCATCAGAAGGTAATGGAAATGCTGGCGCTGATGCTGAAGAACCTGACTTAGATGAAGAACCATCAGAGAACAGCAGCTCTTAATCATTGAGCTGAAAGGAGTTCACCAAGGTGTCTCAAAAAACTTTGGGTAGAGATAAGCAGGAATTTTAGTTAAGAGGGTAGTAACAGCAATGCTGTTACTACCCTCTATTTCTCTATACCCTGTAAAAATACTAGTTTTGTTGAGCCTAGTTCCATCCCATCGGGTCCTTCACCTTTCCATAAACAAACTCATAGGAAAGATAGCAGCAAACATTAAAGCATTTACAGTTAAAATCATGATGAGATTAAATATACTACCAGCTGAGTAGATAAAAACATGAACCACCGTTTTAAAAATGTTTTCAGACATTTTCGTTTGCTGAAGGATAAAATTTACGCTCGATTTCACGATATCCATCGATATGATTGGTTATTTTAGCAAGCCTATAAAATTCTTCTAGCAAGAAAGTTTTATCCAACTCATAGATTAATTTCCTTTCAATGTGATCCAGGGTATTGCAAGCGAACCTCCAGATTACTTCATGTTTTGTTTGATCAATCGACTCGGCCACCATAGCTAATCCACTAACAATCTCAGTGATGATCAAGTGATTATCTTTAGCATAATGGCGTATAAATCCAAAACCACGATAAATGTAGTATTCAAATGTTTCTTCTTTCATAATGACACGCACCTGTTGGTTCTTATCCGCCAAATAGGGTGAAAATGTAATATAGCTATCTACGGAAAGCATAAGTTCCGCCATCTGGTGAATGGTGTTGGAAGCTGTCTTAGGGTCATCATTCCCTATAGCTTTAATAGCAATCTCAGCCAACTTGTGCATCCCCATTTGAATATCCTGGATCTCGGTTTCTTTGTGTCCAACCTCTATCATGTTCATATATTTACCTTTATCAACATTTGTAACATCAGGTCCCCAGAAGCTAAAGAACAGGTTCCCTTCCAAAATATAATCCCCTACTTGAGAATGAAGCTCTATGATAATCTGATCCTTCTTTGCTTCTGCAATCATCGCTCGATAGTCTACAAGCTGCAAATAACCAGATTTGTTAACTTTAACTAGGGTTGCCGTTTCTCGCTCTTTTTCCATTAGGTCACCAGGGTTTATAATGCGGTGAGGTTCTAAGTCCTCTCTTAACGTCTTGTAAATAATCTTTTCGGATACTTCTTTCATACTATAGGTAATATTGTGAACCTGCATCCAAGTTGTCGCATGATTTATAAAGTAAATAAATGTAACGGCCGCAATGAAAGCAAGAGCGATGGTTACAACCGGCACAGTAACGAATATTTCCTTCTCGGAACTTCCGATAAACAAAAACAATACGAGTACATAGATAAAGCTCCCGTTAAAAATTCCAAGCGCGTGTTGTGTTTGCTTGTCAGAAATAAAATTCAGCAGCATCCTCGGTGAAAATTGGCCGCTGAATGTAGTTAGTACAACGAGTAAAGAGTTTAATGTGAAGGCACTTAGTGTCAAAATACCTCCGATTAATGTACTTACTAGTGTTCTCGTAACTGAGGCACTAAAGTGAAAGATTTCATGGGTGTAGGGTGCTAAGTCTATAAATAGATCCATAAATAGCGTTGCAGCAACAAGAAAAAGTGCTAGTCCAATGTAAATAATAGGCATGTACCAAAGCGTCATCTGCATTTCACTTTTCCGTTGTCTTTTCGACATTTGTAAATATTTCCTCAATGATACAGGTAATAAATCTAGTAACATACTATTCCCCTTCCTGATCGTGTAATAAATCCGGTTTCCCCTCGAAGAGAAGAAAAAACCGTTTCTTTCTCTTGTTTATTAAAAGTCAAAAAGCTTGCTTCCCAACGAGCCTTTTCCAAGGTTTACCTTTCTTCTATAACAAAATTATATTTCCCTGGTAAAACATTCGCTTCCTTTAGATGATCAATAAAAGAGCTGGCTTCTTCATAGCTCTGAAAACACAATTCCTTTTCATTTTTAGAAATTTCGATTCTAAGTCCATTCTCATCTGTAGCAATAATTGTAATAGCCATAATATCTCCCTCATAATTTCCTGATTTAAAGCGCACAAGGCCTTATTTTCATAGTTTTCTAACAATTAAAAAAGCCGAAAAGATAAGATATCTTTTCGGCTTATGTCCAGCTCTATTAGTCTAGCTCATTTCTACCTAGTATTAATTTGGTTTTAGGATAAAAAGTATATAGCTTTTATCCTTGTGAAAGTCCCAATCTGCAAAAACATCAACAACTTGTTGATCTAGAATACTTTCACAGTAGGACTGCCTTAATAGCGTCTTTTCAAGCTTTCGTTTAGTCAGTTTTAACGTCTCTCCGAATCCAGAGTTAATTAACTCTTTCTCTATTCTGACAAGGATCCCGTCCCGAACAATTAAGAGCGTTCGTGAATTTAACATATAGGAATCGACCTTTTCAGGTGCTTTCTCTGCCTGCTCACTTACACGTGTGATCTCTTCATGTATTTTTTCTTTAGTCGGGTAATGAGGCAGATCTTCCTCTACATCATTCTCATTAGCAAGCACACCTAATAGCATACCCGAGTGGTCAGATAGTGACCAGTCATAGAAAATTTCGTCCACTTTTAGACCTGTCATAAGCTTAAGTGAAGCTTTTATTTCAGGCAGAAGTTCAGTCATCAATAAATCTCGTGTCTCTTCCACCTTCATGTCATGGTCCTGACCAACCAATACGCGTTCCATGGGAGCTAAAAACTCGCGAAGATATATCGTGATATATGGACCCTCAATGGAAACATACACAGATGTAGGTCCCTTCCCAAAGTTATCTCTTAATAACTTACCTATGTAACTCGCTACTTCTGATTGCAGTGATTTCTTTTCCATGATTCTCATCCCTTTATAAAGACCGAACTTTTTTATTCCTGTCTCAGTCCTTCATTCTAATCCCCATTTCTTTCAATTGCAACTAAAAGCACAACAAAGAGCTTCAAGTTGAAGCATTGGGGTTACTATGTCTGTCGTTTGCCTTTGAAAATATCTTTTTTCGATGTTCTCCACCGAAATCGGCTTACTGAAAAAAAAACCTTGAATATTCGTGCAGTTTTGATTAAGCAGGAATGAAAGTTGTTCTTCGGTTTCTACCCCTTCTGCAATGGTTTCGAGATTTAAGTGTTGCCCCATGGCAATAATCGCACTCGTAATTCGTTCTGTTTTCGGATCTAAGTTTATTTCCCTTATAAATGATCGATCAATCTTTAACTGCTGGATAGGAAAATCCTTTAAATAGCGCAGGGAGCTGTGCGCTGTACCGAAATCATCTATGGATAGATACACACCTAACCTTCGAAACTCATTCAGGATCAAAATGGAGCGCTCTATGTTTTCCATCGTCATACTTTCGGTGACCTCTAATTCAAGCAGTTCAGGCCGCAACTGATATTGTTCCAACAAAGAGGAGACCACCTGGACAATGTCTTCCGATTGAAATTGTCTTGCTGAGAGGTTCACGGATACACGAGTTGGGAACCCTTTGTCAGACCAGTCTTTTGCTTGGCGGCAAGCCATGTCGAGAATCTTTTTACCGAGTGGAATAATAAGGGCTGTTTCCTCTGCTAATGGAATGAAACTGTTAGGGGGCTTGATTTTTCCATTAGGCCTCAACCATCTTACTAAGGATTCAACCCCTATAAGTTGGTTAGAGGAAGCATCAATTTGGGGTTGATACTCCAGGAAAAATTCATTCTGTTCAATCCCCTCTCGCAGCTGTTGTTCCTCACATAGTCGGTTTTCTGACTTTTCGCCAATGGTAGAAGAATAGTAGTAGTATTTGCTTTTGCTTCGTTGCTTTGAAGCATACATAGCCATATCCGCATGTTTCATAATGACATCTGAAGAATCACCGTCTTCTGGTACCATGGCAATCCCAATACTCACCGTTGTATGAAGTTCATTATTATTAATCAAAAATGGCTTTTCTAGTGCCTTAATCACCCTCTTGGCAAGGGTCGTTGGTTCATTTAACGATTGAATATCAGACATGATAATGGTAAATTCATCCCCGCCTAGACGGGCTACAAGGTCGCCCTTTCTAATGCAGGACCGAAGCCTTTCTGAAACCCCTTTTAATAATAAATCACCTGCATTGTGCCCCAGTGCATCATTAATGATTTTAAACCGATTCAAATCAAGGAAAAATACAGCAAATCTCCTCTCCTCTCTCATATATTTATCTAAGTATTCTATAAAACGCCTACGGTTTGATAACCCTGTTAAGTGGTCAAAATAGGCCATTTCTCTTAATTTAGTTGCTTGGATGGCTAACCTGCGATCCGTGACCGTCCCAAATATTAGAAATGACTGCATCAAGAGGGTGAAGATAGCGATCCCAATAGCTAGCAGTGTGGAGTTGATGGTTCCAGGGTGGGACGCTGCTGCGTGTGGCATAGAATAAAAAGTGGCTGCTGTCATCCCAATGTAATGCATACCAGATATAGCCGCGCCCATAAGGATAGCACTTGCCAATTTAAGGGTAAACAGTTGAACGGAACTTACGCGATTGGAAAGCTCATATGATAATTTGAGTGCGGTCATCGAAGCTAAGATCGCCACTAGAACTGACAACGTCAGATAGAAAGGATCATAATTTATGGTGACCATTTCCATCGCGACCATGCCGATGTAATGCATGGATACGATGGCGATCCCCATGAAAATGCCTCCCCCTATTAAACGACGAAGTGTTAAGGTTCGATGGCTGACAAGAAACAGAGAAATAAATGATCCCAGAAAAGCTGCCAGCATGGAAAGAAAAACTAGGAGAGGATCATAACTCATTGGCATAGGAAGTTGAAAAGCAATCATCCCCACGAAATGCATGGACCAGATGCCGATCCCCATTGTAATCGAACCACCTAACAACCAGGCTTTTTTTCGCCACCCAGTAGAATGGGAGACACGCCCTCCAAGGTCGAGGGCTGTATAGGAGGCAAATGCGGCTATGACAATGGATAGTCCAACAAACCAAAAGTTATAAGTCCCTATTAATTCTTCCAATACAATCCCCTCCATTCCCACCGGGCGCCTCTCCCATTCGAAACAAAACCCTTTTAATCTGCGTTATTTATTGCCTTATAATCGTTCCTTTGAGACTTGTAAAAAATATTCTAGGAACACGTAACGTTCATTTTTTGATAGGTGCTTATTTTTTCATCTAATAATTGGCTCAGACAAATCACTTGAGGATGAGCCATCGTTTTATGAACTGTATACAGGTCATATAATTCTTCCCTTAGGTGTTCGATTTCCTTTTGGAGTTCATTTTCCACAGGTCTCCCTCCCAATTTAACTTATTCATAGTTGTTAAAATTTGAAGACATCCTGAATGTCAATCCATACGTTCAATACGGGCAGCAAATCGAACATCCTTCGTTCAATAAAGCCTTTTGTCATTGAATATAACCGTCTTTTAGATTAGGTAAGAAAACAGCGATTCTTCAGTCTGATTTTACTATACTCCCAGCTAATTCATTGGAACTATTAAAACAATCTGATTTCATACTATTTCCTTACTAAGCTATCGAAAACCAGCAGAATATGGATCACTATTTTTCCTTTATTTATAAAAAAGTTTAATATTATTCTATATTCATGATCTTAATGATACCGATCTAACCGATTTAATCAATTCATTCAACTCGTCGGCTGGCTTTAGTTTAGACCAGGTTCATATTGCTTGCTTTATTAAAGCAGGAAAAACTATAAGGTTATATTTTTACTACCCCACCCACAAACTTCCCATACTCCTTCAAGAACTTCAGTTTGATGCTCCCAACTGGCCCATTCCGCTGCTTCCTTAACAAAACCTCAACCCGCCCCCGCTCCTCCGAATTCTTATTATAATAATCATCCCGATACAAAAAACCAATCACATCAGCATCCTGCTCAATATTCCCCGATTCTCTCAAATCAGACATGAGCGGACGCTTGTCCTGTCGCTGCTCAACACCTCTTGATAACTGGGATAATAGGATGATCGGCACGTCCAATTCCCGGGAAAGAAGCTTTAGCTCTCTCGTCATCGCCCCGACTTCTAAATCGCGACGTTCATAACGCCCCTTCGCTGTCATGAGCTGCAAGTAATCAATGATCACCATTTGGTTACGTCCCTGGTCTTCCTGCATCACTTGCCGTACTTTTGTTCGGATGTCATGAACTGTGTGCTCCTGTTCATAGATATTCAGTGACCAGTGGGCGATCTCTCCAATGGCTGTCATAGCCTTGTTATAATCGTCAACCGAGAAATTCATTGACCGCCACTTTTGCCCATCAATTTCCGCTTCCATCGATATCATCCGCCTCAAAAGCGACTTGGTGCCCATTTCTAAGCTAAACAATTGGACTGACCCTCCCTGCTTGCAATGATGTGATGCCATGTTCAGGGCAAAGGCTGTTTTTCCCATCGAAGGACGTGCGGCCACAATGATTAAATCTCCTCGCTGCATTCCGCCTGTCATTTGATCGAATTCTATGTAGCCCGTCGAAAAACCGGTTTGGCCGTTTTCGGGAGGATCAGCCATCTCATTGGCAATTTCGATCAAGTGATCGTACGTTGACGGCAGGCTCTGCTCCACTCTAACACCGCGCAAACCCTCCAATTGACCCACGAGCTCATCCAATGCTTCATCGCATGGCTTTTCAGCGTACTCCAGTGCCATTTCTCTCGTTTTGCGATTTCGATAGGCATCCAGTACCATCCGTTGATCTTGCTTAATCGTCATTGTTGTCGGAACGGAATCAGCCAGTGAAAGCAGGTAACTAACGCTCCCGATTCTCCCCACAAGATCGCCTAATTCTGTCGTTACGGATACGATCGTAATCGGTTGGTCACTCTCGTAAACTTTTTTGATCGCTTGGAAAAGGGTCTGATGGTCTGGACTTTCAAAATGCTCAGCCAGCAGAAACACGTCCTTCATCAGTGTACCCTCGAAAAGAATAGCTCCAAGCACGGCCTGCTCAGCCTCACGATTATGAATCACAGGACATCTCCTTCACTAGCTGATTAAGCCTCACACGAAAACGACGTTTCGTTTCCTCTGGCACACTTGCAGATTCCTCTTCCCACTTACATACTTTAGTCAAATACTCATTTTCTTCCGGGGATATACGGCGATTTCAGAAATCGTTGGTGGAAAAGGATGGCCTATCGCATAGTTGGCGAGTCTGCTCATCACAGCTGAATAATCCATTTTCAGAAGCTCGGGAACTAATACACGCGCCTTACGTTCCGTCATCTCAAACTTGGTCGGGTACAGTTCACTGATTGTTTTCAACACTTCTACGGCTTCACGTCTATCCATAGATCGTCCTCCTCAAGTAATTTGTCCAAAATAGCGTGCGTTTTCGAGTGTTGGGGTGAGTGCTTTTGTTTTTGTCCCGCTTCCCGCTTCATTGACTTTGCCGCTTGCAACGTCCGTACTCCCTTTTTTCTCCACTGCTTTAAAATCCCTTCGCTGTACTGGAAAAACAACTTATTCTGGCCGATAGCCATTTTCATCGCCTCGATAACAAGCTCATCCGACATCTCTTCACACCACTGGGTAATCTTCTCAGCAATAAATGGCGTCAGCATGCTCATATTTTGTTCATAAAAAGTATGTGGACTCCGTTCACCTGCCACTACTTCTTTTTGTTTCTTTTTGTTTTGTTTAAATAATGGGCTAGTAAGCTGGTCACCTAGGTGGTCAGGTAACTCGTCAGTAGAGTAGTTAGCAGGGTAGTTGGTTTCGTGGTCGATCATCGATTTTATTGAGATCATTTGATAACCGGGAGCGTGATTCCAGTTTCCTGATTTGTAACGTATAAATCCCTTCTGATCCAATTCTTTTCGTGCAAGTTTGAAGGAACTATCTCTCAGTCCAGATTTCGCCCGTAACACCGAGGCAGGTGCGGTAAATTCTTTTTTCCAACCCGTCTTATTGTTGATATACATAAGACTGCCCCACAAGGCAACAGCTGATGACGAGAGCTGTTTCAGATCAACTTGATCATAGAACGCAATAGTTTCCTTGAGATAATTCATTTAATTAACCCCCTTTCTTTGCAATGAGATCATCATGTACGTTGGCATCTCTTTTGGCTTCCCTGATTTGTGAATAATGTACCCTTTTCCTTTCAGTTCTTGACGTGCCCGTTTGAACGTAGTTTCCCCCAACCTGGACTTAACACATAATGCTGGGCCGCCCACCTTAAATTCTTTCTTCCAACCCGCTTTAGCATTGAAGTTCATCATCGCGTGCCACAACACCACCGCCGAAGCAGAAACTGGATTCACCTCAATCTGATCATAGAATGCATGAATTTCCTTGACATAGTCCATATAAAATTCCTCCTTAGAAATTTGATGTAGGCTTCTTTTCCAAATTGTCTTGAAAAATAACCCCCTTCATGTTCTATAATCGTTCGGTAATTGATCCAGGTGTCAAACAATCTCGTTTTTTTTTATCCACATAAAAAATACCCACTCTCCCCATATGAAGCGGGTAGCAGGCATTAACAGAATCGATCACATTGATTACGACACCAAGTTGGATACACGAATAAAATACTGAACCCTGCTACGCTAAGATAGTTGGGTCCAGGTACCGATTAAACTAGACAATCAAATGCCAATGGAAAGTACAGCTTTTAAAGTTAATCGAAGAACACTCTGTTCAAACGCCGTAATTCAAAAGATGACTATTCTAAAAATATATCCACGATTTATTAAGGTGTTTTCGTATTTGGGGAGTTTTTGCGTATTTACAAATTAAGGTGAGCGTGAAGTAAGGAAGTTCATTAAGCAAGGCGAATAAGGCAACGAAAGAATAGAATAATAGATTCACATACGTTTCGGTCAGGACTCTCATCCTATAGCTTATGTACTACCATTCGCGTGAAAGACGATTTGACTTGTTCATATCAAATCGTCTTTATTGATGAGTAGCAACACATGCATTTAGTCTGTGAATGCTGTGCTGTGCTCCCATAAGGTGAAACTTTTACACACGGGGAGGAACGTAAATACGCTATTGACGTCCCCCTAATTTTGAACTAACTCTGGTCTGGTCTCCCTGAAGGATAATAATACGGTGGTATTTTAAGCCACCCCTTCTTCTTCATCTGTTCCTTAAAAGTTGCATTCAGCTTTAAAACCTCCGCTTGAACTTCAAGAAACATAATTCCCACATCACTCCGAATACATTGAGCGATAGATGTGCCACAAAAAGAAATAACAGCAGCAAGCTTAATAGAAATGGTGTTCGCCAACTCACTATCAGTCATTTTCACCCCAGGAGGAATATCATTAGGGTTGGATTTCGGCTTTTCTTCACTTACCGCCGGCAACGGCACACCCTCTTTTTTCAGGAAATCCTTAATCATTTTCGAATCTTTTTTGGAGGCATCCAATGCCCCTTGAACAGCTTGCTTTAAATCTGGATCCTGAGTGGTATTTAGTCCCGCTTCATATAAATAATGGGCTTCTTGAAATGAAGCTAGAGCTGTCCATAACGCCATGACTTCCCCGACATGCAAGGGCGGTTTTGGTTCGTCGTCAACCAAACTTCTTACCACGCTCGTAATTGCTTCGATTGCTCTGGTCATCTTTTCGCCTCTTTCCATGGTATTGTTCTTATATCATCTGTAAAATACCTCCAATTTATTCAAGAATATGTCCTATGGAATTAGAACCTAGAGTCAGATTAGTTCAGACAGGGAAGAGAATAAACAAGCTAGGATTAAGAAGTACACTGATTTTAAGAAGAGAAGATTCGCAAAGCCTGTCCTGGTGTTGGTTAATTGATGATCAACCGAGTACTTACAGTGTTAAGAGAAAAAGGTTTTATTGAGTAAACTGGGTTAGGTAGAGGTACAAAGTGGAGAAAGAATCACTAGTCAAATCCCACCTCTTTTTAAAGGAGGTGGGACTCATTTATAAAACTTTATTCGAACCTATTAACATATTCCTTCTCCTTTAGTAAGGAGTTAATCTGTTAGCACAGGGAGTAAACAAAAAATACAAATGTGATTTGCAATAGTAGGGAAATTCGCACTTCGATCAGTACCCCTAAGAACGTAATATAATTTTAAGAGTTTCCCGATAAATCTTAGAAGCGTCTTGATTAGGATGTTGCCCAGCGGCCTACAGTGTTAATAGCTGTAGAATAAGGAAATTGTTCTTTAAATATTTGAAAATAAAGGCATTCCTGTTTGCTACGCATACGAATGGGTGCCTCTGCATCAAGTTTTTTCCATGCTTTATCTGAAATGGTTTCCTCAGCATAGGCATCAAGAATGTCTAATGCACCGCTTCCTGCGGAAAATTCTTCTTTCTTCCGCCAGAGAATATGTTCAGGAAGCACGTTGTTAAAAGAATTGCGAAGAATGTTTTTTTCCATCGTTTTCTTATTATGAAGTTTAAGATCTGCAGGTATCTTGAGTGCGAAATCAATTAATTCAAGATCGAGAAACGGCACCCGTAACTCAAGGGAATGGGCCATACTCATCCGGTCAGCCCGTTGTAAGTTAATGTTATGTAAGGTGTTAATAACGCGAATGATTTCGCTGTTCAGCTGCTTGGTATCCGAGAAATCCTTCATGTAATCATACCCAGCGAATAGCTCATCAGCTCCTTCCCCAGATAAAATTACCTTCACATGCTGAGCAGCAAGACGAGAGACGAAGTAATTTGGCAGCGCACTTCGCACCAGCGATGGCTCAAACGATTCAAGGTTATAAATAACTTCAGGAAGTACTTCAATGAGTTCCGCTTTACTATAAATATATTCATAGTGCTCGCTTCCAATGGCTTGAGCTACTTCTCTCGCACGGACGATATCTTCGCTTCCTTCTGCTCCCACACAAAATGACTTTACAGGGGCATTGCCTTTTTCTAATTTTGCCGCCAATGCAGCAATCAAGCTAGAATCAAGACCACCACTTAACAGCACACCTACCTCTACGTCAGCTAGCAAGCGTTTATCCACAGACCTCTTGAGATCACGTTCAATCCCAGCCATGATCGCCTTTTCGTTTGTGGAATTAAACACCTCACTTTCATGGGGAGTTTTAATTTTACGGTAACAAACAAATCCGTCTTCTGGTGTATAATAATAGCCTGGTGGAAATTCGTGTACTTTCTCTGTAACTAAGTACAAGGTCTTAAGTTCAGAAGAGAAAGCAAGGTTTCCTTCTTCGTCTTTCCCATAATAAAGTGGCTTAATTCCAAGTGTATCGCGAGCAGCCATGAAGGTGTTATTCTTTTGATCGGCAATGAAAAAAGCAAACATTCCATCTAAATCCCGAACACCTTCAGGCCCTTTCTGTTCATACATCTTCAAAGCAACTTCGCTGTCAGATGCAGTCAAGAAGCTGGTTGTTCTAGAAAGCTCTTCCTTTAAAGAGAGATAATTATAAATTTCCCCGTTACAGACAATCCACTTGTCATCATCTTTGCTTCCAATCGGTTGAATACCGTCTTCGAGACCGATGATAGAGAGTCGACGTTGGCCTAGGTGGAAATTCTTGAGTGAGATCGCCTTGCCTTCATCTGGACCTCGATGGTGCATGCTCTCCAATATTTGATTCATAGTTTTTTCTGTTGTTTTTCCTGTCATGGCATAAATGCCGCACATTATTGTTCACCTCAAAGATTGATTTATTGTTTTCCTATTGTTTTGTTTCCCTTGAATCTTTTCATGTACCATAATGCGCTCGGGTCAAACCTGAACACTAAGTAAAAATAATGCCAGTTATCATAGATAACCGGCACTACCTCTTTTTATTCTTCTAGGAATCCGTTATTTATAAGGTATTCCTCTGCAACATCTGTTACGCTGCGTTCTTCCACATCCACCTGGTAGTTCAGTTCAATCATCGTTTGACTATCCAGTGCCTCCGATAAAGGTTTGAAAATCTCTTCAATTTCAGGATACTTTTCATAAACTTCTGTCGTCATAGACATAGCTGCATTGTAGGATGGGAAGAATTCTTTATCATCTTTCAAACTAACCAAATTAAATTCGCGAATTCGGCTGTCTGTCGAAAAGCCAACAGCAACATCTACTTCTTCGTTGTTCAAAGCTTCATAATTCAAACCATAGGTCATCGAAACAACTTGATCTTTGCCAAATTCGAAGCCATACGTTTCAAGGACACCAGGAAGACCATCTGCGCGGTTAGCAAACTCCGCATCTGTCGCCATTTTTAATTCACCTGGATGACTATTTACATATTCGGCTAGATCGCTGATCGTTTCAATTCCAAGCTTATCCGCCTGTTCTTGACGCATCACGAGAGTGTACGTGTTGTTAATATCAGAAATGTTCGTCCAAGTGATGCCGTTTTCTTTATCAATCTCCTTTATTGTTTCAAAAGCCTCTTGTTTGTTTGCAATCGGTTCTTCACCATTATAGGTCACGAGTCCTGTTCCTGTATAATCCCAAGTAATATCTACTTGTCCATTTTCAAGGGCCTTACGTAAAGCTGAGGAGCCAAGGTTATCCTTCATATCTACAGTATAGCCGTTTTCTTCAAGAACAAGTTCGGTCATTTTTGCCAGCAAAAATTGTTCTGTAAAGTTCTTTGCACCGACTGTCACTTCTTTACTGTCATCCCCACCTGAGCATGCGCTGAGAAGAAGAGTAGATATCATAATAGTGGCAATTAAACTGATAATTTTTTTCATTAAAAAAACCTCCTGTAATTTTTTAAACTGATTCAATAGCTGCCTGTTGTGCCAGCCTCAATCCTTTCGGCACTAAAAGGTACTGAATTCCACGGAATAGAAAGTCCACACCGATCGCAAGGAGTGTCACAGGAACAGCTCCAGAAATCAGATAAGAGTTATCGAACAATTGAATTCCGGTAAAGATCCAAACACCAAGCCCTCCACCACCGATTAAATAAGCAAGGGCTGCCGTGCCGATATTTAATACAACGGCTGTACGAATACCAGCGATAATGGAGTAGGCCGCAGACGGAAGTTCTACCTTGAACAGGATTTGTAATGGAGTCAGTCCCATACCTTTAGCCGCATCTTTCGTTTCCGGGTTAACTGAGTCTAATCCCGCAACGGTGTTTTGCAATATAGGCAATAATGAATAAATATATAGAGCTACAATAGCAGCTTTCAAACCAATTCCTAAAAAGCCCATGGCTAATGCCAGAATTGCCAGACTAGGAATCGTTTGACCAAGGTTTGCGATGTTGACGACCAGCCATTCAGATTTTCTTAGCGACGCTCGCGTAATCAATATGCCAAGCGGAACTGATGTTAAAATGGCAATGCCAGCTGAAATTCCGACTAATGTCAGATGATCTCTTAACAAGTTAAAGAATTGGACGGGTTCCTCTGATATTCTCGAAAACATATCATTGGTAAAAGACCACCAGAAAAAGGCAATGAGGAGTAACCAGAAAAACAGCTTAACAGCAACAGCTATGATTTTCTTTGAATTCATGTTCATCCCTCCATTCACTTGCCTTTAACTTCTTTATGCAAAAACTTCTCAATCAAGCCTAATGTGACACTACCAAGCCTCGCGCCATTGTTGTCGATAATGACGACCTGGTCAGCTTCCTGGTTTAACAGCATGGATATGGTGTTACGTAACGATGTATCCACATGAACGGTTTTAGTGTTCACAATGTCTTCTATGTCTCCCTCTAAATCAAAAGCATTCACAAGATCATTTACCGTATAAAGGCTCATGCTTTTTAAAACACGATCTTGTCCGACAAACTCGGAAACAAATTCATTTTTCGGATGATTGAGAATCTCGGCAGGGGAGTCATATTGCATGATTTCTCCATCACGCAACAAGGCAATTTTATCGCCCATTTTTACAGCCTCATCGATATCGTGACTGACAAACAGAATCGTTTTTTTGACCTCTTTTTGGATTGAAAGGAATTCATCCTGGATACGGTTTCGGATAATCGGATCCAGCGCACCAAATGGTTCGTCCATCAACATCACGGGAGGATCGGCAGCCATTGCGCGAGCCACACCGACACGTTGTTGCTGCCCCCCTGATAACTCATGGGGATAGCGTTTACGAAAATCATCTGGATTCATACCGACTAAGTCCATCAAATAGTTATAGCGATCACGTTGTTTTTTTCGGTCCCAACCAAATAAGCTTGGAACAATCATGATATTATCTTCAATCGTCATATTGGGAAAAAGGCCATTGCTTTGAATGACATAGCCAATATTGCGGCGAACCTCGATTTTATTTAAGTCTTTTACATTTTTACCTTGGATACTGATATTTCCTTCTGTGATGGATTCTAGAAGATTCACCATCCGAAGCATTGTTGTCTTTCCACAGCCAGAAGGACCAAGGAGAATAGCAAATTCCCCATCGTTTACTGTCATGCTGATATCATTAATGGCCTTAACATCGCCATTGTAAGTTTTAGTTACGTGGTCAAATTCGATCATCTAGGTCACCTCTCTCTTTCTTTTCTCTTATTGAACACTTTTAGGAGTGAATTTTTTCTGAATCATTTTCAGTACAAAGTCAGCGATAATAGCTAATAACGAGACCACAATGGCTCCTACTAGAATCATAGTATTATTTCCGCGGCTGATACCGGAATTAATTAATACCCCGAGACCCCCAGAGCCTATAAAGGCAGCAATGGCACCGATTCCAATATTTAATACGGTGGCCGTACGAACACCAGCCATAATCAAAGGCAAACCATTTGGTATTTCCACCTTGGTCAGACGCTGGAAGGTCGTCATACCAATGCCCTTCGCTGCATCCCGTATATCGGGGTCGACATTATTGATAGCGGTGTACGTGTTACGAATAATGGGTAATTGTGAGTAGAGAACCAGGGCAATAACAGCTGGAAGAAAGCCGATACCCTGACCGATTAGAGATAATATGGGGATCATAATACCGAACAATGCTATACTCGGAATTGTCAGGAATATGGAAGCAATTTGTAAGACAGTTTCCGCCAGCTCTTCGTTTGTCGTCAAATAGATTCCTAGTGGAACGCCAATTAATATGGCAATAACGATGGCTACTCCGACTAACTGAGCATGTTCAAGTGTATGTGTAAGTACTTGGTCAAAGTTATCTTGAATGTATTGAATTAACTCACTAATGATAGTCAACACCTCCTTGGTCCTAATTATTCATTCTATTCGCCATTTTACGACATAATTTAATGATACGTTAAAGAAATAAAAACAGCAAGGAAGGGGTATGTGCTTAAAATGAACGTACAGAAAGCAATCGACTGCATACCGCTTATTTTATACTTCTAAGCTTACTGGCCTAGTTATTTGGCATCAGAATCATTAGAAATCCATAAACCCTGCTTCCATCACTATTTATACTTTCCTCGATGATTTAGATCCCCTCAGACAAAACGGTAAAGTTCGTGAGGAGAAAAAACCTAGATCAGTCTTCTTTCGGAAATATTGTTCCCTTGTTCATAATCCCATTCGGATCGAAGGCTCTCTTCAAAGTTTCCAAGATATAGTAGGAAGACCCATACTCATCTTTAATCCATGGTGTTCTGTGCTTTCCGACCCCGTGGTGGTGAACCATTGATCCTCCAGCTTTAATTGTCTCTTCTACGATGATCTTGTTGATTGGATAGTGGTACTTTGTAATTTCTTCTTCAGGTTTGATATCTATCAGATCATAGTAATACACGAAATACATGTTGGTCCCATTCATGTAGCTGTGAGAAGAGTGGCCTCCGAGCATCGTAATATGAGGGATTTCCTCACGAATTCGTTTGGTGCAGCGCTCATAAATATCATGGATCACTCCCCATGAACCTGACACTTCAGTTGTAAAGCCGATGTTGTTAGTTTCCTTGATTTCTTTTCTTTCTTCAAAAACTTTAGAGGGGTCCCAATTTAAGTTTTCAAACCATTCCTGGATCAGGCGGCTCTCAACACGTTCACTTTCGCCGTATTGAGCCACGATGTCTTCAATCGCCTGTCCGGTAGCCTCTGCAATTGGTTTTGGACCTTCCGCCATGAAAATAAGTACACATTTCCCTTTTGAAAAGTCAAAATGGTCTTTCGCATCCTCAGGATCGTATAAGCGTGCAACGGACGGGCGATAGCCTTGCACCATCACCTCACGTAGAATTTCAAATCCTGTTTTCATATGGTCTAGAACGTAGCCATAATACAGATTGTTTTCAGGCTTATATTGAAAAACTTTCACCGTCACTTCTGTAATGTAGCAAAGAGCCCCTTCGTTTCCGATAATAACGTGGCGGATATCCGGCCCGGCTGCCCGTCTCGGAATGTTTTTAATTTTAGTGATTTCACCATTCGGGAAGACGGCTTCGATCCCAACAACCATATCTTCAATTCCACCGTATAGCGTAGAAAGCTGACCGATGCTTCGTGTCGCTACTAACCCACCCATTTGGGCCAGCGGCTTGGATTGCGGGGAGTGCCCTGTCGTTAATCCTTTTTCTCTTAATTGCTCTTCCAGTTCTTCCAAAGGTACACCGCATTTTACAGTTGCAAGCATGTTGTAAGGATCAATGCTTACGATGTCATTCATGGCAGATCCATCAATAACTAATGAGTTCTCAACCGCGGTCTCCAGACCACCTTCTGTAGCGGAACCGCCTGTTCTTGGTACGGCATTGATCTTGTTCTCATTCATATACTGGAGGATCTGAGATATTTCTTCGGCACTTTTCACCTTCACCACTGCTGCAGGAAGCGGCTGAGTATAAACACCATGAATGGTCTCATACTTCCTGAAGCGGTCAACGCTATTTTCTTTTAGGACTTCTTCATCTGTGATGATTTGTTCCTTAGGCACGAACGCTGCTATATCGCTTACAATTTTTTGTTTTGTTAATCCCATTTAAAACACTCCTTTGGTAGAAAATTAGGTTTTATGAATACACGTCTTTTAATAAACATCTTCATGAAATAGGTTATACGCTTTTTTCAAAATGCCATCCGTGTGTGCAGTAATCTGTTGGTAGACTTCTCGGTTTAGTCGATTGTAAAAGACATGCTTGTCCTGCTCAGGAGAGAAAATATCCCTCACCTCTACCATTTGTTTAATCGCTTCCTCATAAGTGGAATAGACATCAAGAGCAACAGCTGCACTGATTGCTGAACCTAAGCTGGCAGAACCGTTGACGACGTTTCGTGTCGCCGGGACGCCAAACACATTCGCAAAGATCTGCATCATCAAATCTCCGTTTGAGCCTCCACCTGTAATGACAATCTTTTTCAGTTCCCTGTCCAGCTCCTTACACATCACATCTACATTCGTTTTCATCGTCAAGGCAATGGCCTCCAAAATGGAGTGATACATATGGGCTCTCGTATGCCGCCCATCAAAGCCGATCATCATCCCTTTTTTAAATGGCTCGTCCGCTGGAGAAAGCCAATCGAGAACTGTCATCAACCCATCGCTACCAGTGGGAACAGTTTCGGACGCTTCTTTATTTAAAATTTCTTCTGGAGATATGTTGAGTTCCTCAGCTTTTTCAGTTAATTCTTCACCGAACAGCTCCTTAAACCAGCTCACGGTCCACATGCCACGACGAATCCCATTACTTTCGTGGAGATATTCATTAGGGATGGCAGCAAAATTAGTCCAAAAATGTGTCGTATTCTTTGGGTTCACATGACCATGTACCATCCCAGCGATGTACGTGCCTAGCGAAACAAGGGCGGTGTCTTCAGCTAACATGCCAGCTCCTAACGCTTCGACTGCCTTGTCATTTGCTGTCGCAACGACCGGAATGTCCGCGGGAACACCAGTGGCCTCTGCCGCCTCTTTCGTCACATGACCAAGGACCGTTCCTGGATGCTGAAGTGTGAACAACATGTCACGGGGAATGTTGTAACTGTCAAAGACCCTGTCTTTCTCACTCCAGTCCCACGTATCAGTATTGATAGGCCACATTCCCTGATAGTTGGCAGCCGTATCGTTAAACTGGTCCGTCAGCCGATGCGTGATATACCCAGATGATGTCGTAACATAGGCAACTTCAGAATGAGTATGCTCATAAGGCTTAGATACCCGTTCATCCATCCAGCTCATAACCGGGGAAGCAAGCCTCCCATCCTCCTTGAGCAAGCATCGGCAGAACCGAATCGTACAAAGCCCCATTCCGATAATCTCTTCCTTTTTACCAGGGAAGCTGGCCATCGCCTCTTGACTTGCTTTCACGAGTGACTCCCACAGATCATCGTCAGGATGTTCCACGATGCCAGGCTCAGGTGAGTTCGTAGGTTGTAATGATTGTCTTCCCTCACTTACAATGTTTCCTTTTAGGTCGTAGATAACTATCTTTGTACTTTGTGATCCCCCATCTACTCCGATAATATATTTATCATTCATTCCGATATCACATTCCCTTTGCGTTGAAATTCGGGGGTCGCCTCTATCGAACGAGATAGCCTCCGTCCACCGCCAAAATATGACCATTTACATAGTCGGATGCTTGACTAGCCAGGAATACTGTTGCCCCCATTAAGTCCACAGGCTCTCCCCATCGATTAGCGGGGGTATGCTCTAATACTTTTTCGTTCGCCTTCGGATCTTTTCTCGTCTCTCGAGTAAGGTCTGTTGCATAATATCCGGGTGCGATACCATTTACCTGAATATTGTATGGCGCCAATTCATCGCAATACGCTTTCGTCAATCCAGCCAAACCGTGCTTGCTAGCCGCATAGGCTGGGGAACCCTGTCCTCCATGGAAGGAAAACATCGAACAAACGTTAATGATTTTCCCACGACGCTTAGGAACCATCTGCTTCGCAGCTTCATGGCTAATCTCAAAGGCAGCGGTCAAGTTCACCTGCATCATTGGATCCCATTTCTCCCTGCCGAAATCCTCAAAGGCGGCCACTTTATTAAGACCCGCACTGTTGACTACAATATCGATCGAACCCATCGACTCCATACAGCCATCTATCACTCGCTTAGCCACTCCATCTTCAGTGATATCCACCTGCAGGAATTCCATTTGGACGCCTTCACTTTCGATTAATTCTCTCGTCGTTCCATCATCCTCCGTAAGACTTGGGATAAATAAATTTGCTCCTGCTTTCGCCAAAGCAAGTGAGAAGGCTCGACCAAGCCCTGAATTCCCGCCAGTGACGATGGCTGTTTGTCCTTTCAATGAAAAGAAATCCATCGTAAAATCTGTCATATTCATACCTGCCTGTCACTCCCTCCCGTATATTTAATTCCATAAAAAAGAGAGAAAAGCACACCTCCCCCAGGGGAAGTTACTTTTCTCTCGGCTCTTAGTAACTTAATCTCCTATTAGTATATGGTTCCCCCCTGAGACTGTCAACCGCCCCCTCTCCATAAATCCCCTTTCTTCGACACCATCAGACAACCAAAACTCCCTGCCCATCAAGAGGCGCCTCACCATCTATGAAAACCCTTATAATTTTTATTCCATCCGAAACTACTATATAATATCCTAGGAAGACTATTAAGATAAGGGGATTTTTATGAGAGAAAATGTCAAACAAGCTCTAGAAGAAAATCCGATCATTGCCGCAGTCAAAGACAAAGAAGGGCTAGAGGAAGCGATCCAAACAGACTGCAATATCATTTTTATCTTAAACAGTGATATCATCAATGTCGGTAACATAGTCGATAAAGTCAAAGCTCATAATAAGCTAGCATTTGTCCATATAGACCTACTAGAGGGTACATCCAATAAAGAAGTTTCCCTTCAATTTTTAAAAGAAAGTACAAAAGCCGATGGCATTATTAGCACCAAAGCTCAAATGGTCCGCGCTGCCAGGAATTACGGCTTCTACACCATTCACCGATTTTTCTTAGTCGATTCTATTTCATTTCGTAGTATTGATAAGCAGATTGCTAACTCCACTCCCCACTTTATTGAAATCCTTCCAGGTGGAATGTCTAAAGCCATTGGCTGGGTAAAAGATAAAATCAACACCCCTATTATTGCCAGTGGACTCGTTTGCGAAAAAGATGACGTTGTGACAGCATTACAGGCCGGCGCCGTTGCTATCTCGTCCACAAATAACGACGTGTGGTATATGTAATAGTAGTCATTCATAGTTATAATCGCATTTAGTACGGGTTCCTCTAAATCGGGCTCTCCATATTTCACCACGAATAGCGAGTATATTAGGCGGCCAGACCACTAAAACGGTCTGGCTGCCTTCACATGTAAAACACTTCCGTAACCCACGCCGAAATCAGTCCCCGCTAAACGAATTCACGATCTTCCTTGCTTGCCTTACAACAGGGTAATCTACCATTTCACCATCTACTTCAATAGCTGCAATTCCTTTTTCTTCAGCTTCACGAAAAGCATTTATAACCCGCCTGGCTTTCTCGACTTCCTCATCTTTCGGAGTAAAAATCTCTCCTGCTAAAGCTATTTGGGAGGGATGAATCAGTAGCTTCCCTTGAAACCCTAACCCCTTGACTTGCCTTGCTTCGTGCAAAAACCCTTCAGAGTTCTTGAAATTTGTATAGACCGTGTCAATTGGAGCCTCTATTCCTGCTACACGAGAAGCAATCACTAGCTGAGAACGTGCATACAGCAATTCCTCTCCTGAATCTGAAAGGGTGATATTGGTGTCGAGAGAGAAATCAACGGCACCAAACGCCAATGCCTCAACTTTTAGGGATGCTGAGGCAATCTCAGCTGCATTCCACACTCCCTTAGCCGTCTCAATAAGCGGGAGGATCGGTTTATTCATGACATCTTCCTGGTCAAGCAGGGTTTCAAGCCTTGCAATATCCTCTTTTGTCTCTGCTTTTGGCAGCATTATTCCTATGTTGTCGAGTGCGGCAAAAGTACGCACATCTTCTTCAAAATACTCGCTTTCCGTACTGTTGACTCTGACAAAAGGTCGGGACGAGCACCTAACTGTTTTTAAATGATGCAAAAGTTTGGCACGGGCGACGTTTTTCTCGGAAAGGGCTACTGCGTCTTCCAAATCAAAGATCACAGCGTCTGCTTCGGAAGTGAGCCCCTTTTCTATCAGTTTATTCGAATTTGCAGGCACAAAGAGATAGGAACGTTTTTTCATAGTCAGCACCACTTTCCTCATATAATAGATTCTGAGACGTTTAAAGGAATTCTTCTTTGGTGACCGCCGATCGATATCAGCTAAGTTTCACTCCTTGAGCAAACTCCTTTCGAATCTGGTCTGTATGCTCTCCGACACGCGGGATCGGGTTCATCACGGTTTCCAAATCTGAGGAAGTTACAGGTGGGACGAGGGTCTTAATTTTGCCTGTGGGTGTCTCTACCTCTCTCCAACGATTCCGTGCCTTTAATTGCGGATGATCCATAAATTCCCTCATTGTATTCAACCTTGCATTGGCGATCCTTTCAGCATCCAGCTTTTCAACTAGTTTGTCGGCTGACATTTGGTCAAAAACTCTTGCTATAATTGGCGCCAGGGTATCCTTGTTTTTCAGGCGACTTGCGTTCGTGTGAAAAAGTGGATCGTCCTTAAGTTCTGGCTTTTCAATCACTCGTTCACAGAACTGCTGCCATTCTCGATCATTCTGTATGCCTAAGAATACTGGTTTACCCTCAGCCGTGTTAAAAGGTCCATATGGATAAATGGTCGCGTGGCTCGCTCCGGTTCTTTTTGGTTCTTCTCCTCCATAGCCAGCATAATAAAGGGGATAGCCCATCCATTCTCCTAAAGCCTCTAACATTGAAATTTCCAAATGCGTCCCTTTTCCTGACTTAGAACGAGCGATAAGTGCCGTCAATATTCCGCTGTAGGCATACATACCTGCAGCAATGTCGGCTATCGAAATACCCGCTTTTGATGGCGTATCTTCTGTACCTGTAACTGACACAGCTCCTGCTTCACACTGAATCAACAGATCATACGCCTTTTTGTCTCGGTAAGAACCATCCTCCCCATATCCAGAAATGCTGCACGTAATCAGGTGGGGAAACTTTTCCTTAAGATCATTGGACCCAAAGCCAAGACGATCGACAGCCCCAGGTGCTAAGTTATGGATGAAAATATCGGCCTCCTGAAGGATAGTCATAATTAACCTTTGACTTTCCTCTTCCTTCAAATTAAGAGCAAGCGACTCCTTTGATCGATTAAGCCATGTGAAATGACTCGACATTCCTTGCACTGTTTCATCATAATGTCTTGCGAAGTCCCCTACTTCTGGCCGTTCTACTTTAATGACTCGAGCTCCTAAATCAGCTAGCTGCCTTGTAGCAAATGGTGCTGCTACGGCTTGTTCTAACGATACAACTGTGATTCCTTCTAATGGCAACATGAACATCAACCTCCGAATTAGTAAATGGCTTAACTGTAAAGAACTAAATCTTCCGCCACAGGATAAGGCAGATGATTTAGTTCTCCTAAACTATATTTTCTTAACGTATTCCATAAATCTTAGTTAAAAAGCGGGATGATTAACCCGGCTAATAATAAGATCAGCGCACCGCCTAATCGAGAAGAAATCTGAGCGAAAGGCATCAGTTCCATTCTTCTTGACGCAGAAAGAACGGCAACATCCCCTGTTCCTCCCATATTTGCCATACACAATCCAGCCGTAATAGCCGCTTCAATCGGGTAGAAACCAACAAGTTTACCAAGCAGACCCGCTCCGATGATCGCGCCTAATACAACACCGAAGACAGTCAAAATGTACTGCAAGGTCAAGGCTTCAATGACCGTGTTCAAATCGGTATAAGCGATTCCAATTCCAAATAGCAAGGCAAGTGTCCAGTTATTGGCCACAAATTTATACCATTGGCTCGCCCCTTCAACCACGTTATGTGGAATTACATCAACAATTTTCGCAACGGCAACAATAATAATCATCAACGCATAAGGGTGAAGCGGGATGAAGTCTCCCAGCAGTGTTCCGACTGCAAAGAATGCTACAGCAGCCAGTAAACCGATCCCCATTTTTTGGATATCATAAGTCGGCTTTTCTTCCTTGTATTGAAAACCGTGAACGAGCTGACCATTCCCAGTCAGAGAAGGTACCTTTTTCCCAAGTAGGTTGAGCATGCTTGCCAGTACAATCGCGAAAACGTTACCAAGCGCAAGGGCAGGCACAAGCATAGAAATATAATAGCTTGGATCATTTCCCATCATTTCTGAATAGATTTGACTCATCGGAACGGCACCTGCTCCCATGCCTCCACCCATGATCGGCATCGTAATGACAAGAACGGCATCACGTAAAGAGAATCCAACTAGAGAGCCTAATAGACCAGCAATAGCCATAGCCCCGATAACCGCACCAATGATAGGTAAAAAGTAACGTAGACCTACTTTCATGAGAATGGTTTTATTCATTCCAAGAATACTCCCTGTAATCAGGGCCGCAATATAAAAGTTCAAGAAACCGCCATCTTTCATGAAAGTCGTCATGGCTGTCACCGAAGAATCCGGCAGCAAACCTGCATACACCATAAACGCTGCTCCGAAGATGGCAATGATAGCTCCTCCACCTAGAAATGTTTTGACGATTGGTGTATGGTCCCCTATCCAACCTAATAGTTCTCCAAGTACAATCATCACGAGCAAACTGCCGATCATGCCGCCTGGTAGATTCCCAGTGTACAGGCTGATCAGTGTAATAGCGGTAAAAATGGCGAACCATAAAACAGGAATTTCAAATATCGTAAATCCTTTTTTCTTGTTCTGAAATTCCGTGACTTGTCCGTTCGATTGATTGTCATAGTTCAGCTCTTGAGCTGTTTGTGACATCTCGACCACTCCTTTTTGTTTAGTAATAAAATGACAGATGAGTTCTCAAACATTAGTAAACGCTTTCATTTACTAATTCACATGATAGTTAAATTCACAAAAAATTCACACATTGTGAAACTAATGATGTTATTGTAATTAAAAAAAGCAGCCGGGATTGGCTGCTTTACAGATAATGGTCAATTTGATCACGCTTTGACTCATTCAGTTTATACTGGTAAATCGGTCTTCCGACACCATAGATCAATGTTTCTTCCAAATACTCGATTTCACTAAGGAATTTTAAGTATTTTCTTACAGAGACCCTAGAAATATTGGCAGCTTCTGCAATGTCATCCGTTGAAAAAAAATCTGGTTCCTTAGAGAGAATAATGTGATTGATGGTCGCCAATGTATTTTTCGTTAGGCCTTTCGGTAATCCTTGTATCTTCGGTGCCTCTGGCCGAGGGCTTGATTTACGGAGCAATCGATCGATCTCGTGCTGATTGACTTTGTCTATGTCCGTTAATTTATAATGGCTGTTCTTGTATTGAGTCAGCGATTTCTCAAAGCGTTCGAATTCAAACGGTTTAATTAAATAATCCACGGCACCAAGCCTTAATGATTGCTGAATCTGGTGAATGTCAGAGGCAGCAGTAATCAATATCACATCGATATCCTGATTTTGTTCACGGATACGCTTTAGAAACTCAATTCCATTCAAACCCGGCAAGTAAACATCAAGCAACATCAGGTCAATTTTTATTTGAGCCATCTGCTCAACCGCCTCATCCGTATTAGCAGCGACACCACTAAACATGAACCCATCGATCTGCTCGATATAACTTTTATTCAATTGAGCTACCATCGGGTCATCCTCAACGATTAGAACCTTGATCACTTTCGCCCACCTCCTGATTGATAGGGGATAATCAACGTAAAGGTTGTACCTTTGTCAAGAGAGGAATCCATATCGATCGATCCAGCCATTTTCTCCACACTTTGTTTGGTGAGATAAAGACCGAACCCGCGATGATTTCCTTCCTTTGTAGATACTCCCTTTTGAAAAATTTCCTCGTGTTTGTCTTTGGCGATTCCATTTCCTGTATCCGTCACAATAATGGTCAACAGATCATCGACATAAGAAAGACTGACATGGATTTGCTTTTGATTACTCTCCCATACACTGTCAATCGCATTATCAATGATGTTCCCAAGTATCGTGATCAACTCATGTGTCACCTCAAGATCTTTCGGCTGCGGAATCTCGGTTTCACATTCGATGGTCAACTGAACATGTGATTCTCTAGATGCACTCATTTTACCAATCATAAATCCAGCAAGAGCTGGATCCTTTATATGCCGCGTGACATTTCCCACTTCATGTGCTTGATGATTCACCAATTTACTAATGAACTGGTTCACTTCATCATAATCCTCCATCTTAATTAAACCGAGTAACACGTGCAGTTGATTCATGAACTCATGAGACTGCGCCCTTAGTGTATCCGCATACATCTGAACACCAGTCAGCTGTTCCGCTAACTGATTTACCTCCGTTTTATCACGGAAAGTAGCAATCGCTCCAACCACTCGATCTTTCACCACTAACGGAACACGGTTCGTGATAATCGACACACCATTAATCGTTTGCTCCTCATCTAATTCAGTTACTTCTTCTTCTAACACATGCTGCAGCATCGTACCTGGTAAAAAGTCATTGATCTTCATTCCTACCGGCTCCTGATCCATCAACCCTGCCTTTTGAAAAATTTGCCGAGCCGACTTGTTCACGAGGACAATCGTGGCCTCTTTATCAATCGCTATGATTCCTTCACGAACAGAATGCAGCATCCGGTTTCGTTCTTCATGAATACGCGCAATCGCATGTGGTTCAAGACCAAAAAGGCTGTTCTTAATATAGTCAGCTAATAGAAACGCCCCTATGATCCCCACCAGCACACCAACAATCGAACCAATGATCACCCTTTTATGGCTTTGTTGAATCGACTCTTGGACAGCCTGTAAAGAAATGCCAACAGCAACAGCACCAATTTGATTTTGACTCTGATCATAGATTGGGGTGAAGGCCCTTAAAGACTTCCCTAACGTTCCAGTTGAAGAAGAGGTATACTCCTCCCCCTGAAGCACACGCCCCTCGTCCCCACCTACAAAATGCCTCCCAATTCGATCAGGCTCAGGGTGCGATAGGCGAATTCCGTTCATATCCATTACCACAACAAATAGGACATTTGCTTCCTCCTGTATCGTCACGGCATACTCTTGGATCCTATCCTGATCTACCTCACCCTGCAAACCTTTTTTCACAATTTGAGATTGGGCAACTGTACGGGAGACGATTGAAGCTTTCTCCTCTAATTGATTGTGGATATTTTCACTCGTCGAGTCCGTAATAAGAAGGTCGGTAATTAGCAAAGACACTAACACAACGAGACAGACCAATAGCATAATGATGGTACTTAACTTAAATCGTGGTTGGCGCACTATGTTTCACCTCTGGTTAGAAGTTAATAGATTACAGGTTAAAAGACTTTATATGTATTTCGGGTGGGATTAGGAAAATGCGGATTTACAACGTTTAAGATTTTAAAAAGGAAAGAATCTAAATTCAGTTAATACTCAGATAATTTAGACTGCTTGGAACACCGCCGATTCCATTTAATTATGCAGATCCTATTATAGAGAGCCAAAGTAATCCATGGGAGCATTATGAAGCATTGATAGTGCTATAGCCTTTATAGCACCTGATATGTATCGTTGATTGCCTTAGTTGTGGTCATTTCACGCAAAAGAAAATAGACACCCTGTCAACCTAACGGGAAGTGTCTATTTTTAACGAATAGCCTTGCCCTAATCAAGAGCAACTATCTAAGGGGATCGCAGTTAGAGCAGTGATCTCCTTTTCTTGTGTGCAGCCTATCTCTGGCTAATTATACCATGTCCTTTACAAAAGTTAAATGAGATAGTAAGTTACGTATTGGTTCAGAACAGCCAGGAGTAGCTGACGTGTTGGAATACCCTTTATTTGGATCACCACTCATTCCGCTACAGAACGCAACAGCTTATATAAGTTGGACTTTGCTGCCTTACTCTCTTATAATCTATGTAACAGTCAGGTAACTGTACTTAAAGAGCTAAGTTTAAATACAAGCAAAATTTATATCCATGTGTAAATACACTTACAGTAAATAGTTGTTTGATTTTTCAGTAAAATTAGGTATAATGAATTAAAAGCCATTGGGGAGGTTTAATCCATATGAAAAATATAGAGCAGAACTTAGTTGAGGAGTTTCAGCAAAAATTGGATAGGGATTTAACCAAAGATGAAAGGGATCTCATTAAGTGGATGGCAATAAAACATTATTGTGAATATGACCATGTAAAACAGGAGCCTAAATCATCTAAAATTAGTTAAATGTTCTAGTTAATAGTTGATGTAGCTGTATCAATAGCAAGCCAAAATGTTTACCTTTATAAACAAATGTATTTTCCAAACATGACCTCTAAGAGTCTCCACCTATTACAATAAATTCTGTAGCTCTGTATGTAATGTATTCCCTCATCCCTAGACCTATCTGGCAATCCCACCTATTCTGTACTCCTAGACAAATCCTAAAAGCCTACCAGTTACACACACGTACAGTCTAATTTCCTATATCTTGTACAAACTCCTTAGCTAAATAATAGCCTAACTCTAACCATCAATAATCCTAAACATAGATTCACTGCTGACAGTGTTAACATATCCCCGACCTATTATTGAGACAGCCACAAGTCCTTTCTCCCAGCCTAGTGCTCTTAGGGCCAAGGCGATTACGAAAAACTTCATCACACAAAAGGATATCTAAAACTACTGATATTTGAAAACTATATTTAATGAAGCAAATGATTCATCTCTAATAACGCTAAAGCGGTTAGATACCGTTTCTACCAGACCTACACATCCCACTCGATGATGCCTTAGTGTGTTGAAATTTTCCACAGAAGAAAATAGACACCCTGTCAACCAAAACGGGGAGTGTCTATTTTCAACGAATAACCTTTCCCTAATCAGGAGCAACTATCTAAGGGGATCGCAAATTTCCTACTACTTTATAACTTTCTACGTGTTTAGCAGAACCTCGTGTTACTAAAATCAAATGTAATTTCCACCGTCGACAACTACAGTTTGCCCGGTGACAAAGCTTGCACCAGAAATAAGAGACAAGACCACCTCCGAAACGTCTTCCGGTTGTGCTGTCCTTTGGAGTGGTGTTCGCTTCGAATGTTTTTCCACGAATGCATCCTGACCATCCATCCATCGCGTTAAAACAACCCCGGGTGCGACACTATTCACACGTACCTCGGGTGCCAACACACGGGCAAGCGATTTTGTTACACTGACAGCAGCTGCTTTCGAAGCCGAATAGGCAATCGAACTGCCGCGACCTGTCAGACCAGCAACAGAAGTAATGTTAACGATGCAACCTTTGTTTTTCTTGAGTTCTTCAGCTGCAGCCCGGCAAGTAAAAAATAAGCCCTTAACGTTTACGTCCATCACTTGATCCCAGTGCTCTTCCTTTAAACCCTCAAGATCGTCATGTGCGACAAATGACGTCACACCTGCATTGTTCACCAAAATATCGAGCTGCCCAAAATGCTCAACCACAGCATTGATCATTTTACGCACTTGCCCATCATCGTTTACTTCTGCCTGGTAAACCATACAGTCTACTCCTAGATTTTTAATTTCCTCACAAGTTTGATGAGCTTCTTTTTCCGACTTAGAATAATTGACTACGACCGATGCGCCCTTTTTTGCAAGATCAATAGCAACCGCACGACCTATCCCTGTACCAGATCCTGTGACAAGTGCAACCTTTCCTTTTAAAGACATAGGTTTCCCCCTCTCCATTACATTTCCTTGTACGTATAGACAAAGACCGAACCCAGTACACAATCTCTCACAGTGACTTTTAAAAAAGCTCACTGCCACCAATGCCCATAATCAAAATGGGCACACTACTCTAGAAAAAGAAACCATTTTCTCCTAGAAGATGACCACACTGCTCCTGAGCGCTGATAAATCGTTCTTGAGCGCTGATAAATCTCTCCTGAGCGCCGTTAAATCGCTCCTGAGCGCTGATAAATCTCTCCTGAGCGCCGTTAAATCGCTCCTAAGCGCCGTTAAATCGCTCCTAAGCGCCGTTAAATCGCTCCTAAGCGCCGTTAAATCGCTCCTAAGCGCCGTTAAATCGCTCCTAAGCGCCGTTAAATCGCTCCTAAGCGCCGTTAAATCGCTCCTGAGCGCCGTTAAATCGCTCCTGAGCGCTGATAAATCTCTCCTGAGCGCTGATAAATCGCTTCTGAGCGCTGATAAATCGTTCTTGAGCGGCTGATTAAGGCAGGATTACTCCAATAAATCAGGTTGTTCTTTCACGATTCGATCCCAGAGAGGCTGAAACTGGAACCAGCCCGATTTAGATGATCCCACATATTTACTCGTACGCTCCGCATGTTCTTCATCAATGAGTACAGGTTTACCAACAGATTCTGCCAAAATCTGTGCCTGACAGGAACGTTCCATCGTAATGAACCACCATGCACACTCATCTACGGTCTCCCCGACAGTAAGTAAACCGTGATTGCGCAAAATGACCGCCTTATGAGAAGCAAGTGCTTTACCAATGCGTCTTCCTTCTTCAAGGTCATGCACCACTCCCGTATAATCATCAAACACCGAGTGATCATTGTAAAATGCACAGGCATCCTGGGTGATTGGATCTAGCTTACGCCCCAGTGTAGACCACGTTTTTCCGTATATGGAATGGGAGTGAGCTGCAGCAATCACATCTGGACGGGCAGCATGTACTTGCGAGTGAATCGCAAATGCTGCCCGATTAACAGGTTGGTCCCCTTCCACAACATCTCCATCATGGTTAACTAGAATAAGATCAGAAGCCTTAATTTGGCTAAAATGCATACCGAATGGGTTCACCCAGAAGTGATCTTTTTCACCCGGATCTCTTGCCGTAATATGCCCAGCTACCCCTTCATCAAATCCAAATTTGGAGAACAAACGAAAGGCGCCCGCTAGACGTTGTTTGAGATGTTGACGTTCTTCATCAACAGAACCGAACGTCGGTTGCTTACTAAGATCTTTTGTCGTCATACTTTTCCTCCCCTATTCTTCTGGCTTGGCCAATAGAAAGCTGACCATGATAAATCACTTGCAGTTAAGTACCATTGTCGACGGCATCAGCGGCCAAGTATCGTCCAACATTACTATTCTAAATATTTTGAATAATTGACTTACACGTTATATCCTACAGTATATTTTTGGTAAGTCAATATCATGTTTCTATTAAAATTAGATAAATGCTTTTACATACATTTTTAAAAATCAACACTCTAACTAATCACCCAAATCGATTGGCAACGTCTGTCGTCGAAGGATGTTGGAATAGATATTTCCGGGAAATTATCATAACTTTTAGAAGAAATATGTCAAAAAAGCGTCTGAGCTTCATTTGCTCAGACGCTTTTCCCATGATCTTAGTTTTTTGGGGTGAATTAAATCTCACTCATTGTTAAAGAAAAAAGGTTTACTGCGGAATTACGTCACTTTGATCTTCTGGTTATTTCTCCATATTTCGTTTGAACTCCCTCATCTTCTCGTCGGCTACTAATTCAATGGGCTTCTCTCGACCGTCAGTGACACCTATTTGTTTTCCACTATCATCATTGATGATCTGCTCTCTTTGACCATCACGATGTGGTGTGGTTTCGGAATGGGTGTTCTCTGAATCTTTAGGCATAGGGTTCATCCTCCTTTATCATAATTTGTATGAACGACCCATGAATTATACCTCGTGTTAAGCATTAGTAGCATCCGCTGAACGAACACTTTTAAGTTGAGACCAGGTTTTACTCTCTCGAAGCCTCGGACGAAAACCCTTTCAAAAAAGAAGTGGATATTATGATCTTCAAGTTATAATCAGTAATTCGGCCCCACCAACCATTACACCAATCGACAGACAAGCTAACAACACACCAGAAAGTAGATTGCTATAATGTATTCGTCCTGTGATATGAATTCCAAAGGAGTAAAATTATAAACAGCCGGGTCGTAAAACCCATCCAAGGGACTCACTCCTTTCCTCTTTTTCATTAAAAACTATTACGTCATTTTCACTTGAAACATGCAATTGAATTTCTTTTGACACACAAAATTCAATATATTTTAGGTATTCTGTTATCAGTTATAATGCGCGATCTACTTTTGAAAGGGGGGCAATGGCGAAAAGCCCATCTCTTCCAAATATGGAAGAATCGATTACAACATTCACTTCCTTTGCAATGTCTATCATCTTCTCCCTCGACATGAATTCTTCAACCCCTGATATCGTAGCAACAAAAAAGCAAAGCTATGACAGGCTCACATAGCTTTGCTTCCCTATAAGTTAGTATTAACCAAAACTAAACATTTAAAGGGATATTTACCTCTCCGGATAGTTTAAGAAGCTGTGCAAATACTTCTTCACTCATCGGCACACCTTGATCTTTATTAGCTTCCTCCCGCTTGAATTCAATTTCCCCTGGTAAAAATGTTTCTTCTACCCCAGGCGCTTTCTTCGAATCCTTTACAAACGAGATGACATTTTCTATTTTTTCGGCATAGTTCTCTGGGCCCAAGAAAACAGAGACATCAATGGCTAACATAAAGTGGGAGATAGATTGCTTTTCTTCTAGATTGTACATGGAAGGAATGTTTTTAGAGTATTGACCATCTGATATCACTCCCGTTAGGATTTCTGTAAGAAGTGCCAAGCCAAATCCTTTTGGTCCTCCTACCGGATAAAGAAAACCACCGTCTTTTACATCATTGGGGTCTGTCGTTGGTTCGCCTTTACGGTCAACACCCCAGCCCTCGGGGATAGATTCTCCCTTTGTACTAGCCACTAAGATTTTACCGAGTGGTACATTACTCAAGGCCATATCTAACACAATGGGATTTTCCCCTTCCTTACTAGGAGCAGCAATAGCAATTGGGTTATTGCCAATGATCTTTTCCGCGCCACCAATGGCTGGCATTAAAGGTTCCACATTACTTATGGCAATTCCAATCATGTTTTGTTCAGCTGCCATCGAGGCGTAATAGGCAGCAATTCCGAAATGGTTACTATTTCTTACAACTGAGAGCCCCATTCCAGTTTCCCTAGCTTTTTCGATTGAGGTTTCCATCGCTTTTTTACCAACTACTTGGCCGGCAGCAAATTTACCATCTAATACCGAAATAGAGTTTTGATCTTTTACTACTTCCATTTCAGTATCCGTCGTAATAAAACCTTTTTTTATTCGTTCAATATATATAGGTAGTCTCAGAAACCCGTGACTATGGATCCCTCGAGAGTCGGCAACTATCATTGTATCAGTAACCGTTTTAGCATCTTCACTACTCATTCCTGCCTGGTTAAAACATTTAACTGAAAAATCATATAACTTCTTAGCATCTACGTACATGATAGTCCCTCCGTCTCAGATTTTGCTGTTTAGTTCCTCTTTAACGATCTTATCCATTTCATTAAGTCTTAGAAGCCTCTTCTCTACATCCTCCAAATGCTCTACTAATGCTTGTTCAGCTTCCCTAACACTTCTTTCTGCAATGGCTTCATATATTTTCGTATGATAGTTTACTGATGCATTCAATACATCTTGGTCATAGGCAACTCTTCTTTGGACCTTATAGATCAAGTCAATGATGGTATTATAAAGAAATACTAATACTGAATTATCTGCAGCCTCTGCAATTTCATTGTGGAATGATATATCTGCTGAAATAAACATTTCTTTATCTTTTGTTGCTATAGATTGTTCCATATTTTCAAGCTGTTCCTTCATACGATTGAGTGCTTCTTCAGAACGCTTAATAGAAGCTGAACTAACCAGTTCTCTTTCTAACATAACTCGGGTTTGCTGAATATCTTTGTAGGTTGCACTATTAAGCAAGATTTGTAACGTCAAGGACTCTCCAATAATTTCTGAAAAATTGGCTGTAACAAACGTCCCCGAATTACTCCTGCGCATTAAGCCTTGCAGTTCTAATACTCTTAAAGCCTCTCTTACCGAAGAACGACTTACATCAAATAGTGTACTAAGTTCTCTTTCATTAGGAAGTTTATCTCCAATTTTAATTTCATTTTTTATAATCATGCCTTTGATCTGAGATACTACATAATCAGACAGTGATGTCTTTTTTATTGGCTTGAATTCCATGTCTGCACCTCTTCTGTTTTGTTAAGTTTCCTACTAAAAGTGACTCGGTATCCATAGTGATAATGCCGGTACTAGAACGATTACTGCATAGGAGAGTATCATTACTAGTAAAACATATAAAACATCAGGAAACGTTTTTTCAACGGATATATCTGCTATTTTGGCTGAGATAAATAAACCGACTGCTAGAGGCGGAGTAACTCCACCAATTGCAAGGTTTACCATCATAATCACACCAAAATGTAGGGGCTCTATTCCAGCTTGCATAGCTATTGGAAAAAGAATCGGCGTCATAATGATAATTGTTGCAATTGTCTCCATAAATGTTCCCATTACCAACAGAATTAAACTGATTAACAGAAGTATAACAAACCCACTGGAAGTCGCATTTGTAATAACATTAGCTATTTGATTTGGAATCTGTTGTGTAGTTAAGATCCAACCAAATGGTGTAGCAGCCGCTATAATAAATAATATTATGGAGCTATTAACTGCGGATTCTTTAATAACAGAAAATAACTTCTTAATTGGCAGCTCCCTATATACTACAGTCGCCAGAATTAAAGCATAAACTACCGCTACCACAGCAGACTCTGTCGGAGTGAATATACCTGACATAACCCCACCTAGTATAATGATTGGCAATAGTAATGGAAGAATAGCAGACTTGAATGATACAGCTAGCTCTTTTGGATCGAATTGTTCCGCGTCGCCCCCATAGTTTCTTTTATTTGAAATAACAATTCCAAATACTATTAAGAAAACGGAAACTAATAATCCCGGTATAATACCTGCTAAGAAAAGGTCTCCTATCGATACCCCCGAGCTTACACCGAAAACCACCATTGCCATACTCGGTGGAATAACCATTCCAAGTACACCAGCACCAGCTATTAGCGGTGCTACAAAGCCTCTACCATAACCCTTCTTGATCATTTCAGGAGTAACTACAGAACCTATAGCGGCTACTGTAGCAACCCCTGAACCAGATATTGCTCCAAAGAACGCCGAGGCTACAACTGAGACACCCGCCAATCCTCCTTTGATAAACCCAAGTAAAGCATTAGCAAAGCTCATTAATCTTGGAGTCGTACCATAAACCATTAAGTTTCCTGCTAGAAGAAAGAAAGGCAATGCTAGTAAAGGGAAAGAATCTACACCACTGATCATTCTCTGTGAGATAATACTTGCCGTAACAGTTATATCCTGAGTAAATATAAATACTAAACAGGAAAGACCGATTGCAAAACTTACCGGAAGGCCCATAATTAACAGCAGTCCTAATATTAGGAATATAATCATACTGTTTGGTCACCTTCCTTTTCAAATTTAATGATATCTACAATTTGAATTAAGATGTACACAATCATAATAATACCTGTAGCCGGAAGAATAGAATGGACTAATCCAATCGGAATCTTCATGGCTGGCGTTAACAGACTGAAAGTGCTCTCAAACATGATGATAGAATAATAAGTTATTACCCCTAAAAAAATTACGCATAATATTTTGTTTACTATTTCCATTAACTTTTTGAGTTTTTTGGGTAGCAGTTTCAAGAAAAAGTCTATTCTTGTATGCTCTTCATGTCTAATACCGATAGTAGCTCCAAGGAAAGCTAACCAAACCATGGCATACCTTGAAAACTCTTCAGCCCAAATGATACTTGAATCAAAAACAAACCTTAAAACTACCTGGGTGAAAACCATTATTGTCATAGCAATAAATAATATAATCGTTAAGAAACTCACACTCTTCTCGGACCAGTCGAGTAATCTCCTCATTCTTCCCCAACCCCTTTTGAGATCACATCACTACTCTGCCTTATTAATAAGTTCTACCAACTCGTTTACTTTTTCTCCGTTTTCTTCAGCGAAAGTCTCCCAAAGTGGCTGAACTTCTTGTAAAAATGCTTCACGGTTAATCTCGTTAACTTCCATTCCCTGTTCACTTAAGAATGTTTCCAATTCCTGATTTTGTTCATCAAGCTTGCTTCTTTGTTCAACTTTTAATTCCTCTGCTAATTCCTTTAGTATGGTTTGTTGCTCATCACTTAATTTTTCTAATGACTGTGGGCTAATAATAAGAGGAGCCGAATTATAAATATGCCCAGAAAGAGATAGATAATCTTGCACTTCATAGAACTTAGATGAATTGATTGTGGATAGAGGATTTTCCTGTCCATCAACTGTACCCTGCTGAAGCGCAGTAAATAATTCATTAAATCCCATTGGAATTGCAACTGCATCTAATAAATCAAACATTTTAAGTCTCAGTGGAATTTCTGCACTTCTAAACTTGATACCTTCCATATCAGCTGGTTCTACTATAGGACGTATGTTATTCGTGAAATGCCTGAATCCATTCTCCCAAAAAGATAGAACCTCAAATTGATGTTCACTCAACATTGAAGCAATCTCATCTCCAAATTCACCATCAAAAGCATTTCTAGCATGTTCTGTTCCAGAGAATATAAATGGTAATTCTTCTACTCCAAATACTGGATCAATTGATTGGAAATTAGAGATACCATAAAATAGTGCACCATCTAGACTACCTGCTCTAATCTGTTGAATTTCGTCCGCCTCACTACCTAAAACAGCGTTATGATTGACCTGAATCGTAACCGCACCATCTGTTCTGGTTTCCATTTCCTCAGCAAGCTTATCTAAGAATATCCCCCTGGATGAGTCTCAGGAAATATATGAGCAAAAATTAGGTCTACGTTTTCCGTTCCACTAGAGTCCCCACTGGAGCTTTCACTTGAGCAAGCGCTTACAAAAAACAAACTAACTATAGTCATTAAAATAAATAATTTTCTCATTTATCACTGCCCCCAATTAATGTTTAAGATTAGAGATCTGCTTTGCCACTTGGCTAAGTATTAACTTATCTATACCTGTCATGATTGTTGAAATATCTCGTTCTTTCCACTTATCGATCCCTCTTCTTATCTCTTCCAGGCCTGTGGAAAAATCGACTCCGACAATATCTTTATCGTACTTTCTTGCTATTGCTATCAAATCGTTATACTTACTCTCTATTAAAGGATTTTCAAAATCCCCAGGTATTCCCAAGGAAACCGATAGATCAAAGGGACCAATCATTAGAAAATCTATCCCCTCTACACTAGCGATCTCTTCGAAATTATTTATCCCATCCTTACCTTCCACTAAAGCGATGACTGTTTTATTATGGTTACTTTCTTTCATAAAGGTGTTCCAGTCCTTGTTCATATGCCCGGCTTCTCGAATACAAGGACAAGATCCCCTATTTCCTAATGGAGGGTATTTAGAATGGTTTACAGCTCTTACGGCATCCTCTTTTGTTGATATATTTGGGATGACAATCCCGTCTGGGCCTAAATCTAATACCTTTGTTATTAAGGATGCATTATTTTCATTAACGCGGACAATTGGTTTAATCGATGAAACTTCCGCTGCTCTAATCATATGTTCTAGAGTCTCAAGAGAAATATTGCCATGTTCCAGGTCGATAACCGCGAAATCAAATCCACTATTGCCTAATATCTCAACAACCGTTGAATTGTTTATTTGCACCCAGGTACCTAACTGAATAATATCCGAATTATTCATATATCCTCCTCTTAATCTAGTATTTTATTTTCAAGTTCGCCGATTCCATCGATGCTGACTTTCATTACATCTCCCGAATTTACTGGGCCTACACCATGAGGGGTACCGGTTATAATTACATCTCCTGGTAGTAGAGTCATGATTTCACTTATATAACTAACTAGCTCATCCACTTTAAAAATCAGTTGATTTAAGTTGGATTTTTGTTTAACCTCACCATTTACTGTTAATTGAATATTTGAATCCTCAAGATTAACATTTTCAACTATACCGGGCCCTAGTGGAAGGAATGTATCGAAAGACTTTCCTCTTGTCCATTGCCCATCACCAAATTGAATGTCTCTGGCAGTTACGTCATTTGCACAGGTAAAACCTAAAATGTAATTATTGGCCTCAGTTGGCTTCACATCTTTTGCCTTTTCACCTATAACTATTGCTAGCTCTCCCTCATAATCTATTTGTTCACTTTGCTTAGGATATTTAACGACATCATTTGGACCAATTAATGTTGTATTGGGCTTTAAGAATAATAGTGGTTGTTCTGGTAATGGAAGACTCACCTCTTCAGCATGATCCTTATAATTCAGACCTACACAAACAATTTTTGATGGTCGGCAAGGGGCTAATAGAGTAACTTCATTGACATAATACGTCTCATCCGAAACCGAGTAATCGCTTTCAAAAATATCGCCGTTAATAGCCTTAATGGATTCACCCTCCAACACCCCGTAACTTTCTTTATTATTACTCTCGAATCTAACAAACATAATAAAATCCTCCTTTTAGGTATGATGGTCTGACCATGGGTCCATTGTATTCGACTGCTTGAATAATTACAATAGTTTTCAGAAAACTTCTTAATTTATTTTAAAAAATAAGTATATAAAACACTGACATCCCTTTAATTTTCTGTCGGGAACACCGATGCTATACCCTAGTATGTATAAGGGAGAATATTAAAGATTTCAAAAGGATCCGATAACAGGGATTTATCCCTGAGTTATCGGATCCTTTTATTACTTACTCAAGTTAGAACACAATTCATCCTGGCTGTTTAGGTATAGACACCAGAGTCAATCCAATCAGTAATTCGGCCCCCAACCGATCATTACACCAATCGCCAGAAATACCATAGATAATACATACCACATAGCGATTAATGGCATCATGAACCTAACCCATTTCGTCCATGGAACCCCACCAATAGCAAGACAAGCTAACAACACACCAGAAGCAGGTGTAATACTATTCATAAATCCATCAGACAACTGATAGGCTGTAACCGCAACCTGTCTAGGTACTTCCATCAAGTCAGCTAATGGCGTCAAGATTGGCATCATAACAACCGCATTCCCACTACCCGAGGATACAAGTAACGCGAAAAGGGAATTTCCAATAAACATGGCAATAGCGCCAAAAACCGAGGAGAAGGGTTCCATCGCTACTGCTAGCCAATGGACAATTGTATCCAGAATCATCCCATTCTGCATAACCAGTACGATTGCCCTGGCTAACCCAATGATTAATGCCCCGTAAACTAAATTTTTTGCCCCGCCCATAAATTCTTTGACAACAAAATTTGGTGACATTTTGGCAATAATACCGGTTCCGACCGTTATAATCAGGAAAATGGCGGCCATGTGGTTAAGTGACCAGCCAAATTGAAGTGCTCCTACAATGTAGAATACAATGGCTAAGACCACGAACGACAGAATAAGTTTATGCTTTCCGGTAAAATCCAGTTGGACATCTTTACCGACGTTCTCTTCGCCTTTTGGAAACCGATTTGCCCCCATAAGACTTTTCGATGGGTCATTTTTTACTCTTTTTACATACCAAAGAATATAAGCGATCGTAACAGCAAATATAACCACTGTCATAATCGATCTGAACATAATTCCTGAATATAAAGGAAGTCCTGCAATGTCCTGTGCAATTAGTACTGTAAAAGGACTCATGAATGACGTATTAAATCCGACATATGCTGTTAATTTAATGATTGCAACGCCTGCGATAGCATCTAAATCTAACGCCTTTGCTAGTACGATCCCTATTGGAATAAAGGCTATAACAGCATTCGAAATTGCCCCTGTGAGTCCCCCAATGGCAAGCAAAATCCCAACAAAAATGACGAGTAGATGTTCGCGGTTCTTTGTCTTATTGACTGCCTTCATAATGGAAGCATTGATCGCCCCAGTCGATTCTATCACTGCAAATGTTCCACCTATAATTAAAACTAAAAAAATGATACCAGCTGTTTCGACCAACCCATTTTGGATGGATAAAAAGAAATCCATGACTCCCGTGGGATTCCCATCAACAGTATGAAAGCTGTCTGGAACCACAACCGTAATGTCTCCCTGTTCCACTCGATCAAATACGCCAGAAGGCAAGATATATGTTGCAAGCGCTGCCAAAAGCATGATTAGCAACATAATGATATAGGCATCTGGCATCGCAAATTTCTTCCTTCCTTTTTTAGGAAGTTCATTGTTTTGCATTTCAGAAGTATTATTCTCAATAGCCATGTAGCAAGCTCCTCCCTTATATAAAATCTGTTTTTCCTCGATTATCCTCCCCTCAGCATTATTCCTTTAACAACATCCTCTTCACAAAAGTAAAAATATTGTGAAAATTGTCAAGTTATGATAGATTATAATGAAGTATTTCTTTTAAATCAATATATTTTTGAAATTTATCCTTTATTTATTAGGAGGACGCTTGTGGACGATTTATTTAAGAAAGTAGAACGATCCTATGATGATCTATCAAAAGGATTAAAAAAAGTAGCTACCCTTTTACTGGAGGAACCAACGGCCTTTGCAGCAAACCCGGCCAAAAAGGTTGGAGAGTCTCTTGGGGTTAGTGAATCAATGATCACCCGTTTTTGTCTTACTTTGGGATATGAGGGGTACAGTCAACTTCAAAAAGAAGTACGTGAGTATGTATTTAACCAGAAACGAAACTTTGAAGAATATTCGTTGTCTAATGAAGATGATAAAGAGCGTCCCTTTCATGAACAAGTCATGTTGCATGATCAAGTTAACATCCAATCAACTTCTAAAAATATAGGAGAAGATCAGTTTAATGAGGCTGTTACGTATTTAACAAACGCAGAACATGTACTTATTTCGGGCCTGCGTTATAATTTTTCGATGGCTCACTGGCTAACATATGCCCTTCAATCAATAGGTACTAATGCCAAATTATATCGTCCTGATTTAGATGCACATCTTGAATTCGGATCTCAAAAACATGTATTTATTGTTTTCTCTTTTCACGCTTATTCGACTGAAACCTTAATGCTAGCTGAAGAAGCTAAACGGCGAGGCTGGGTGATTATCGGTATTACCGATTCTGGAATTGCACCTATTTCTAATTATGCTGACATTTTGTTTCCTGTTTATTTTTCAAAAGGAAACCATTCAGAAACAGCACCGATTGTGTTTTCGTTTATGAATGCGCTTGTTTCAGGCATATCACTTCAAGAACCAGAACGAACCAGGCAAAGTAAACTAAAAATGGAAGAAAAGCGACTAAAGCAAACATTTAAATTGTAATCATTAGTAAAGGAGAATTGATCATGGTGGAAGTAAGGAATATAGAATCAAGGATAATGAAAATTTTTGAACACCTGCATACACATCCTGAAATAAGTTGGAAAGAAACAGAAACAACCGAATATCTTAAAAATATTTTAGTTGAAAGTGGCTGTAACGTCCGTACTTTTGTCGACTGTACAGGGGTAATTGGAGAAATCGGAGAGGGAAAACCAGTTGTGGCTATTCGCGCAGACATGGATGCTCTCTGGCAAGAGGTGGATGGAAAGTTTCAAGCGAATCATTCTTGCGGCCACGACTCCCACATGACAATGGTGCTTGGAGTGCTCTTGTCCATTAAAGAAATGGCAGACATCCCTAATGGAACGATTCGTTTTATCTTTCAACCCGCTGAGGAAAAAGGTACGGGTGCACTAAAGATGGTTGAAGAAAACGTTGTTGATGATGTTGATTTTTTGTATGGGGTCCACCTACGCCCTATTCAGGAAGTTAGAAGTGGTATGGCAACACCTGCACTGTTTCACGGTGCAGCAAGACATATAACTGGTGAAGTTCTAGGAGAGGACACACACGGAGCACGCCCCCATCTCGGTGTGAATGCGATCGAAATCGGTGCAGAATTAGTTCAGAGGTTAAACCATATTCATGCAGATCCTATGATTCCACACTCGGTAAAGTTCACTAAATTTCAGGCTGGCGGCGAAAGTGCGAACATCATTCCGGGGAATGCAACCTTCAGTATTGATTTACGTGCCCAAACCAATGACATGATTGAGAAATTAACTACATCTGTTGAGGATGCTGTCAAATCGATCTCGGATTATTATCATGTACCGATTAATTTATCATTAGAATCCATGATGGCATCGGCCATTGTCGATCCAGAAGCACAGGAATTTATGGCAGATTCGATAAGGAAAGTCCTCGGAGAAGAGAACTTAGTAGACCCTGTAACCACAACTGGCAGCGAAGACTTTCACTTTTACACATTGAAAAAGAACCATATCAAAGCATCCGTTCTTGGACTAGGTTGTGATTTGAAACCAGGATTACATCATCCAAATATGTCATTTGATCATCAAATGTTAATGCCAGGTGTGCAAATTTTGACCAATACAGTTTTAGAAACCCTAGCCCACCTAGCTAACTCACATAATCTAAAATCGTAATAGGAGTGAATTTGTTTATGAATGAGAAGTTCCAGGACAGGAAGCAAATTCTAAAATTAAGTGGATCATCCTATGAGATTGGCTTCAAACATGGTGAAAAAGCTAAAGAGAAAGTCCATACCACACTACAGACATATGAAAAGATGTTCCACCAATACTCAAATATGTCATGGAAAGACTCAAAAGAAAAAGCGTTACTCCACTTAAAAGCAATTGAGAAATACAATTCAAATTACCTTGAGGAAATGGAAGGATTGGCTAAAGGAGCCAGTGTAAGCTTTGAAGATATTTTAGCCATTAACGCAAGAAGCGAAATTGCACTAATAACGGGTCCAGACGGTTGCACTTCCTTTGGGTTAACAAATCCAAAAACATCCAAAACGTGGCTAGCTCAGAATTGGGATTGGAAAGGTTCCCAAATCGATGCACTTGTTCAACTCGATATTGAACAAGAAGGATTCCCCTCCATACAAATGATTACCGAAGCTGGCATCATTGGAAAAATCGGCAGTAATAGCGAAGGGATTGGTGTCTGTCTCAACGCACTTGTAACAGATGCCTGGGAGCCTAAAACACCAATTCATTTAGGTTTGAGAGCAGTACTCGAATCCTATTCATTAAAAGAAGCCATTTCAAAAGTTGATCATAACCAAATGGCATCAGCTGCTCATTTCTTGATTGCTTCCAAATCAGAAGAAACGATAGGGATGGAAGTTTCACCTGTATTCACGGGCAAGATAAATTCTGAAAAAGGAGTAGTAACTCACACCAATCACATTTGCTCGGCAGACCTGAAAGAAATAATTTTAGAAGATGCGCTTTCGAATTCCTTTACTCGACTCACAACCATTGATAGCCTACTAGAACAACTGGAAGGTGAAAACATCACAAAAAATGATCTATTTCATATTCTTTCTAACCATGATCATTTCCCTGATTCTATCTGCCGTCACAGTTTGCCTCATCAATCAGGACGTCAAAATATAGATACCGTTTTCAGTATTGTAATGAACCTAACTGATCATGAACTTTTCTGGAGTGAAGGAAGACCCTGTGAACAATTCTGAAAAAACTTAAGTGCCTGCCACCTAATTGTTTGAGTGGCAGGCAGTATGTGAACATTAACTGTTCTAATATAGTTATATTTTTCATATTTCGCCCTCCACCTTATGAATTTTGTTCCAAAAAAACCTTAGTATCATCATGATATTTACTTCTGTATTAGGTTAATCCATCCCCCATTTATAGTAAAGTAATAACTCCCTATATAACAATTCTGCTCATGACGTTTAATTAGTGATTTTTTTGAAGATAGTCAAGTACCTATATAAACCTATGTAAATACCCCCATTACAGAATTTCATTTTATCTATACAGTGTGTAATCAAGTCAACACATTAAGTAGAAGGAGAGAAGGAAGGATCTGTAGTAATTTTGATTTTTCAGGGGAGATCACAAAATGAAAAATATGCCTTCCTTCTCTAAAGCCATTATATCAGAACGTACGTTCCTTTTGTTTAAAAATCCGCAATTTAAGGTTGAGAAATTTTCACATTCCCCTTGAAGAATTCTAATTATATAGTGGGCTATTAAATTTTGAAGAAAAAGAGAGTGTAACCTTTAAGTCATACTCTCTTAATTTAATGGGGGCTAAGACTTTTTCATTGATCTCGAACCGCCCCTGCTCATCACTGCCCCCCTGTTTCAGGCATGATTCATGGAGTCTTGGAATATACAGAATAGAAAAGGGGGGCTTCCTATTAAGAAAAAAATTCTTTTATTTTGTGATCCTGGAATTGATGATTCTTTGGCAATTATGTACACCATGCTGGATCCTGAAATCGAACTGGTTGGTATCGTCACCAGTTATGGTAATGTGACTAAAGACCAGGCTACAGCCAATGCTGCTTATTTGGTGCAATTAGCGGGTAGAAACGATATTCCTATTATTCCTGGTGCTTCCCAGCCAATTCAACGGGAGGGTGTGACGTTTTACCCGGAAATTCACGGTGAGGAAGGAATCGGTCCGATACAACCTCCTAGTAATATGCAATATCAGATTTATCCTTTTGACACCATTCGTCTCATCATAGAAAGATATAGAAATGAGATCATCATTGTAGACACAGGCCGTTCGACTACTTTAGCAACTGCATTTGCCCTATTTCCAGATCAAATAAAAATGGTTCATTCCTTTTATGTAATGGGTGGGGCATTCTTTTTTCCAGGTAACGTAACAGCATTGGCGGAAGCAAATTTCTTTGGAGATCCGACTTCATCTAATTTTGTTCTTAAGTTTGCACATAACCTGACGATAACTCCGTTAAATGTCACTCAATTTGCCGTTATCACTCCGGATATCGTGGACACCATTTCCAAAAACAGGAAGAATATCTATGCCTCCATGATGGCGCCTGTCTTTGAGTACTACTACGAATTTTATAAAAAAACTGTACCAGGTATTCCAGGTGCGCCTATTCACGATCTTCTTACCATCATACTTATTAAAAATCCTACCATCGTTGATTACATATACTATGATGCAAATGTGATTGAAGGTATAGAAGCAAAGGGGATGTCCTATATTGACATTCGACCAACAAGTAAAACAGGAAAAACGCGTATTGCCATCAAACTTCATTACGAATCATTTATAGAAGAATTTAGTAAGGTTATGCTGCCGGAATGATTGGGTATTTGATAATCCATTTTAATAGATGACCTCTCAGTTTTATTTGGGAGTTCATTTACGCATTGATTTGCTGCGATTATCTATTGGTTCTTTGATAGCAAGAGCCTTAATTTTCTTGATCAAGTATCTATTATTAGAGGTTACATAACTAAAACCCACTCTGTTTATACTAAGGAAAAAATGGACCAGGTGATTCTAAATGACATTGTTTCGGCTTGGGTATGTAGCCATGAGTACAAACCTCCAAAATGCCTCTCCTTCTCAAACCATGACTTACAAGAGATTTAAACAAATTCGTGATAAAGAAGCAGCTGTGAGAAAGCTTGAAAGAATTGCTAAATCGAATATTCACAACTGTTTACGGTTATTAAAGCATAATAAAGCAAATGAGATTTATTTTTTTAGATTGAGCTCTCGACTAATTCCACTTGCCACTCACGAAGATTTAGAAGAGTGGGATTACTTATCAGAAATCAAGGAGGACCTTATTGAACTAGGATCCTTTTCCAAAGTAGCAGGGATGCGGTTGGATTTTCATCCAGACCATTTTGTCGTTCTTAATTCTCCCGATAAAAAGATTTTTAAAACATCTCTTAAAGCATTAAAATATCACTACCTTTTGCTTAATAAGATGGGTATCCCCCAACTCATCGTTGTGTGCTTCATTTAGGAGGCCGCTACCAAAATAAAGAGAAATCACTAGAACGCTTTATCGACAATTGGTCTTTGGTACCCAAGGGAATTCAGAAATTGGTGATGATTGAAAATGATGATACCTCCTACACCTTGGAGGACTGCTTATATGTATGTGAAAAATTAAATATTCCGCAGGTTTTTGATCTCCATCATCATTTGGCGAACCATGATGAGGATAGTTGGAAAAACCATTGGGAGCGTGTTCTCAACACATGGTCTTACTCTCCCTTGCCGGTAAAAATGCATATTTCAAGCCCCAAAAATGAATATGAATTCAAGAGTCATGCTGATTTTATCGATATGGATCTGTTCTTAGATTTTGTGAAAAGGACGAACGGAACAACAGAACAAATCGATTGTATGATTGAAGCGAAAAAAAAGGACGAGGCATTGTTTAAATTGGTTGAAGATCTACGAAGGCACCCAAATATTGTTATGCAGACCGCAAGCTCATTTACATGGAGAGAATAGAGAAAACAAGGACGGAGGATGTGTGGAAACAGAGTGTATTGATGAGCGCTTCGACCTAAATGAAGTACATGTTTCCCCCTATCCAGTTTATCCGCGGGGATAACAAATCCTGGATCGTAGAGGTGACTTTTCATTAGTCTCCTACTGGATGCAAACACATCAAGTTATCATCAACAGAAGATTGTTGGTTTTGCTGTTGATTCGACTTTGATGAGCTCAACATGGCGCTTCTCTTGCAACGAACACTTATAAATCGATAAAATGCTCCCCATCATGAAGGAATATATTATCACTTTTTGTAAGGTAATGACTTTATTTGACGAAACCATCCCATCTTTTCAAAAAAGCGGTATAATATGATTTGTTGTCTTTTGTTTAACTATCGTAATGAATCATAGGACAATAAGTAAAAGGGCAAGGGCATCGAACCCAGCTCCATGACAGAAAGCAACAGCAAAGTTTCAACATACATCATTAGATAATATCCTGAACAAGAAAAAACCAAGGTGTTGGGGCACCTTGGTTGAAAACAGAATGAGCTTGAGCAAACATTATTACCGACCCTTTTGTTGTAGAAACGCTATCAGCATACCAAAGCTCAACATAATGCTTATCGTTTCAAACGGAGTCACAGTAATCACCTCACTATGAGAGAATTACTCATTCTGTGGATAGGACGTGCACTGTCAATATAACATAGATTGCATCAAGATTTCAGATTATTACAAAAATATGTAAAAATTACCTAGGACTTATCTCTGTTTGTCTCTGCATTTTTCTAATTATTACGTCTATATCGACCCATGTTCAAGATAAACACCAAAATCCCTCAATCTAGTCTATGTTCAGCAGATCATGATTCTTTTAAAAGAATCATGATCCACAACAATTATAGGCTAATTCCCCTCATCTTTCTTGACCCATGTGTATCCGTAGCGTGAAAGGACAACCGGGCCTCTCGGTTATGGTATTTTTTGATTACTTACCCCTTCTGGAAGATGAGCCCTTTAATAGGTTAGGTTATCTCAAACGTACAGAAACAACAGTCATTGTTCAATAATTCGACTTTCAAAAGGTTGAAGGGAAATCTCTTTAAAGGTTTTCATTTGATCACTATGATTCATGATAAAAGTAAAGGTTTCTCCATCTGTATGACGGCGATAGACTTCGACATCTTCATCAGATTCAACAAAAGAAAGACCGTTTGCCCCTACAATTTCCAACGCCATCCTATCTATCGCGTTTCCCCCAAGTCCTCCGCCGATGTAATAGACATTCCCTTTTCCATACGAATTTCGAGTTACGGCAGCGTATTGTCCATAGAGTGCGTCCTGATATCGAAAAAGAACCTCTGCCGTTTCAGCAACAATTAAATCTCTCCAAATCGCTACATACGAAGTTTCTCCATTATAATCGCCTTTTCCTTCGATTGGTGCCGTTCTTTCTTTTGTTAGTGATTCAACTTCTTCGACCCTTATCCCTGTTAACGAACGGATCGGGCCTGGGAGTGGCTCTTTGAAATAAATATTGTTATCTTTATTCTTTAACCCCGCTCGAAACGAGAAGACTACAGTCCCCCCCTCTTCCGCAAAGGCAGCTAACTGATCTGCCAATCTTTGATCGATGATTTGCATAACGGGGACAAGGACAACTTTATATGTGGAAAGGTCTCTGTCAGAAGGAATAACATCTATCTGGGTATTCAAGGAATAAAACGGCCTATACAGACGCATTAGTTCTTCTTTAAAATCGAAATCTTTACTCTGAGTCTGTGCACGCCAGGACCAAATATTATCGTAATCATAGAGGACAGCAACTTCGGACTTGATCGGTGATTCAAGTACATCTTCATACGAGGAAATATCGTGGAATAACGATTGAACCTCTCTATACTTCCTCCCATACTGACTATCATGATCGATGACCCCATAGCAAAACTGCTCCGCTCCCCTTGTCATTCCTCGCCAACGGAAATAGAGCATATGGTTGCAGCCGTGGGCAAATGCCTGGTAAGACCACATTTTAGCTTGGTTCGGACGCGGCAGGTAACCAATCACATCGTGTCCCTGAGCCCCCATCAATTCCTCGACGATCCAAAAGTTTTGATCTAATAATCCCCGGTTAAAATCAAGCGTCATCGCAATCTCGGCCGGCGGAATCGGTTCCTCCAGTCCACCCCACACTGGATAATTGTCGTAGGAAACAAAGTCCATTGGGAGAAGATTTTCCTCGTGATCAAACCATTTGTTGAAAAATCCTCCGGCAACGTTCGTGGTCACTTGTTGATGGGTTCCTTTATACTGTTTTACGATCTTCGTCATTTCATGGGCGAAGCTATTAAGGGAAGCTGAACGGAACCTTGCCCAATCCAGTTTTAACCCGGGATTATGTGTGGTGATGGTTGGTTTGGGAACTGGAATTTCACTGAACTGGTTGTACGTCTGCCCCCAAAAGATCGTTCCCCAGCGTTCGTTTAAATGTTCAATGTTGTAGTATTTCTCAGCCAGGAAATCCTGGAACTTTTCATGACACTGGTTACAATAGCACTGGTCACTTCCTTCATGGCCGAACTCATTATCAATTTGCCATACAATAATTGCTTGTTCATTTTGATAGTGTTTGACTAATTCCTTCGTGATGCGGGCGCTATATTCTCTATAGAGATCTGAATTAAAACAGTATTGGCGGCGACCGCCAAACATCCGCTTATGGCCATATTCATCTTCAGATAAGATGGAAGGATCCTTATTCACCAGCCAAGCCGGAAAAGTTGCGGTCGGCGTACCGAACATCACATTCAATCCATTGTCCTTCAATGAGTCAATTACCGTATCAAAATAAGAAAAATTAAATTCTCCGTCTTTCCTTTCCATCAGGTGCCAGGCAAACTCTCCGATCCGTACGATGTTAGCCCCCATCTCTTTGATTCCTTGAATATCTTCTGTCATCATTTCCTTTGGCCAGTGTTCCGGATAATAATCTACTCCAAGATATGGCATCTTACACCCCTCCTAACTTCATTGTTAAATCCCATGAGTACGAGCCTCGTGGAGGGATTTTTGATACTTTGTTGATCTTATTTGCAACATATACATCATCATACATCCCCGTACAAGGCTCTAAAGCAAAGTTATAATCGCCACGATAGCCGCCCTGCGTCTTCCAAATTCCTAAATACGGCACTTTATCAGGAGGAAACGTATAAGTTAATGTCCTTCCGATATCATTCTGAACAGCCTGACACCATCCTTGGCTGACCCGTTTTGTAAAATAAAACTTCTCTATGTTGTTCGCTTCTTCGGCCTCCATTTTCGATAAATCGATCGAGTCACCTGTTCGCATGGATTGGGTGATTGGATAATAGTGGAGGGTTCCCCACTCTCCAAGATGATCAGATGCTTGTTCAACATTAATCACTTCACTCAGATCCGATGGCACGCGTATGGTTGTCGCCTGATTCATGTTCAGCAGGGAATGAGCCGCCCAAATAAAAGGGAACGGTTGATTAGATGTGTTGATCGCTTGGTAGGTTAGTTCAACACGGTCTTCCTTCAGATTCACTTGTTTTGTTAAAGAATAAGGAAAAACTGGACTGGACACTTCTAAATCCAGTCCGTATGAACGTTCCGTCACTTGCCAGGGCATCGCCCATACTTCCCCGTGATCAGGGATACGCAAAAAGTCATGTGGATGCGGTCCTTCATCTATCCCAGGGAACATTTCATCAAACCCACTGGAATCAAACATGGAAAAGTCTTGTCCGTAGACAGGAATGGTCATCTTGTCGGCTTCTGTTTGGTACAGCCATTCATATCCTGCCTTTTTATCAAATAAACTTGCCATTTTACCCCCATAAGCAGGCAGGATCGTGCATCGAAGGTGATTATTTTCTAAAATAATCGAATCTATCCCTTTGAACATCGAATACTTGATCATCATGACCTCTCCTACAGCGCAAATTAAACTATCTCACTTAGAAAGCGCCGGAACCCTTCCTGTCCTTCTGTCGTTCGTTTGAATACGCCGGCATGTTCTAACACCGTTGAGAACGTTCTTCCGATTTCCTCTTGTAATAGCTGCTTTATATTTTGTTTGTTCAACTGTTCATGACGGGCACTGATTTGCTTGGCCCAATCAACATGTTTAGCTGTACGCTCATCTTCTACTCCTTTTGTATCCAATTCATCTTGAAGCATGTACTCACTTAGCACATCCATTTCTTCTACAAGTCGTCCTGGCAATACAGCAAGCCCCATTACTTCGATCAAACCGATGTTTTCCTTCTTGATATGGTGGACTTCCTGATGAGGATGGAAGATGCCCATAGGATACTTCTCATTCGTACGATTATTTCTCAATACGAGGTCAAGCTCAAATAGTCCATCCCTCATGCGAGCAATCGGCGTGATCGTATTGTGCGGCGTCCCCTCTGTTTCTGCAAAAATGCCCACACGTTCATCACTGTAGCCTTTCCACGTCTGCAAAATTCGATCACCCAGACTTGCCAATTTCTCACGGTTATTTCCTTGAAGCCGGATTACGGACATCGGCCACTTTACGATGCCGACAGTGATGTCAGGCTCATCACTTACGCTGAACGTTTCATCCATTGGCGCTTTCGCCATAGGAAAATCGTGATGGCCGGCCTGAAAGTGATCATGACTTAGAATCGATCCCCCCACAATTGGTAAATCCGCATTCGATCCGACAAAGTAATGAGGCAGTTGCTCAACAAAATGGAGTAAACGTTCAAAGCCTGCCCGTGAAATTTCCATGGGCCGATGCTCACGAGAAAAGACGATCGCGTGCTCATTGTAATAAACATAAGGGGAGTATTGTAAAAACCACCTCTCCTCTTGCAGCTCCATTGGGATGATGCGATGGTTTTGACGTGCTGGATGATCCAGTCTTCCTGCGTATCCAACGTTTTCTTTACATAGCAAGCATTTCGGATAAGAAACAGGCGCCTTGGCTTTGGCTGCTTCAATCGCTTTCGGGTCCTTCTCTGGCTTTGAAAGATTGATCGTGATTTCCAGATCGCCATAAGAAGTCGGACTGTACCAATGAACATTCTTGGCCACACGATCTGTCCGGATATAATGGGAGGATTTAGCTAGTTCATAAAAATAATTTGTTGCTGCCACCGGCCCCTCCGTTTGATAGTGATGGTAAAAGGTTTGAATGACTTCGTTGGGACGTGGGATCAGCTTATTCATGATTTTCGGATTAAATAAATCTCTTTGTGTGACGGTATCATCAGGGATCAGCTGATTCTCGACTGCATAATCAAGCATGTTTTCTAGGATGTCAATCGGCGTCTCAAGCCGCTCCTTTGGCACTTCTGCCGGCTGATAGTCTTCTAATTGAAAGAGTTCTAACAAAGCATTTCGAACATAATCGACGTCCCACACAGAAATCATTTTTTTATGCAAACCATAATAGATCAAACGATCAATCTCTTTATGAATGTTGACGATCATGATCATTCACCTCACTTTAATTAGTTATCGTAACCGCCGGGATGTTCTTGAAACCAATCCCAAGCCGTTTGAATCATGTTATCTAAGTCCGAATGTTGTGGTGTCCAGCCTAGTTCATTCATCGCTTTTTCGGAAGAGGCAACGAGTTGTGCTGGATCGCCTGGCCGCCTGGGGGATATTTCTGCCGGAATGTCGTGGCCTGTTACCCTTCTTGCTGCATCGACTACTTCTTTCACTGTAAAGCCCTGGCCATTCCCGAGATTATAAGTGGCACTGCCGCTTTGACTTCTCAATTTTTTAATGGCCAATAAATGGGCATCGACCAAATCAGTTACATGGATATAATCACGGATACAAGTCCCGTCCTTGGTAGGATAATCATCACCGAAGATGAGGATTTTCTCCCGTTTTCCTAAGGCTACTTGCAGGATGATTGGAATTAAATGAGTTTCCGGATCATGGTCTTCGCCAATCCGCCCTTCCGGATCCACTCCGGCCACATTAAAATAACGTAAGACTACAGATTGGATGTCGTGGGCCTGCTCTGCCCATTTCAGCATGTTCTCAATCGCAAGCTTCGTCTCTCCATATGGATTCGTCGGCACAGTTGGATCGGTTTCCTGAATCGGTACCTGTTCCACTTCCCCATAGGCTGCGGCAGTGGATGAAAAAACAATCTTCTTCACCTGATGGGCAGCCATAACCCTCAATAAACATACAGCTCCGTACACATTGTTATCGTAATATTTCAATGGATCCCCGACACTTTCCCCTACTTGTGAATCTGCCGCAAAGTGAATCACCGAATCGATGTCATTAGATTCAAAGACTTCGTTTAAAAACGCATCATCACGAAGATCGCCTTGGTAAAAGGCAGCTCCTTCGACTACAGCTTCCCTATGGCCTTTTTGCAGATTATCCACCACCACGACGTCTTCGTTACGATCCAACAATTGAGCTACGGCATGGCTTCCAATATACCCAGCTCCCCCACATACTAATACCGCCATATTGTGTACCCTCCTGTTATAGTTTTTTTGCTCCATCTCCAATATCGACTATATAAAAATCTGCTTCTAAACCAGTAGCTTCTGTGTACTTTTGGCCGACGCGATCGATAAAACGGGTAGTGATCTCGATTGGAACAATACTAATCGTACAGCCCCCAAAACCAGCCCCTGTCATTCTCGATCCAATGGCTCCTTCTTCCCATGCTGCCTCGACTAAAGCATCCAGTTCCTTTCCAGTCACTTCATAATCATCCCTTAATGAAATATGGGATTCATTCATTAACTTACCAAAACCTTCAACATCTCCTGCTTTTAATTTTTCGACCGCATCGATTGTACGGAGATTTTCGTAGACGGCATGCTTCGCGCGTTTTTGCGCAAGCGCATCATGAATCAAACCTTTATTAGCCTCAAACTCTCCCCTTGTCAATTCACCGAGTTTGCCGATATCGAGCATGATTTGCAGATCACTTAAGGCTGTTTCACACTGCTGCCTTCTCTCATTATATTTGGAATCAGATAGACCTCTTCGTTTATTAGTATTGGCTATAATCAGCTGCTCGTTCGTTAAGGAAATCGGAGTGTGTTGATAATCCAATGTATCACAGTTTAATAGAATCGCATGATCTTGCTTCCCCATTCCAATAGCGAATTGGTCCATGATTCCGCAATTGACACCGACAAATTCGTTCTCCGCTTTTTGAGCTAGCTTCACCATTTCAATCCTGTCGATTTTAAGCTGAAATAGCTCCTTCAGCATAACAGCCGTAACCATTTCAACGGAGGCAGACGAGGATAAACCTGCCCCGTTTGGAATGTTCCCATAAAAAGCGGCATCGAAGCCAGTGGCAATCTTGTAACCAGCTTGCTGAAATACAGCCGCCACACCTTTCGGATAGTTCGCCCAGTCATGGGGCTGTTCATAGGTCAGTTCGTCTACTTTGGTTTCTATCATTCCTAACTCACTAAAATTCATAGAATGCAATCGCACCTTATCATCCTGTCGTTTTCGGGCGATAACATATGTCCCGACACTGAGCGCACACGGGAAAACGTGGCCTCCATTATAATCGGTATGCTCCCCAATCAGGTTGACACGTCCTGGGGCAAAAAACGATACAAGTTCTCCATAACCACCGAACTGATTAATAAATTCCTTTTCCAGTTGTTCCATCTTTTCACCTTAACCTTATAATAGATTTATATAATACCTATTGGAGATAACAACGTATAGATAATGATCATCGCCAATGTAACAGCCACTCCGACAGGGAAAACAAGTCTCCACGGGGTCATATCGACCTTTGACTTTTCTTCTAAAATGAAATCCTTTTCACGAGGGCGAAGTTTGCCGATAAGCAGCATTAACCCTGAACATACTACGAAAAGAATCGCTAATATATGAAGGAAATGGATACCTGTGTCCCAAATCAGCTGGGTGACGGCATAAATCGAAATAAATACAAACAGCGAGATTTTCGCCGCAATAGCTGGAACACGTTTAGTTAGATACCCAACAATGAGAATTGTGAAGATCGGCACATTATAAAAACCATTAACGATTTGTAAGTATTGGAAGAAACCTTGAGGCACCAGATCAATCAGTGGTGCGATACACATCGCGAACAAAGCGAGTACAATACCAATATATTTCCCTTTACGAACAACCTCACGATCAGGTGCATCAGGCTTGAAATATGGCTTATAAATATTGAGTGCAATCAACGTAACGGATGAGTTCAAAGCTGAATTAAATGAGGATAAGATCGCACCGAACAGTACAGCAGCAAAGAAACCTACCAAAGGTGTCGGCAATACTTCTTTAACAAGTCTGGGATAAGCATTCGTCGGCTCCAAGCCAGGACCGAACATGTTGAAAGCAATGATTCCCGGCAGAATCAGGAATACTGGTCCTAAGAGTTTCAAAAAAGCAGCTATCAATACCCCTTTTTGGCCTTCCTTCAGATTTTTTGCTGCAATCGCCCGCTGCATAATATGCTGCGCGGTGCCCCAGTAAAATAGATTGACTAACAGCATCCCCGTAAACATGGTTCCAAATGGTACTGGGCTTTCGGAACCGCCGACTGAATTCAACTTTTCTGGAGATTCTTGGATGACCGTACTCAATCCATTTGTAATCGAACCATCCCCTAAGACGAACAACCCGATAATCGGGATCATCAATCCCCCGATCAGAAGACCCACTCCATTGATTGAATCAGATACGGCAACGGCCTTTAATCCACCAAAAATAGCATAAATGGAACCGACAACACCGATCGCAAATACCGTAATAAATAAACCTGTCATACGGCTTACACCTAGTGCTTCTGGAATACCGAATAAACCATTAATAGCGACCGCTCCGGAATAGAGAATCGGGGGAAGCAAATTAAAAATATAACCAAACAAGAAGAGAATGGTGACAATTTGTTTTGTTCCAAAGTCATAACGATCTTCTAAGAAATCAGGAATCGTAGTAATGCCGCCCTTCAAATATCGAGGTAAAAGAAATAAGGCAACAACTACTAATGCAATAGCAGAACCGACCTCCCACCCCATAACAGCAAGGGTATCGGAGTACCCTTGCGCATTTAATCCAATCAATTGTTCCGTAGATAAATTAGTAAGCATTAAGGAACCAGCAATCGTCCAGGCCCCTAAACTTCTTCCGCCTAGGAAATAACCATCCTGGGTGTCTAAGTTCTCCCTACGAGTTAGGAGGTATGAGATAAGTGCTACTAATCCTGTAAAAAATAGAAAAGATACAATCGTAAATAGATTCATAGTTGTCTCTCCTTGCACAGTTGGTTTGAATGCGTTTGCAATATAGTTAATAAAATTAATTAATTAACTAACATACAATTTATCACAAGAACCAGAAAAATGAAAACCCTTTATTAGGTTTCAAGCTCTCCTCCCCATCTTTCCTAACAGCACATTTTTGACCATTTCTAGTTGTTATTACGCTATTTTATTCCTTGAAAATAATTACATTCTACTTTTATAAAAAAAGGGTACGCGTAAACCAATACGTTTACTTTGTTAATTAATTTTCCTTAGTTTTAGTCCTATGTTATGATGAATGTAATTACAATTGTGGGAGGAAGAATTATGTCTTCGAAGTACAATAGGGGAAGTTTTCAATTAATGAAGTCGATCAATCGATCCATCATCCTGAATATGATCCGGAAAGATGGCCCTATTTCTCGGGCAGAGATCGCAAAACAAACAAGACTCACCCCTCCCACCGTCAGTAATATCGTTAAAGAATTAATTACCAGCCAATTCGTTATCGAGACCACACAAGGTGCTTCACAAGGCGGAAGGAAGCCTACTTTGCTAGCCATTAATGCCGAACACTTTTACATCATCGGCATTGACGTAGGACGATACAAGATGAAGTTCATAGTTACAAACTTGTTTGGTGAATTAAAAGATTCAACCGTACTACAGATTAAAGAATATCCGACTGAGGAAGACCTTCTTGCTACAATGAAGACAGGTATCTACTCATTGTTACAATCAGACAAGAATGATACGGAAAAATTTTTAGGCATTGGTGTAGGTATGCATGGTATTGTTGATATAGAAAAGGGAATCTCACTTTTCGCCCCTTCCTTCGACCTTCACAATATTCCCATTAAGCAAGAGTTGGAAAGTGAATTCAGGATGATTGTCAAAGTAGAAAATGATGCCCGCACCATGACCCTTGGTGAATCATGGTTTGGAAATGGAAAAGATACGGATAACATTGTGGGGATCAACGTCGGCCACGGTATCGGTGCAGGGATAATGATCAATGGAAAACTTTTTCATGGCGAAAACAACATTGCCGGGGAAATCGGCCATGTCACCATCGACCTGTCAGGGCCTAAGTGTACCTGTGGAAATTATGGTTGTCTGCAGACGTTAGCTGGAGGTCCAGCAATTGCAGCACGAGCAAAAAAGCATTTAAAAACTGGCAAAACCTCACGTATTCTAGACTTCGTAGAGAATGATATCGAGAAGATAGACGGAGAGACGGTTTATCAAGCTGCTTGTGATGGAGATGATTTCAGTGTTGAATTATTAAATCAAACGGGAAGGTTTCTCGGAATAGGTCTCGTCAACCTCATGCACACATTGAACCCGAAACGAATCATTATCGGCGGCGGCGTTGCTAACGCAAAAAACTTTTTGATGGAAGGTCTAAAAGAAACCATTCAGTCAAGAGGATTGACGAAAGAAGCCAGAGAGACCTCCATTGTATTATCAAGTCTTGGAGAAAATGCTTCAGCCTATGGTGCGTGTGTCTTGATTTTAGAAGAATTTTTTTCTCAGCATTAAAGAAACTCCTATGGAAACAAAAAGTCTTGCAGAGGATGTCTCCAAGATTCATTAAAAGAACCGATAACTGAGCATATTACTCTCAGCTATCGGTTCTTTTTCTTTTAACATAAAAATCAAACCAGTAAAACCCTGATCGCTTTAACGCAACGAGGTCAGGTAGCTGATGTTACACTTTCCTAAAAATAATCAATCAGACCTTGTGTGATGGCTTCAGCCACACTAGATTGATAGCTGCTAGTTTTTAATCTCTCAACTTCTATCGGATTTGATAGAAACCCAAGTTCAACAAGGACTGCCGCATCATTGTTTTCTCTTAACACATGGTAATCTCCTACCTGCACCCCATCATTTTGAAGGTTGGTGTGAGCTATAAGCTGACCTTGAATTTGATCAGCAAGCCCTCTGTCAGCATTCGAATAATAATAAGTGCTTATGCCTTGAGCACTCGTGTAAAGGCTGGAGTTATAGTGAACACTAATAAAGGCATCTGTGTTAGAAGCATGGCTAATGTTTACCCTTTGCTCAAGGGGTAAATACTGATCGCCTGATCTAGTCATAACGACCGTGGCTCCCGCCTGCTGCAGTTGATCAGAGATGGTGTGAGCCGTTGGTAAGGTTAGGTTCTTTTCATACTCTCCGAAATATCCTATAGCACCTGGGTCATATCCTCCGTGTCCTGCATCAAGCACAATGGTAATCCCTTCTAAGGCAGAAGATCCGCTTGGTGGAGTGGAATGATTGGTCCCGAGCCAACCTGCTATCCACCCTGTACTTCCATCCGACAATCTCACGTGTACCCACCCATTGGTCTTTTCTATCATTGGAAAAAAGTCACCACGATAGGCTAACCCAAGACTATCATAGCCCGTTCCAGGTCCTGTCCGTATATGGGCAGCATCTACTGCTACTGTCATTTGTTGACCTTGGGGAGAGGCTGAGTCCGTCTCAAGCAAATAGTAAGCGGCTACCCACCCGCTTACACCATTGTGATTGATTCTTGCCCAGCCAAACCGATTCTCGTAAACCGTAACCAAGGTGTCGTCATCATGAGAGCCGATGATAGGCGCACCAATATTGGGTTCACTGCGCACATTTAAAGAAGTAGCGTCGACTCGATATGTAATCCCTTGTTCTGCAGAAACTGTTGGAGTCAGCACAGATAGAGACATGATAAGGCTGAAGCAACCTAGCATAAGTATGAAGCTACTTTTCTTAAAAAGATTAAACAGACCATCCACTCCTTTATACCTATTATTTACTTTCCATGTTTGCCATAATATTGTAGCAATCTTCTGCAAATGGTTACAATATTCATCATAAAAAATAAATCCAATAAACCATAAATAAAGGAATATTAATGGTTTACTGTAAATATTAACCTACGAATGGGTTCCTTCCTCCCCTGGCACGATACAGCCCTTATCACCATGAACCATGGCTGCTTGTCATCTTATCGACCTACATCATCAACAATAGGATTGTGAGGATGTTCGAAAAGCCGCTTCTATGGTGGATCGGCCCTATCTCGTTCCTACTCTCTTTCCAATCCCCTTCATATACTCACTACAATTAAATAAAAGCAAAAAAACAATCCCTACCTATATAAAGTAAGAGATTGTTTTTTGCTTATTTTCAATATGGCGGATAGGAGTCATAAAGGTCACTTAACACCGGCTGCCTTTACATGCGAACAAGTCCGTTCAACTGTATCCCCATGCCAGCTATTCATCTTTTATTATCAATAGATGCCTATGAACACTCGTAATGTGACAAATCATTTGTTCGCTTGCCCAATCAGCATCCCACCGGCTAAGTGGTATCGGGGCTAACTTAAGGCCTTACCATAAAAAAGGAAAGCTGGTTGGGTGTGCGATCACAGTCAAAACCAGACCTTCTGACAACTTAATGGTTCACAAAGCCATTGACCTTGCACAGTCAGGAGACGTGATTGTCGTAGATGCGGGCGGTGAAGTGACACATGCCATCATTGGAGAAATTATGATGCGCATGGCTCAAAAAAAGGGAATTGCGGGGTTTGTGATTCATGGCGCGATCAGGGATTCTGCGGTCATTCGAGAGGAAACGTTTCCGATTTATGCTCGGGGTGTTACCCACCATGGTCCTTATAAAGATGGGCCAGGTGAAATAAACGTACCGATTACAATGGATGGAACAATCGTCAATCCGGGAGATATTATCGTTGGAGATGAAGATGGTGTCGTAGTTGTTCCCTATCAGCGTGCCAATGACATGATCAAGCTTGCACAGGAGCAACAAAGGCAAGAGAAGCAGATTCTACAATCCATTAAGGATGGAACACTTGATCGGAAATGGGTAGATAAAATTCTGGAAGCAAAAGGCTGCGAATTTCCTGATGGTTAAAAGTCATACGTAACCCAAAAAATCCCTCAGTCACTACATATAGACTGAGGGGTTTTTAGAAAAAAGAGCTGAGATCACAGCCAGCTTAGTTTTAATGTGTAGTCGGAATTTTAAGCCGTGTTTTCGTGAAATGAGATTAATGATAATTTGTATTTTGGTTATTGTCAGGGTTAACAGCATCTTTCACATTTTCAATAATCTCCTCAGCCATTTCATCAGCAATCATAATGATGTCCGTATCATATTCTGCTCTTTTTGGGACATCAAATTGCAGTTTCTCCGCATAAGGTGCCGGTCTATTCAACATAAATGCTGAGGTCACTTCACAATAGGTATCACGAGCTTTTTCAACAGTTAACTTACCTGTGACAATATCATTCATTAGGTTAAGAGCTAGAATATTGGCTGCTTCCATATCACATCGGGAAGAGACTTCCCCTCTTGTCCGTTCAACGATGACACTTCCATCAAATTTCGCCAGTTCACTAAACATTTCTGGTGGTACTGAATAATTAATATAATTCTCAATCACATCGGTATGGGGTTGTGGAAAATCATGTGGAATTTCATCACGATAGACAATCGTCCGTTTCCACGGTCCATTGTTATACCAGATTAGTCTGCTTGAAATAGCCTCGTTTGGAGGACCGTACTGTTCCATTGTAAGATTAGCCGATTTCTTGGACATCGCATTCCAATCATTAATAATGGCTTGAACTTTATCCCTATCTACAACAGTATCCGTCGTTTCTTCAGCGCCCCCAACAGTCTGGACCTTCCAGTCGCTCCCCATTGCAATACCAGCGGTTTTCAATTTTTCCTCTTGTTCCATAAGTTAGCGTACCTCCATAAAATTATTTATTTTATCATTTGCTAAAATCTCCAGATTAAACATTTTCACTTATTGACTGTAGGAGGCTGGTTCTTAGCCGGGGGCATCTAAATATCCATCCGATCATTTCCATCTGATATTTTACACCTTTTAGAACATCCTATTATTGGGTAATAAAATACGCAAAAAGCTTTAAAACAATTAAAGCTGATGCTAATGCTCAAGTGATTAGAAATGAAAGAAGCAAAGAAATACTATCCTAGATGAAGATGAGAGAAGCAAATTATGAATAACCCTATTCTTTTTTCTCTTGTCGAGTGCGAAAATCTTCACTTAATTAATTTGGTATATTATACATAAGATAAAGTGACAAGTTATTTGAGGACGGAACAGGCAGCCGTCACGCCCTGGTTTTAGGGTCTTAAAGAGATGCAGATTGCCACCTGCCATTTAACTTGTCTGCGACAGACCTCACATCTTTTTAATGAATTTTAATGGGGGATACTAGAAAGCAGCACATATTCCTTCGGCTTCTTTGCACCCGAAAGCATGCAAAAAAAATAACCCTGTGAAGAATCTATTCACAAGGCCTCACAATTTCATGATTTTACCTAAGATGCTAAGAACCACCTACATTCTTAATTTATCCGTAATTTCCTTTGCTCCCTTTACTATTTTATCTGTAAATTCCTCAAAGTTATAATCGTCTACCCTCGCCGAAGGGATGATGGTCGTTAATGCTGCAAAAATATTTGAAAAAGGGTCAAATATTGGTGCACTTATCGAGCCCGCTCCCTTTACTCTCTCTCCATGACTTGTCGCAAAACCATTTTCTCTTATTTTTGTCAGATCCTCGATGAGGGCTTCTTTTGTTGATATCGTATGTTCAGTTATCCCCTCTAAGGAAACATCGTTTAAATAATTTTCTAATACATCCTGATTAAAATGTGCCAATAAAACCTTTGCAGAAGCACCCGCATATAAAGGGGAAGTCTGACCAACAAACGTTAACGCATTTAACTCATGCTTACTTTCAATGTTGTGAATACACTTTCTTTCCTTATTTTCAATGACACTTAAACTAACACTTTCCGTCGTCTCGGAATAGATTCGTTCCATCACAGGTTGGGCAATGGATAAGAGGCTTGAGCTTTTTTCTACTAACTCTGCAAAAAAGATAAAATCTAATCCAAGCTGATAACGTTTATCTTGCTCATTTTTTTGGAGCAGGCCTTCCATAGTTAATGTAGAAAGAAGCCGCTGGAGGCTTGATTTTCCAATCCCCGTAAGTGAATGTAATTCAGTTAAGGTAAGTCGTTTATTGTGTCTCGAAAAAGCTCTCAAAATCTGTACGGCCCGATGTACAGTCTGCATGGAGTAATTCTTCTTGAAGTTGTCTTTATTCATTTTTATCACCTATTTAGCTTAGTATCATCCATCCACTATTTTATCAAAAACAGGATAGGAAATAACATGTTGCTCTCTTAATTCTTCAAGTTCTTCTATACTGTACCCCAATTCCTCCATTAATAACTCTTCCGTGTGCTCTCCTAATAGGGGAGGTGCAGATTTACTTGAGATATTTAAGTTTGAAAATCTCATTGGATTTTTTGTCATTTTAATATCTCCAGCAATAGGATGTGTTAGCACTTCTACACTTTCTCTGGCTTGAACCTGTGGGTGATCAAACGCTTGATCAATCGTATTCACTTTACCAGCAGGGATTTTTGCTTGGGAGAGCAATTCCATCCATTCATCAGCCGTTTTCTCTTTCATCACTTGTTGAATCATGGAAACTAACTCTTCTTCATTTTCTAAGCGCTTATTATTTGTGTAATACCTTGGATCTTCAGCCCACTCCGGATGGTTTAATAACTTACATAATTTAACGTACAGACCATTGTTTCCAGCACACAACATAATCGGATCGTCCTTACATTTGAAAACCTGATAAGGTACGACATTATTGTGACTATTCCCCACTCGCTTAGAGATTTTCCCAGCGTTTAAATAGCTGCTCGATACATTAGCCAGACTGCTCATTTGTACATCAAGTAAAGATAAATCAATATGCTGCCCCTGATTATTGAAGTCTCTCATTCTAATGGCCGACAAAATACTAATCGCGACATAATTAGACGTAAGAATATCTGCTATAGGCACACCAACTTTAGTAGGCTCTCCTTCAGCATCCCCGGTAACATCCATTAAACCACTTATTGCCTGAATCACTGGATCGAAACCAGGAGCGCCTTTATCAGGACCCGTCTGACCAAAGCCTGTAACAGAACACATAATTAACTGATCGTTAACCGTCTTCAAGTATTCATAGCCTAACCCCAACTTTTCCATCGTCCCTGTTTTAAAGTTTTCTAGAACGACATCTGCTTTTTTTACTAAATCCAGAAATATGTCTTTCCCTTTTTCCTCTTTCAAATTTAGTGTAATGGATCTTTTATTACGGTTAGATGAAAAATAATACGTACTCTCCCCGTTTACAAAAGGTCCCCATTCCCTCATACTATCTGAACCTGTTAACGATTCAACCCTGATAACATCTGCCCCTAAATCTGCTAGAATCATTGATCCCGCAGGTGCAGCATATACCCTGGACAAATCCAGAATTCTTATATCATTTAATGGTTGGTTCATGTTCATCTCTCCTATAAGGTAAGTCGTTTACCCGAGGTTGTTTTAGCCGCCTCATCTTCTTTCCTGATACTAAGCCTCTGCATAACCGTCACAACTCCTATCAAAGCCGCCCCAAGCAATCCATACAATAGCCCCGGGAAAATTAAAAGGAAAGCTGCCACTAGCATGATTACTCTCTGGACTAGGTTCGTTTTTATAAATAATCTCCCTTTGACCACGGAGGCCAGGGCAATCACACCTATAATAGCTGTGACAGCAGCAAGCAAACTATCCCACGTAGAACCTCCATCAAACAGGAGCACTGGGTTAAACAAGAAGAAAAACGGGACAATAAAACCAGCTAATCCTATTTTCAGAGACTCGATCGATACTTTTCCAGAATCTGTCCCAGCAATTCCGCTTGCTGCATACGAGGCTAAAGCTACAGGAGGAGTAATACTGGATAGAGCAGCATAGTAGAAAGCAAACATATGGGCAGCTAACGGTGCGACATTCATAGTGATCAAGATAGGCACAGCAATGGCAGCAACAATAATATAAGCAGCCGTCACAGGAACGCCCATTCCAAGAATGATACTTATAGCCATTGTTAATAATGCCGCTAAGAACACACTATCCCCAGCTAGATTGATCACATTATTGCCTACTACGAGTCCTAAACTTGTCAAACTTACTGTTGCTATCACAACGCCTACAATCGCGCATGCAATCCCAACGTTTATAGCTCCTTTAGCACCTTCCTCAATAGAACGTAATATCGTTCTAACGTTCATTCTCGTCGATTTTCTTAACCAGCTAGCTGCTACGGTCGAAAGTAATGCCCAGATCGCTGCAAACAATGGGGTTACACCAGAAAATAAAGCTCCCACCAGCACAATCAGCGGAATTAGCAAATGGCCCCCATTCTTTAAGACCTCTACTGCGTTTGGGATGTTTTCCTTCGATAAACCGGATAGCCCCATATTTTTCGCTTCAAAATGAACGACCATAAATAGGGTTACATAATAAAGGACCGCTGGAATTAATGCTGCCATCATAACCACTGTATACGGCACACCTAAAAATTGGGCCATGATAAACCCAGCAGCTCCCATGATAGGAGGGGCTATTAATCCACCAGTAGACGCTACCGCCTCTACAGCGCCGGCAAATTTAGGGTTATATCCGGTTTTCTTCATCATCGGAATCGTAACCGTACCTGTAGTCACAACATTTCCGACAGCACTCCCACTAATCATCCCCATGAAGCCGCTTCCAAAAATAGCAACCTTTGCTGGGCCTCCTGCTGAACGTCCTGCAATGGTTAAGGCTAGATCATTGATAAAGTCAGTAAAACCACTATTTTTAAGAAAAGCCCCAAAAAGCACAAAGACAAAAATGTATGTGGCTGACACACCCAAGGCAATGCCAAAGATCCCCTGGCTTCCCCAGAACATGACATTAATCACTCGTTCGACAGTAAATCCATAGTGTCCTAATAGGCCAGGTATATAAGCTCCGAAAAAATTATACAGGAGGAAAATGGCCGCAATGATGGTGAGTCCTTTTCCGGCAACCCTCCTGCTTGCCTCAAATAATAAGAGTACGGCAATCCCACCTATGATATAATCGAGTGTCGTATTGATACCATTTCTTTCAAGGATAAAATTGTCGTACATAGAAATAAAATAGCCAATCGATCCAACCGCCAGAATGACACAAATGATATCCCAGGCCGTCGGCGCCACTCTATTTCCACTACTTTTCTTCGAGGCAGGATAGAGTAAAAAAGTTAATACAAGCAAAAATCCTAAGTGCCAGGCCCTAAACTTCACAGTCTCCATAACTCCATAACTACTCGTATATAACTGAAATACAGTCCAGACAATACATAGAAGTAAAATGATTCTAGACATAAAGCCTAAATAATTCACCTGTTTTACACTATCGTCTGCCTGATCCACTTCCGAAAGCTGTTCAGAGTCTTTTGCCTTCCTTCGTTTAGGCAGGAACTTCATCCTTTCCCCCTCCTCCTCATAGTCGTGTCAAAATAGAGCTTATTCAAGGACGCCAATTTCCTTATAATATTTTTTTGCACCCGGGTGTAATGGAACGCCTGCGGTCCCCTGTACGGCTAACTCAGGATCAAATTGCTCGGCAACGGCCTGCCCCTCTTTCAACTTATCAAGGTTTTCCCATAATGCTTTCGTCAGCTCATAAACTTTCTCTTCCGACACATTTGCATCAACAGCGATCCCGCTAAATTGCCCGACTGTAATAATATCTTCCGGTTGATTATCGTAAGTTCCAGCTTCGATGGTATGTTTAAAATTCCATGGATAGTCTGATTCATCCGTTAATGTTTTGATTGCATCTTCTGAAAAGCTTAGCACTTTTGAATCAACAGTGGAGATGAGCTCCGTTGCAGCCGAGGAAGGGACACCAGTATAAATATTTGCCGCTTCTACTTGACCATTTCTTAATAAATCAACAGCTTCTGTAAATCCAACGTAGTTCGCATTCACACTATCAACACTTACCCCATGTGCTTCCAATAATAATTTGGATTCTATGGCTGTAGCACTTCCCGGAGCACCAAACACGAATCCATTGCCTTTAATATCAGAAACTGACTCAATACCAGACCCCTCTAACGCTATGACATGACTCACGTTTGGGTACAGGTTCGCTAAAACACGAATATCTTTGTACTGATTCTCTTCAAAGTTGCCAACCCCGTTATAGGCTTGATACATCATATTTACGGTTGAAAAACCCATCGTGACGTTTCCTTGGCTCATCAAGTTTAAGTTATCAACGCTTCCGTTAGAACCTTGCGACGTCACTTGTGTACCCAGTTCATTAGTCCAAGTAGTGGATAATAAGGCTCCCAATGAATAGAAGACCCCGGTGGTTGTTCCTGTTGAAAGTACAAGAGGTTTCTCTTTTGAGTTTCCAGCCGCACCACTGCAACCGCTTACAATAAGAACGATAGCTACTAATACCAAACCGAACCTGCTGATCTTTTTCATAAAATAATCTCCCTCTCCATTATTTATTGAGACCAAAGGGAACCAACATCCACCGTCACCTTACTTGAAAGTAGCTTTTCGCTTTTCCATAACCGCCTGCACACCTTGCTGGTAATCTTCCAATTCAGTGACTAACCCCATAGAAGAAGAAATCATATCCAGCGATGAGCGTAAACTCATAGTTTCACTTTGATAAACCGCTCTTTTCGTCAATCGAATGGCTTGTTGAGGCCCATTCACAATCTTTTGTAAATAACCATCTGTAAACGTCTCGATCTCATCCTGGGGGACTACAAACGTCACCAACCCCATTTGCTTCGCTTCCTCTGCTTCAATGACCTTACCAGTCCATAACATATCTAGCGCTCTATCCTTACCTACCAATCGGGGCAAGAAATAGGCAGCCCCATCCCCTGGAACCAACCCTACATTCACATAGCTTTCAGATAATCTAATCTCTTCTGATGCAATACGAATATCACACATGAGTGCCATATCAAGTCCTGCACCAAACGCTGCACCATGCATTTGAGCAATGACAGGCTGATCGATTTCTTCCAATAATAAAGGAATTCTTTGCACCTTTTTCCACAATGAATTTTTTCTTGCTAAACCTGTACTTGTCAGATCATCTTCACTTTTGTAAAATCCGTTTCCAGCAATCATTTCTTTAATATCTCCGCCCGCACAGAAGCTTTTACCATTCCCTCTAATCAGCACGGCACGGATGTGGTCCGAATCTCGGACTGTTTCCAATGCTTCTATCCATAAATGAATCATTTCTTCACTAAATGCATTTAAACGATCTGGTCTATTTAATGTAATTTTTGCAATATGATCTTCCACGTTAAAAATCAAATCACTCATTTTATTCCCTCCCCTAATTGAACCTTTGCTATGACCGGATGATCCGTGATCATTTCCCATAAGCTTTCCGTGTTTGAGTTCATGACTTTGTCAGCCAATTGATCTGCCCAGTAATTTTCATTCCCAAATTCATCTCTCCAGGCCCAAAGCCTTCGTGTCACTTGATTCAATCGATGTTCATGTGTTACTCCTATTGCCCCATGAAGCTGATGAGCAATTTCAGTTACTTTCCCAGCTGCTTCATTTACTTTTAGTTTAGCTGCAGCAATTTCATGATCATCTACTCCTTTGCCAAAAGCTAAAATGGCTTTATTTGCAATGGTAACGGAGGCAACTGTTTCACCAGATAATACAGCAATGTGCTGCTGAATGGCTTGTAAGCGATGCAGCGGCCGCCCAAATTGTTCACGTTCCTTGGAAAAAAGAACACTCAGTTCCAATAAAGCTTCCATAGCGCCACTCATCATTACGATTTTTATTAACCCTCCTAAATTAGTGACTTTCATCCTGAATTGCTCTACATCAACTTCCTCAAGGAAAATATCAGCTACATCAACACTTTGAAAGTGAATCGTGTCCGATGGTTCCCCAGCTAGATTGCTATTAAACTCAATATTAGCCTTATCTAATGGCAATAAAGCCAATTTGGATTTACCTTCTACGTTAGCTATGACTACTATCCTTTTTGCATGTCTTGCCCAAGGTACATTCACTGCTTTTCCCTGTACGGAGTACCCTTTGGGCGTTTCTTCTAGCTCAATCTTGTTTTTAGGATTTACGGAGAGGGTCAAAATCTCTGAAGATGGCGATATCCCATGATCCGCCAACAACCATTGAACCATTAATGTTTCTGCTAAAGGAAGCGGAACACTAAACTTCCCAGCTAACTGTAAGATATGAAGGGCATCATTGTAATCTCCCCCCGTGCCCCCTAAGGATTCCGGAACACCGACTGAAGTTACCCCAGACTCAACCAAAACAGACCACAACTCCTCTGCAAATATCCCTTCTTCTGATCGATCAATCAATTCTTTTGTACATAAGGACTTAAACATTTTGTTGGTTGAATCCAATATAATTTCCTGCATATCACTCATTCAGCAATCACCCCTTTCGTCACGATTCCTCTTAAAATCTCTGTGGTCCCACCGCGTAAAGTAAATCCCGGCCCATGCAAAATGGACTGGGCCAATAATTTTTCAAATCGAACCTCTGACGTCATCGATGGACTACTCGCTATAATTAAGCGAGCAACCTCAGCGACATTCTTCTCAAATTTTGTTCCCATATCTTTAACTAAAGCGGCTGTTGTATTTACATCCGCTCCTTCCTCTAATAATTGGGCAATTCCGATGGACATATGTCTTAAGCTATATAATTGAGACAGCAGTTTCATAGCTTCTTTCATACCTTGAAAATCCTTATTTTCTCTTAAAGTTCCAATCAATTCCTCTAATAAAGGGAAGGTGCTCAATATTCTTTCAGGACCACTTCTCTCATAAGCAAGCTCTGCCATGCTTTGCCTCCATCCATTCCCTTCCTGCCCAACAATGTTCTCTTCAGGTATGATAACGTTTTCAAAAAACACTTCATTAAAATGTTCTTCTCCTGTTAAATATTTGATGGGTCTTATAGTAACGCCGGGACTGGACAAATCTACAACCAATTGACTTAACCCCTCATGTTTCCTGTCAGGGTTTTTTGGTGAAGTTCTACAGAGGACGATCATATAATCGGAAAGATGTGCCCCACTAGTCCATATCTTCATCCCATTTAAAACCCAACCATTCTCTGTCCTTTCTGCCCTTGTACTGATAGCTGCTAAATCAGAACCAGCATTTGGCTCGCTTAAACCTATTGAAAAAAAGCATCTGCCTTTTGCAATTTTAGGAAGGAAAAATTCCTTTTGTTCATCGGTTCCAAACTTTAAAAATAAAGGACCGGTCTGTCGATCAGCAAACCAATGCGCAGCTATTGGAGCACCTGCCGCTAATAATTCCTCAATAACGATATACCGTTCTAAAGAGCTTCTCTCTTTCCCACCATATTTCTTTGGCCAAGTCATCCCAATCCAGCCCTTTTCCCCAAGCTTTTGGGAGAACGCTGGTGAATATCCACTTAACCATGAGTCAACTTGAGATTCAAAGGTGTCTTTTTCACTTTTAATAAACTGACGTACTTCATTCCTAAATGTTTCCTGTTCTTCTGTAAATCCCATTATCGGTACTTTTAATTTGTTCATGTTTAAAAACACCTTTCTCTTTTACCGATATACGGTAACAGTTATCTTTAATTGATAATTTGTATTCTAACGGAATTAAAAATAAATAGCAACAACTTTTAAAATTTTCAAATTACTAACTAAGCCAACTAATTATCAGGAGTGTATTGTAAGCTTACATTTAAATTTTAGATAACTTTGAAAATTTCTATACATTTTGGAGAACAAGCGTAAAAATAGTCGATACGAGCTGGAAAGAGAGAATCTAGGTTTTGTAGATTAAATTTAGGAGAATGTTATCTAGCGGCGAGGATGGTTCCATTCAAGGAATTACCGCCGCACTTAAAGAACCTGACTACTGCGAACCAGAGACTTATGGAGAACTCCTGCATAAGCGGAGAGATTTTAATGAAGAGATATTGATCTACACAAAAGAGGATTTAGAATTGCTATTCACGGAAATGGCGATCGAGCCATTGAGTCTATTCTAGATGCCTACGAATATGCTCTACCCGCTAAACCTCGTGCTGACCATCGGCGCCGCATTGGGCATATCCAGACGGGACTACCGAAGACTTAAATAGGATGAACGAACTTTGTGTCGCAGGGTCTTTCTTTATTAACCACGTTTACTACTGGGGGGTGACAGACATAAACGTATCTTTTTAGGACCTGACAGGGCAGAACAAATTAATCCCTTAGCAGATGCTGCAAAAAGAGGCCATCCCTACATGTTACATTCCGATTGGCCCAATCACTCCTATATCCCCACTATTTTCAGTTTGGGCAGCAATCAATCGCCAAACGATGGGGGATGACGTGTTGGGAGAAGATTAAAAAATTAGTGTAGAAAAAGCTTTACGAACGATGACGATAGACGGAGCAACATTAAATTTTGAAGAAGATATATTAGGAAGTATTGAGGTTGGAAAACTGGCAGACTTTGCTGTTCTCGAAGATGATCCAATGGCTATGGATCCTATGAAGATTAAGGATATTGATGTAGCCGCAACAATCATTGATGGTAAAATTGTATATGGTCAAGAAACATTTCAAGAATCCAACTAAATGATTCATTACCTTGGCAGGGATTTAACTCCCTAACTCTCATACCAATGTATGTACGGGTACGTAAACGTTAGAATTCAACGTAATAAGACCCATTCGACACCAAGCTGCCCATTGAGCGTGCGAATGAAAATAGTGCTGCTAGGATCCGCTAGCAGCACTTCCTGTGTTTCCCCATTAACAAGCCTTTGCCTTTGATACGGCTACCTCCCTCTATAAATTAAAGTTTTATATTAATTAGAAATTTCGAGAAAAGTTCCTTGTCTGTTTGTACCGTAAAAATGTTACGTTGAATTTTATTTTTTCAAGTAATACAAACACATTTATGTAATAATAGAATTAGATAGTTGTTCGAATTGAATAGGGTGTCGGCTAATCCCCATGTCAAATGAAGAGGGGGTGATGCCATGAGCGTCTATGAAGCATTGATGGTTGCTATAGCCTTTAGTACCTTGAATGTAACATTGATTGCCTTAATAGTGGCGATAATACGCGTAAAAAAATAGACACCCTGTCTGGATAACGGGGAGTGTCTATTTTCACGAATAGCCTTGCCCTAATCAAGAGCAACTATCTAAGGGATCGCAGTTGGCGCTGTGATCTCCTTTTCTTATGTGTATCCTGTTTCTGATTTAATTATACCATATTTTTCACAAAAGCTAAATTAAATAGTAAAATTCAGTTTCATATTGGTTCAAGACAACATGGAGAATTTATCTTACATATATTATCAGTATCAACCATCCAAACACCCCAGAACAGCAGCAGATCCCGCTCCATGTCTGAAATCACCACTTCCAAATTAGCGCATACAATTCACTCATATCAACCAGCTGCATCTCAATCTCTTCACTCAGTTCAAGAGCCTGATCCCCAGTCCTGGAAACGGCCTTCGCTGCAAAAAGGTGAATCGCTTCAGATGTAGATCCTGCTAAAGGATGGAGTAACCCAAGAGATACCCATTCTCCGCCTGATATCCTGTTTCCTCACGTAATTCGCGGTTGGTCGTTCCTAGCGGCGACTCTGAGTTTTTCCTTCAAACTGAATCGTCCCCCTCTTCTCACACGACTAATGTATATAGATCTATACATGTAGCAACAATGTTAAAAGCATCAAAGAATGAGGTGTAAGGTCATGTTTGTAAAAGGATTTAGAAATGCACTGTTTATGTGTGTTCCGTTTTGGATCATTGTCGTCCTTCTTATCGTTTTTACTCAGAGGTAGTTCAAAGTTTCTAAGTATAAAGAACAAGGCTGCCTCCTACTAAGAGACAGCCTTGTCATTAAGAACTATATTCCGTAATCATATTGTGAACTTCTTGAACTTCCTGGTCAGAGACTTGTAGATAGTACACACCACCGATTTTCGTACCTGTCCCAGTCATTTGATACGTTTCCATGTTCTGTTGGGCACTACGGTAATTTAGCACGATATTCTTCATGGCGCTGAAATTCATATTGGTTGTTACGTTATTACCTAGCACATCCATCATTTCTCCGATTCGATTCACGGAACTAATGCTCGCCCCTTTATCAACAATCGCTTTAATGACTTGCCGCTGACGTTCGTTTCTACCCGCATCACCCCTTGGATCCTGGTATCTCATGCGTACATATCCCATCGTTTGCGGACCATTAAGAGTGATTTTACCTTTTTCATAGTGATAGCCTTCTTTGTAATAACCGGTATCATACCAATCTAGTGAATTGTTAACGGTAATTCCACCAACAGCATCAACCATTTTAGAAAGGCCCTGCATATTTATCTTGACGTAATAATCCATTTCGACATTCAGAAAATTCTCTACCGTCCTGATAGCCATGTCCGTGCCGCCAAATGCATACGCATGATTAATCTTGTCCTTGGTTCCTGCTTTGGGGTCATCGCCGACAAGTGTTGTTCTTGTATCACGTGGAATGCTTATCAACTGGCTGCGGTTGTTGGCAGGATCTAGGGAAAGGACCATTAGAGCATCTGATCTTCCACGGTCGCCTTTTCGTTCATCGACACCCATCAAAAGAATATTTAAAGGTTCTTCTTGGGTTATTTTCTTTTCTGCCGCTTCATGATCAATGGAAGCTACCTTTTCATGCATCTTTTCATCAACCGTGCTTTTTGCCCCGGCGTAAATGGTGTAAAGGTAGGTACCTCCACCTAGTAGTAGCAAGACTAATAGGATAAGAGGAACTTTCCACCACTTCCGCCTCTTTTTCTTGTGTTTATCCGAACGTTTCATAGTAATTTGTTCACTCCAGATTCTGTCATTTGTCTATGGTCTATTATAACTAGAAATGACATAGACAGCAAGAATACGACAATTTTTTATAAAAGGGGAGTAAACGTTAGCCTTGCCATTTCATCTACTTTTCTTAGAATTGGTTGAAGCCAGACAAGGTATTGGTAATGCATTTTGCATAGAAGTGTGACGCGTAGATTGACAAAAATAGGTTCTGGATGCCTCCACTGATTAAATGTTTAATCATCAGAGGGCGCTCTCCCCCGGGGCCGTCATCGTCTCTTCATAACCGTTACCGGAAAAAATCATCGATTAAATAATTAAATGCTTCCTCGTCTTCTCTTTAATCATTTTCCTCGCTCGCTTCACGGTCGTCTCGCTTACAGATTCAGCTTCAGAAATTTCTCCAACTGTACAGCCGCCTAATGTTAGCCGAACTACACTCTTTTCAAATTCCGTCAAGTCGCAATAATAGAAAATATCATGCAGGGAGATCCAATCTAAGATAGGATCAGGTGTAAAAGAATCCTTACTACAGTGACCCAAGAGTGATAACCGTGACGATTGATCCCTTTGCTTGCGAAATAATGACATGTAATAGAAAGTCAACTGAATCGTGAAATAGGTAGAAAAGTTGGACTTTGTGGAGTCGTAATTTTTCATACATTGATCATAAATGAAATAGGCATCCTGAATGTAATCCTCGTAAGGCTTCTTCATGTTCAATTTCTTTAACACAGTGTAAACGAGCCCTTGATAATCTTCGTACTGATGGTTCATCATGTTCTTCTTTCTATTGAATATTCAATAATAAATTGTGCACATTCCTATTATTACCTATGCACCACAAAAAGGGAATAATTATTTCAATTTTTTACAATATTTTAAAAAGTTGTGCGACTTATGACACCAAAATTGGTTTTCAACACGATAATATATATGAATGAAAAAATTTTAAAGAGGAGATAACAAAATGACCATGAACTTCGAACAAATCGTTAAAGAAAATGAGCAACTGATTCACTATCACATTCACCGCCTGCATATTCAAGATCGTGATGGGTACTTTTTTGCTGAAGGGTTAGAGGCACTGTGGAACGCTTATGAAAGCTACAACCCGGAACTTGGTAGATTCTCAACGTACATAAGCTGGAGGATACGAAACGCTCTAATCGATCGCATTCGTAAAGAAGCGAGAAATACGAAGCATGAGGAAACCTATTTTCAGACGCATGCGACTATGGAAGCCGTTCAAACCGAAGATATTATCCAAGATCACTACTTATGGGAACAAGTGAAGGAAATATTGACGGAAAATCAGTGGAAATGGGTCTATTACTTTGTCATCCATGATCTTTCTATTGATCAAATCGCGAAACTGGAAAACGTTACAAGAGATGCTGTAAAGAATTGGGGGAGACACGCTAGGAATAAACTTCGTAAGGCTTTGGAATTAGAGATGGAGCTTCAGGATTAAAAAGATAACTCCTGAACAATACTGCATCAGATTATTAGTTGCAGCTTTATAACTATAGATTATAAAGGATTCGGCAACTGAGCATCAGCCTCAATTGTCGAATCTAATTACATAATTTTTTAATCGATTCTACTTGTTAAAGAGAAATCCCTTGTAAATGTTATTGACTTTTATTTATCACACCTGCAATTTCCCAACGAGAAGTTACTTGTGGGAGACGCTCACCATTACGAAAAATCATCCAAACTTTTGCTTCATTCAAATGAACATGATGTTCTTTGTCATAGAGGTCAGGTTCCGTTTCCAATGCAATAGTTAGAACCATGGGCCAGAGTACAAAATCAGTACACTCAACTATTAAGTTAAGCTTAACAAGGAATTAACTATATAAATTCTTTGATGCCCCTAATATAAAAATTGAAATTAAACTTCAAAATTAATATCGTCTAACAAAGTTTTGATGACTTCCTGCTTCGATATAGATTCAAACTTATAGCCTCTATTTTTATAATACATGTTTCCTATATATACACCCGTTTTCAAAATCTGAATTCGAATATTCTCATCATGCCTAGGTATATACAATATTTCCTCTTTATAACCTCTTATCAACTCAACCACCTCATAGTTATATTACATGAATTTGTTATTTTTCCGCAACTTTTAGAGTGGGAAATTTGGAACAAAAAAAGCGGATGGTTAGTATAGATGTTTAGCTTAACTTACGAGACCGTATAGACTAGAACCCAAAATCAAACAGTGATTCCTTAGCGCTTTAACGCACCGTTGGTCAGATTCCTAAATCCACGTCGTCGGTCATATCAAAGATCTTAACTTGTAATTGAAAACCTTCATATGACTTCATCATCTCACCGACTTCTTCCCACGTATAGGGTTTACCATCTATGACAACAACCGGCCCATCATGTTCTCCTCCATGGTCAATACGGCCAAGAAAATGATCGTTGGTGATAGAGTGATAGGTTTGACCATTTGGAAAAGCATCTTTTTCAACATAGGACTCCGCCAACCCTGCCTTTACTTTATCTAGAAGCTTCTGAAGTAAGGACTGCTGATCGTCATCCAATTCACCATGCACGGCAAAAGCATAACCACATTCATTCATCTCAACAGCTTCCATAAAGATGCCAAGAGGGTCTAGTCGTTGAGTAATTGAAAACCTCCTAAGTACACCGGCATGATCTCTCAAAGCTACCTCTTTCATTTCATTCGTCAATTCAACGCCAAGCTCCTCCGAAATGATTTGGTTATAACAACTCCAACAAAGTCCTGCTTCCTCACCGTCAATTTTTGTTATGACATTTACAGCATTCTTATTGCAATGATTACATACATCCACTGTTCCACCACATTTCCATTTCTTTTATTAATAGTATAGCAAGAAAGAAGTAAAAACAGAATCTCTTTCAAACCCCTTCACCGCTACTTACGTCTTGGGGATCAGGCCCACTGGCGCTCAAAAAGAAGCGGGGCCGCTCACTCTCTTAATCATTCGGTCCCCAGCCAATTAGCACACTCACTCTCAAAAAAAAGCTACTGGTCTGCAAAATAACAGACCAATAGCTTCTTTTTTCATTACAATATTTTATTCAGAAATTCTTTCGTCCGCTCCGATTCAGGATTCGAAAAGATCTGTTCCGGATCGCCTTCCTCCATGATAATTCCTTCATCCATAAAGAGGACTCGATCCCCAACTTCTTTGGCAAATCCCATTTCATGTGTCACAACAACCATCGTCATCCCTTCATAGGCAAGCTGTTTCATAACGGCTAATACTTCACCAACAAGCTCTGGATCAAGTGCAGAGGTTGGCTCATCAAACAACATCACCTTAGGCTCCATGGCAAGTGCACGAGCAATGGCCACGCGTTGCTGCTGTCCGCCTGATAACTGATTTGGATACATGTCAGCTTTTTCACTCAGACCGACCTTTTCCAGCAACTTCTGTGCACGGTCCTTTGCTTCATCTTTACTGATACCACGCGCTTTATGTGGAGCAAGCATGACATTTTCAATTACGGATTTATGTGGAAACAGATTAAACTGCTGAAAGACCATTCCCACTTCTTTTCGAACTTCATTTATATTTGTCTTCGGATCATTTAAACGTGCACCATCTACAACAACATCACCACTTGTAATTTCTTCAAGCAGATTTAAACACCTTAAAAAAGTACTTTTTCCGGATCCACTCGGGCCGATTACACAAACCACTTCTTTCTGTTCAATCTTGCAATCAATCCCCTTCAATACCTCTAACTTTCCGAAGCTTTTATGCAAGTTTTCAACTGTTATCATTACACATCCAGCCTCCTTTCAACAATGCTCAAGACGAAGGATAATGTTAAAGTAATGGCCAGATAGAAGACGGCAACTGTCGTATAAATTTCAACAGCATTAAAGTGGTTGGCCGCAATCAAACGTCCTTGGAAAATCAGTTCCGGAACGAGTATGACTGACAACAGGGATGTATCCTTAATACTGATAATGAACTGATTGCCCAGTGGAGGAATCATTCGTTTGAAAGCCTGCGGCCAAATAATATGACGCATCGTCTGTCCATGATTCAGGCCAAGTGAACGGCCCGCCTCCATTTGACCTTTCTCAATCGATACGACCGCACCACGCACAATTTCTGCGATATATGCCCCCGAATTTAAAGCAATAACAATAATACCTGCTGTAACTGAATCAAAATTATAGTTAATAATCAACGGTAGCGCATAGAATATCCATATGGCCTGGACCAGAACCGGAGTCCCGCGTAGAATCTCTATGTACACACTTGATATCCAATAAATAGTTTTATATCTTGAAATACGTCCCAATCCAAAAATGGCACCAAGAACAAAACCTATCAAAAGACCAACCACCGAGATCAGCAGCGTATAATAAAGACCAGTCATTAATTGTGGTAAAAATTCAACAACACCGGCAAAATTAAATCTATCCAGCATACTCTCACCTCTCTTGTTGTCTATAAAAAGTGTAAAAGGGTGTAACAACTGGATGGTTACACCCTTCAACTGCTATTTATGAATCTTTTGGTTCTTCACCAAACCATTTTTTATAAATTTCATCGTATGTGCCATTTTCTTTCAGTGTTGCCAGGGCATCATTGATAGCCTTTACCAAATCTTCTTGCCCTTTGGAAATAGCAATTCCATATTGCTCAGCTTTATACAATTCGCCGGCCATTTTCAGCTTATCGCTGCCTTCTGTTTTGATGTAATAGGCCACATTTGGAGCATCATACAGAACAGCATCAGCACTTCCATTTTCCACTGCCAGGTACACCTGACTCATCTGCTGGTACTCATTTGCTGTTGCATCTTTAATATTCTCTTTTATAAACGCTGCACTGGTTGACCCGAGTCTTGTAGCGATTGTTTTTCCTTCCAGATCCTCAAGACTTTTGATTGATGTATTATCTTTTGGAACACCAATACGCAGCCCCGATTCGTAGTATGGATCACTGTAATCAATCTTCTTTGCCCGCTCTTCGGTAATCCCAATTCCAGCTATGGCAATATCAAATTTTCCCGTTTGCAGTCCGGGAATGATACCATCAAAGTTTGTTGGTGCCAATTCTATTTCAAATCCTGCTTCGTCGGCTATCGCCTTAATGAGTTCAATGTCGAAACCTGTATACTCACCGTCTTCTTTAAATTCAAACGGAACAAATCCAGTGTCCGTTGCAACTGTATATTTATCCTTTAATTCACCATCTGACCCACTTGATTCGTCTCCACTTCCACATGCAGCAAGTCCAAGTATCAGACAAGCAGAAAATAATAGAATACCTAAAAACTTCAAGTTACTTTTTTTCAATGTTGTTTTCCCCCTTTTGTTAGTCTAACTGGTTTCGAAACCAGCCCTCTCATGACCTCCCTTAAATGATTTGTCGAGCTCAACGGCCTGCGTAGGATAATTTTCTTATATATTATATGTACTTCAAGTATTACGAAAATATGAATTCAGAAGTCGTCAGTTTATAATTAATCAAGAGTTTTCAGGAAACGATTTCCCAAAAATTGACGCTCACGGGAACACTTTTTCCGCTCACAGCTTAAGTACTTGCGCTCACTATTTTTGTTTTACGCTACGTTCTACCTAATTTCGCTCACTTCCAGACCATTTACGCTCGCCTGCGAAAACAGCCTTGCTATAGGTACATTCTTCATAATCAAACAACGGCACAGGAAACCAATAAGCCACCCCGCTTCTTTGCTCAAAAAGAAGCGGGGTGGCTTATTCTCACTTAATAATTCAATCCCCAGCCAATCAACACCCCGATCGCCAAGAACACCATCGACAACACATACCACATCACAATTAACGGCAGCATGAACCTAACTCACTTCGTCCATGGCACCCCGCCAATCGCACACCAGACGCTGGCGTAATACTATTCACGCACTGGAGGTCAGAACCCAAAATCAGTATTTCAGTATTTCAAATATTACGACAAATGTCAGGGATAACCCATCTGCTTGACGACACTCCCCTAGCTCCATTTGTTCAAAATTCTCACTTATGACTGGATCCTTTCAGGGATGTTTAATAGTAATTTTTTGTGTACATAATAAGTGTAATAGAATATAATAAAATTAATATCTAAACATTGATATAATAGTATTTATACATGTAAAGAGGTGAGTAATTTGACATATAATTTCTCAAGAGAACATTTTGCTGAGGAACAAGGCAATTTGGTGTATAAACCCAATTTCAATCCTCATGACTATGAACTTATGGAATTAGTCATGGAGGCTGAAAGGAACATTGGTGCTCTGGCAAGGTTAGGCCTTAAGAATCATCCTTTAAAACCAACGATTCTTAGAAATTCTATGGTACGAACAGCACATTTTACAACTAAAATTGAGCAGAACAAATTAGAATATAAGGAAGTTGAACAACTGTATCAAAACTATAAGACTGAGAAATTAACCACCTCTCAGAAATTTAAACTAGAAGTAAGAAATGTTTTTGAAGCATATGAATATTTATATAAATTAAATCCTCGTCAGAATTTCTCCGATATGGATGAACAAGTCTTAAAAAATATTCATGAACTTTTGATGAAAGATTTGACTGGTCATCCAAATGGGTATCGGGGAATTCCAGTTTCGTTACAAGACGGAGATGGGCAAGCTAGTTATATGCCCCCGTCTTATAGTGAAATCCCATCATTAATGGGAGCATTCTTTAATTGGATGTATAGGAGCGTGACGGGACATGAAAACCAGTATGATCACAATGTAAACCTTCAATTTAGAATTCACCCCTTGTTAATATCAGGGATTACGCATCATATTATTGGTTATATCCATCCCTTCCCTGATGGAAATGGGAGAACAGCACGCGCCTTTTCTACACTTGTTGCCCTTATGCACCCAGATTTAAGTACCATTAAAGACGCTTTCAGTGTTGAGGAGTTTTTTGACAAAAGAATTGAAGAATACTATGACACTCTTATGCAAGCAACACAAGGGGACTTAAAACCATTTTTATTATTCTATTTAGAATGTATTAATGCCTCACTTATGAAAGTATTAAAGGAACTTCAGCGTTATGACAGAATTAAACATGTTAAAGAGTTATTAGGCAAAGGACACTCACGAACAATGTTTGAAATTATCGCTCGAATGGATGATGGAGAGCATTTCCATCGTCAAATGTTTGATGATATGTTGAATGCATCGTCATCTAGTATTGCTAAAAATTTATCAAAGTTAAAAGAACTTGATGTGATTAGGCCTGGAGAGTCTAGAGGGGACTATCTGGTTTGTATTTTAGATTAATATTGACGGGAAGAGAGCCTCAAGCATATTAAGTAAATTTGGGGCTAAACCACTGAAAGGTTTGGCCCCCGATTTGTCTCGACATAGCGAGTCGACAATTATTTGATTGCTTCTCCGAACTACGTAATTATGTGCTTGTTCACAAGGTATCCAACCTACACAAGTTCAACGAGCTCTCTGAAAACTTATGCTCGTTTCACAATTCAATAATTAGGAGACATTTTATGACTAAAAAATACTCGCTTCCTTTTTGACAATAGAAGCGAGTAATAATATCTTCAAGCTACAATCAGTCATTCGGTCCCCAGCCAATCAACACCCCGATCGCCAAGAACACCATCGACAACACATACCACATCGCAATTAACGGCAGCATGAACTTCACCCATTTCGTCCACGGCACCCCGCAATTTCAAAACAAGCTAGCAACTCACCAGAAGCTGGCGTAATACTATTCACATAAACCCATCCGACAACGGATAAACTGTTACCGCCACCTGGCGAGGAACTTATTCCATGACGAGTCGCTAACTATTATTTTTGGTTTGAAAAAGATTTTTCTATGCAAACCTTTACCGCTTTAACGACCGGGGACCAGACCCCAAATTCATCAGGTTAAGAAATGCGCTTATTTATTCCCTCGACTCAAAATTCATCTCCCTTTTTGCTTCTTTCGCACGTTTCACTTCATCCATAAATACCTTTGCCCGTTGAGGATCTATTGGGTTTTTCATATTACCATTTTTAATCCACGTAGCAACGCACACTCCATCATATTGTTGTAAAAGCTCGAAAACATTATCTCCTGTTGCACCTCCTCCTAAAAATATTGGTGTGTCTGTCACTTTTGTTCTCGCTTTTTTTACTAACTCTAAACTCTCACTAGGTTTCTTTCCTGCAATAAAAAGACCATCCGCAAATGCTTCATGTACTGATTCCCAAGCAGCATCCTCGATAGGTTTTCTTCCTAAAGGCGTTCCATGTACCTCATATACATCTGCAAATATAGGAATATCACTTTTTATTTTTTTTCTAAGGTCATTAATTTCTACACATTGAGCCTGTAATAATCCGGCACTAGTTACTTCTACACCAGTAAATAAATGCTCAACCCTTACAAAATCTGCACCTACTGCATCTGCCACAGAGAGGCCTGCTACTCCGTCCCAGTTCATCAGGACACCTAATTTATGATCAGGGAAGTTTCTTTTAATGGCATCTCCTATTTTAGTCATATAAGCAATAGCTTCTGGTGAAGAGAATTGTTTTATCGGCATGTCATTCATATTTTGTAGGACAATGCCATCAAATCCATTTTCCAACACCATTTCAGTTTCTTTTAATGATTGATCTACTATCTCCTCTATTTTTTTATCAGTGTGTCTATAACTTCCAGGTAGAGGATCTGGTTGTACCATAGACAAAGCTACACAGTTTGAATTTAGCATATTCAATTCTTACTCTCCCTTCAAACTACTATGGAATCTATTACTTGTTTCGATTAATTGATTTGCAGGAATAATTCCTTTTTCCGTAATAATTGCTGTTATATATTTTGATTCCACCCCAATTAGTTCTGGACAAAGGAAGTCGATATTACTTTTTTCAACAAGATTCCAATTTGAGGTTAATGTATCTTCTAAGTTGTTTATTTTTAATTTTTTTTCATAACCATAAATTGCTCTCATATCAAGTTTCATCATAGGTGTGAGCACGTAAAGAGGTATATTAAACTCTTTACACACTAATCCAACCATGTCTGAACCAGTTGTATTAAAGGCAGTCCCATCAGGATGAAATGTTTCAGCACCAAAAAATGCGCCATCACAGTCTTTTAAAAAATACATAATTGCTGAATCCGGTATAAATTTAATTTTATGACCAGCTTCATGACAAGTGCTTACAAATGGATAACCCCCATCGATCACTCTACTTTCAGGTATAATGATTGTATAATCTCCATTTTCGTTTTTTAGGTTTTGAAGGAGTTTGTTGACCGTACTTGAATAATCAAAGACCATGATTGTTTTCATTGATGATGCAGTTTTGATCCCATATTCCACAACTTTATTTACAGCTTCCTGGTATTGATTTAAGTAATCATTCTTTTTTTGAATAATAAACTTTGCAGCTTCTTCGATATCTAAATCTCTTGCTTCATCTATATTTCTTATCATTATGTTAATTGCATTACTAATTGCCTGACTAGCTGAACCTCTAGTTTCGATGAAATATTGAGAAATAGTTAAGATTTTTTCTATTACACTATTTACAGATAAATTATTTCTTCTCCCCTCCAATGCAATAGATTCAATCATATCGCTGATCATATTAATATGTTTACTTGCGCCTAAAATCCTTTGATAAACTATATCGTCAAATGCTTTAATACTTTGTTCATCAGTCAATACTTGTCTAGCATCATTTTCAGAAATCATAAATTTATCACCTTTACTGTTATACAAAATTATATTGATTTAAGTGTTTTAGAGGTTATTAGACACTTTTTTTCATTCGTAAAATTCTTGTGTTTTTGTTCCAAAGAAGTAGAGCCATTAATTTTTTTAGAGACGACAAGAGCTCATCGTATTTGTTGTAGCTTAAATTAGGCATACTTAAATTTGAGATATTCTTTCATAGTGCTTTTCTTTATCATGGAGATTCCAATTCGACACTGTACCGATATTGATCACCCCTATAAAAGATTTGGGCATATTCAATTAGTCGATCTTGTTGATCTTTTGTTGACCGTTGAACATATAATAGTGGACTATTTTCTTCTACTTTCAAAATTTTAGCCAGTTTTTCACTCGCAGCTATAGATTCAATTGTTTCATTGGCTTTTTTCACCACATATCCTTTTTGCTGAAACAATTGATATAAGGACGCATCAGGCGCCTCGAGCTCTTCAGCAGATAAAGAGATGAATGAAGGACAATATATACGATGGAATCCAATCGGAGTATCTTGGATCCAGCGTACTCGCTCATGACAACTAACCATTGCTCCTTTTGGCAAATCAAGTTGAGAATAAGCTAATAGAGTTGCTGGAATAGTAGCTTCAAATGAGAACAATGATGAATGTAAATTACGTCCTTTATTATCTTCTGAAAAACTTAATAATTTTTGTAATTGTAATGACTTTTTCTGACTAATAATAATCGTACCTACACCATGAAGCCGTTGAACATACCCCTCATCTACCAATAAATCTACGGCATGTCTAATAGTAATTCGACTCACATTATATCGTTTTTGTAACTCGGGCTCTGCTGGTAACAGATCACCAATGAGATAATCCTCGTTGGTGATCTGTTGTTTTAATTCTTCATACACCGTTAAATATTTAGCTTTATTACTTCTCATAAGCATTCACTACGTTTTCTAATGATTTTGCCAACTCTACCAAGTTAAAATCGTTAGCACGTTGCACAGTCTCAAACAAAGACATAAATCTTGCATCGGTTAAATCCATGAACGAACCAATCATAGACCCTACGATTGCTGCAATAGTATCTGTATCATATCCAATGTTTACCGCATCAATCACTGCTTGCAAGGGATCATCTTTGTTTAAAGCAATAATTCCAAATGCACAAGGTACGGCTTCTGAAATATGCAAACCACTACCCACCACCTGCGATAAATGACGCAGTTTTTCTTCTTTTGTACCATTACCGTTTACTATATTTAAAGCTAATCGGATACGTTCTACAACACTCGGACCTGCTACTTCACGGGAAATTAGTTTCGCCTTTGTTTCACCCCGTAAAGCCCCATAAAAACCAGCACTTAAAGCTTCCTCAACTGTTGCATTCGGTGCTAAAGAGGCACTTGTAGTAACAGCCACTGCGCAAGCACCGGAAATTGCTAAAGAGTTATCGTGTGTTACTTGTGTAATCGTAATTGCAGCGTCAATAGCGCCTTCAAAATCGTTAGGGTGTAAAATTCCAGCTGGTGCAATTTTCATTGCTGCCCCATTCGTTGCTTTTGATGCATAGTCTACTGTGACCGCCCCTGGTAATGGATTCATTTTTAATGACGGGGCTTTATACATTGCCACCGCACTCCGAGTTGTAGGACCCGCGAAACGATCAAAATACCAAGGAACATTTGACCAATCCAAAATAGCTTTAATTACAATATCACTATCAAGAACGCCATCATTTTTCAAAATTGCTTGACTAAGAAAATAAATTTGAGAAAAGTCATCTGTAACTTGCCCTTCTTCATTTCCTAGTGCAAAAGCTGTTTCTCCAGGTTTCTCAAATTTATTCACGGGGTGACCAAATTGTTTACGTATCTGATCAAACGATAAATTTTCAGTTGCTGCTCCCATCGCATCACCAATTGCCGCTAATCCTAGAATTCCTTGTATTTTTGTGTTCAAACTCATGCTCATCACCCTTTTTAATTATTAAATCTTCTAGTTATTTTTTGGATTAGACATTTCTGCTTTTGGATCTTTGATACCAAAGATCATTGTAAGTACCATTCCTCCCGAGAATGAAATTGCTAAACCAACGACATATGCCCATAATGTTGGTCCTGCAAATGCAGGTATTGTTGTCAATCCGCCAAATACAAATGCGTTCCCAACTACATTAAAAGCCCCCATAAAGGCACCACCAAGAGCAGCCCCTAAACATCCTGCTACTAATGGACTCTTAAATTTCACACCCAAACCATAAATTGCTGGCTCCACAATTCCTGATAAAAAGACGGATGTTATAGCGGTTACTGAAAAATTCTTCAGTTCTCGATTCCGACTCATTAAGAAAATAGCGAATGCAGCACCTGCCATACCAAAGTTCGCAGTCGCAGCATAGGCAATAAGAGCAGAAGTACCTGTCGAAGCAATTTCAGGGATAACCACAATTGTATTCGGTGCCCAATGCACACCAAACATAATCAAAATATTCCAAATCCCTCCAATAACGGCTCCGGTAACAATTGGACTAATATTGGCTATCCAATCTACAAAGTTGGCGATACCTAGACTTAAATAGTTTCCTAATGGTCCAAATATTCCAGCAGCAACGGGAACTAATATAAATAATAATACAGTAGGAATCACAATCATATGCAAACTACTTGGTAGTTTCTTATTCATATAGTGTTCCATTTTTGATTGTAGCCAAATTGTTAAAATAGCTGGAATAATCTGACCAGTATAATTGAATACAATAATTGGAATGCCTATAAAGGTAACTATATTTCCACCATTATGTTCTACTAGATTCATAAAACCGGGCATAATCAGTACACCCATCACGGCAACCGCAATGTATGGACTTGTGTTAAATCGTTTCGCGGTCGTAATAGCTACTAATAATGGAAAGAAATGAAACACGGAAGTCGCTGCAAGAGTTAAGATTAAATTTGTTGTACTTTCAGTTGATAACCAACCTAATTCATTAGCCAAAATCGTAAATCCTCGTAGCAACCCTGCTCCCGCTAACAGTGGCAATAATGGGGAAAAAATACTAACAACTAGAGCAATAAATTTATTAAACCAATGAGTTTTCTTTTCATCACTTGTATCCGCAATATCTGCCGTATCGTTATTCGCGTCAGTTGATGTACTTGACTTCCATACCTTCTCAAATTCATTATAAACCTCTTCGACATTAGTACCAATCACTATTTGAAATCCTAGATCCGTATCAACAAGTCCTGCTACACCGTCTAACGCTTCGATTTCTTTCTTTTCAACTAGCCCACGATCTTTTAATGTAGGGCGCAATCGTGTCGCACAATAAGTTACCGACACTACATTGTCCGGGCCCCCTAGCGATGACAGCAATTGTTCTGCTAAAGAATCTACTTTTCCCATAAAATCCCCTCCCATTTTTTAAAAATATAGTCATTATGACGTCATATCCTCATAACAATAATATATGTATATATAATTCGTGTAAACCCTTACATAAAATATTTTCAAATATTCTGGCATTTTTCCGTAATTCTGTATAAGTTGTATCATGAAGAACCCACACCTAGGCAATGGTGAGGGTTTCGTTTATGCTTGATTTACTTATTTGGAACCTGACAAATCTCTGGAAGGGACGGTGACCAGGGAAGGATGCTTTCCCACTGTTCCGAATCTGTAAGATCCAATTGACACCGGGGATTAGACCCAATGGCCCTACCAGAATCCGACCGAGAAACATTATTTTATATAAAGAAAGAACGTAGGTGTCAGGCACCTACGTTTATGTAAAAAGAATGATCCCCTGCAAGGTCATTGAAAAAGTCCAAAATTAAAACATTATCACTTCTCTCTAAAAAAGAAGCACGATCCTAAATAAAAACTAAAGTTCATCATTTACTGCTTTAACGCTCTGGGGGTCAGACCCCGACATTTTTTATGCAAACCTTTACCACTTTAACGTGACGGGGTTCAGACCCCAAAATCTAAGTATTTTGGTGGCACTACCCAGGTGTTTTCTCTTTATAAATGTGGTATCCTTATTTCAGTTTGGCACTTCCCCCTATTTAAATTTATAAAGAGATTAATAGCCTTTAATATTCGTGTGAATGGAAGGGACAAACAAATGCGGTTAACAAAATTGAAGGCTAGACGAGCACTTCTAATATTATTTTTGACTAGTCTCTTTATTGTTACATCTGTTTCCATAACCCTATTTATCATAGGTCCAGAGCTACTCGTAGAGGAGAGCAACCCTGTAGCCTCTGACGCTATAATCGTCTTAAGCGGTGGTCAAGAACGCTTGGAGCATGCAAGTAACCTATATGAAAAAGGGTTTGCCGACACTGTTATTCATTCTAACTCTACAGAACCAGGAACCACCACCGAAGAAGCTGTAGCATTAGGAATTTCCAAAAAGGCACTATAGAAGAACGTAAAGCTATGAGTACATATGAAAATGCCTTGTACACAGAAGACATTATGCAAGCAAATAATTACAAATCAGCTATTGTGGTAACAAGTAACTATCATTCTCTTAGAAGTAAATTTACTTTTGAGAAGGTTTATAATAATGATATTTCCTTGTCGTATTCTTTTGCACCTTCATTTTATAATCCAGAAGATGGCATAACAGAATTAGAAAGTGGAACCGCGTTTAAGGAATATGTCAAATGGGTATTGGTTACAGTTCCTTTTCCGCTAGTGAACCATTTTACTCTGTGAAAAAGATCCCCATCACTAAGTTATGTCATTAGTGCTCAGATCACTTCACATCACCTTCAAGTTAAAAATAACAAACACTTTAACGGTTTAACGCACCGGGGTCAGACCCCGAAACAGAGGTATTCTTGTCCATGTGTTAGTCCTTTATTTTGGATTTGGACAGGAGCCCCCTGTGCCACCCGTTATAAAGGATTTTCTTATCTCTTAGAATACATTTGGAAAATTCGGAAACTATTTATGCAACACTAGTGTTAAAACATATAAAAACTATAACAAGGGTGAAGGTTATGTCAAAAAGGTTTTCAAGTATATTCTCTCATATGAAAACTTATCTTTCTTACTCTGAGATATTTGGAATTAAATCTCCGTTAGAAGAGGTTAAACAAGACATAAGAAGTATTAATTTAGATGAGGCTTTAACAATACTTTCAATGTTTTCAGTCTTAGATAAAGAATCGATGACAAGTTTAAAAAATAAGCTACTTCCTTTTGTAAGAGATAAGGAATTTATTAATAGCTTAGAGGTATTTGACGTAAGTAATTTAATGTACGCAATGAAATGTTTTATTGCTTACGGGACCAGAAATCCGTATTACAAATTTAATAATAGTTACGATAAACCATATAATGTCTTCCTTACGGTATTAAAAATTACAGATTACATGATTGATAACATTGATACATATGAAGATGTGCAAGATGTTGTTCTTAAAGGAGCTTTATTCCACCGTAGTACAGAATTAGATAGATCTTTATTAAGACAACATATTATGTTTGAAGAACTGGCAAGAGAAGTGCATCGCTTTGAAAAAAATGAATTCATTGATATACACCAAATATTTGAAATGAAGTTTGGTTATACAATTGCTGAATATGTCGCAACAGCGTTCTCTTTAAACCTTAACTGTATTAAAGGTTGTTCTTATAAAGATATTGTAGAGGGAATAGATTGGGGAATTAACCCGGATCTGTTCTTTAAAAATGTATCAATCAAAGACAAGGCCCTGGCTATATATAAGGATTTGTGTATAGATCCCCTTGAATTAAGAGATTGGGCAAGGAGTACAATAAAAAATCCATACGACTTCGAGCCCCTTTTAGTTCGCCCTATTTTTTCCTCTGGTAATAAAGCTTTTCCGAGTTCACCAGGGAATATGAATGCCGTAATATTTGATGGATTATTTTTTAAAATTAGAAGATGTTTCGAGACAAGAGACACTTCGTTTTTTGACTTCTTTGGGAGATTATTCGAAATTTATGTCTCTGATATGTTAAAAGCTGCAGTAAAGGCATCCAAAATTAGTGCATATAATTTCATTGATGAATTTTCTTATGGAAAAGACCTTAGTAAACGTTCATCTGATGCATATATTCAACTTGGCAAATCCTTACTAATAGTTGAATGTAAAAGTGGAAGGATAAGAAAAGAAACAAAATTAGAAGCAGATGAAAAAACTACTGAAGAAGATTTTAAAAAATACGTTACCAAGCCGATAATGCAGGCAAGTAAGGCATATTCTGAAATACTCGATCAAATGCCTGAAAAGTTTGGTGGTGCCAAGAAGGTTTGTATTTTATCAGTCTCCTATCAGTCATTTCCACGTCTTCCGAGGTTACATTATGATGATCAAAATTGGCAAAAAGACTTAAGCCCTAATGTTAACCAATTTGACTATTTGGGTCTAATGGATATTGAAATTATTGCTTATATTATTGAAAACCTTGATATATCAATTTTTCGTTTTTTAAACACAAAGATCACCAATAAAGAATTTGTTCCTTACCCTAATTATTTTTATAAAAAATTTGGTGATATTAGACGTTTAAAAAGCCATTCTAATAAGCTAGAAGAAATATTTGATAATATAAAAAAAACACTTGGTTTTAAAAAAAGTTGATCAAGATATACAATCTAATGCAATTGAATTGTTTTTTTAAGCCTAACAGAGAGCGTTGATCTAGAAGCTTTCCTTTAACCTATCAAATTAACGCACCGGGGGTCAGACCCCGAAATTGAAAGAAAAGTAAAACATCAAGAGGGCGACAGAAAGTCCCTATACCGATGAAAAAGGAGACGAAGTTTGAAGGAAATATAGCCATCATCAAGTCACAAAAGAAGAAGTAACGTTTATTTTTTTTATAAATTAATATGGAAAAGAATGGGGCCAGGGTCTATATAGGGTCATGTTCCCGTTTTTTAATTTCAAGGCTAAAATCAATTGGTAAAGTATTACTTTTGTGGATTGCAACACCAATGATGCAAGGCAAATGGGTCAGACCCCAATATTCAAATGAGAGCTCTTAATAGTATGAAATAAGCAAGAAATGATCCTTCCTTCAACAGGAGGGATCGTTTTTTACTTATATTCAAATATGATAGAATTTAAGATCAGGTAAATAAAGAAATAGAAGAGGCTGAGCTTATAAGTACCTGATCTTTTCTCCCATGAACCTTTTTTAAGAATTTACTTTTAACAGCAACCGTCAATATCTCCTCTACGACACACAAAGCAACCCTTTATCATTTATAACATAGGAGGAGACTATAAAATATATCTCTACACCCTACGCTCCTGCCCATAGTCAGGCTTCAATGTCAATGATACTTTTTTAGATCCTTTCTATATTTTATGATATTCCATGGCATAAAGTGAACTCTTGACGCTAAAAACCATGTCAATATAAATGATACAAAAAATGCTAGTGTAGTAGCTTGTGCAGCTCCTATCGCCCCATTTATTTTTATGAATATATAATTAAAGATTATATTTAAGAGTGCTGTTGTAAATGTAACAATACTCAAAAGATGTGTCTTTTTTTCATAGAAGATTACTCCGCCTACCATTTTGTACATCCCGTTAAATGCGAATCCTATGCTTATCCATATAATGTACACAATTGAATCTTTAAATGCATCTCCAATAAATACTTTTAAAAAAAAAGGTGCTATTATATTTAATAAAAATGCAATTAATAGTATCAATACGAAATAGATGTATGTAATTTTCACTAATTTATATTTAATTACATTCTTATTTAGTTTTAAACTTTTGTATAGATAAGGCATCCATGCCTTGTTAAATGCGTCTTGTAATACACCAATAATCATTCCAATTTGATACCCTACAGTATATATGCCTGTTTCACTAATCCCTACCATATTAGTAACAAAGATACGGTCGGTCATAGTGATTAAAAGCATACCTATAGTATGAGGAATAAGAGGAACGCCAAACTTCAATATGTCTTTTGCATAATCTTGGTTCCATTTAAATGAAAGCTTTTCGCGCTTAATAATTATAAGCATACCTATGACAGAAAATAATAATATTGCAATAACTTGGCCGTTAACCCTTCCGAGCCAACCAAAATCTAATCCTACTACAAGTATTATTGTTACCGTTACATTTAGCACTGTTTGTAGTATTTGAAAAGTACCGAATTGAATAGCCTTTTCTCTAACGCGCCACAAGCCTAATGTTACTTGGATTATACTATTACCAAATGCAGCAATTACAACAAGAAATATGTACTTTTCTGGAAATGAAGATATGTTAGAAATAAAACCTGAAAATAATATAATAATTAACAATGTAAGTGATGAACTTGCAAATAATAAATAAATTGCTGTTGTAATGTAATGGTTATATTTATTAACATCATCGAAGTATTTTCGGTTGATCGCCCCATGAACATTTAAACCCATAATAGGTACTAAAAATCCAATCAAGACGCCGAACATCGATACTATTCCGTAATCTGTAGGGGTTAGATAAACTGTCAGTATCGGTAATAAAAAAAACGGGATTCCTTTATTTATTATTTCAGTAATAGCATATATACTTGATAACTTAACAAGTGATAATTTAAATATTCTTTTTAACATTATACCCACTTCTTTTCAGTAAGTCACTAAATATTCTTTCAAATTCAAACCATTAAATAGCTATCCATTGTTTCCTCTTTATTAAATCATGTGCTAGAATTCATTTGTAATTACCAAAGGACCTAAATAAATTCTATAGGTCCTTTGGTAATTATGCTCTAGCTTCTTAAACAGTAATCATTCTTTTTTCAAATCGCCATGCGTCTCGGCACATGTCGGAGATATTACGTTTTGCGGTCCATCCCAATTCCTGGTGAGCTTTAGAGACATCTGCATAACAAGTCGCTAAGTCTCCTTGTCTTCTACCAATAATTTCATAAGGAACTTTGACATTATTCACTTCCTCAAACTTCTGAAGTAATTCCAACACACTAGTTCCTCTTCCAGTCCCAAGGTTGTAAATATTTGTACCGTTTTGTTCGTACTCTAACGCTGCAATATGACCCAATGCCAAGTCTACTACATGAATATAGTCACGCACTCCGGTTCCATCAAAGGTAGGATAGTCACTACCAAAAACAAGTAGTTTCTCTAACACCCCTTTTGCCACTTGAGTAACAAAGGGCATAATGTTATTAGGTACACCATTTGAATTCTCTCCAATTAACCCACTCTCGTGCGCTCCTATAGGATTAAAGTAACGAAGTAAGGAAACTGAGAAATCTGGATTTGCTTTAGCTACATCTGTTAAAATTCGTTCACTAACCGCCTTCGTTTCGCCGTATGGATTGGTTGAGGGTAGTAAATCCATAGATTCAGTAAGAGGCGATATGTTGTTCCCATACACAGTTGCTGACGAACTAAACACAAGTCGAGTTACTCTGTATTTCAAACAAAGTTCCGCCAATATCATGGTACTGAGAACATTGTTGTAGTAGTATGAAATCGGCTTTTCAATTGATTCACCGACCGCTTTTAACCCAGCAAAATGAATTATTCCATCAATCTCATATTCTGAAAAAATTCTTTCTAATGCTTGCTTGTCTGTCACATCAATTTTATGAAAACAAACGTTTTTATTAGTAATTTCTTGAATTCGACCGATTGTCTCTGCTTTACTGTTACCAAGATTATCAGCAACAATTACCGAATATCCAGCATCTAAAAGAGCTACGCAAGTGTGCGAACCAATATAGCCTGCGCCACCTGTTACAAGTATTCTCAATAGACTCCCCCCATTATCTAATCTTATTCCTCAATCATTTTAAACTGTATAATAGAATCCTCCCTAATGGTCTCCTTTGAGACTTTCCCAACTACTTTATTAATTTCTGCCGGTGAGATCCCAGTGCCTGGCCTCTTAAAGGTAAGCATTTTGCTATTGATAGTAACGCCTTTTTCAATATCACATTTGGCAACTAAAGACCTTCGTGCATTCCGTCTAGAAGTTAATTCTGTGTCTAAGCATTTGATATCATAAGAGCCTCTGATGCTATTAGTAAAATCTATTCCATTTATAATTTTACTTGCATCTTCTGTATCCATCGCATGATAATGATCATTACCTGGTAACGATTTATCCAAAGTAAAATGTTTCTCTATCACTAGTGCACCTAGATTGTATGCAGTTTTAATTACATCCGCGTCCTCATCAGGTTTTGTATGATCTGAATATCCGATTATTACGTTAGGGTATTTATTTTTTAATGTTAAGATTCTATTAAGATTAGCATGCTCATACGGTGTAGGATATTCAAGTACGCAATGGAGTAAAACAATAGGTTCATTATTATGCTTTCTTATAACTTGAATCGTTTCTGCGATTTCCTCTTCGCCCGAAGCTCCAACGGAAAGTAAAATTGGTTTTCCCTTTTTTGCTTGATATTCAACAAACGGAAGATTATTTAAATCTGAAGAAGAAATCTTAAAAACACCCATCAGATCGTAAAGATAATCTACAGATTCAACATCAAACGCTGTTGATAGAAATTCTATACCTAAGTCATTACAATAATCGTACAATTCTTTATACTCGTTATAGGTAAAGCTGTCGAACTTTTTGAATAGCTCATATTGAGAAGTTGTAGGCTCTTCACTAGTATCCCAATAAGATGGCGAATTCTTGGCTGCTAATGTCTCTGCCTTATATGTTTGGAATTTAACAGCATGTATGCCTACCTTTTTTGCTTTTTTAACCATTAATTTCGCTGCTTCCATAGGTGTAATATTCAGCTTCTTAGCAATATCGTAGTAATTTACACCTATTTCAGCAATCAGTACGAACTTCCCTCCCAATGCTCTTTCTATAATTTGACTCTTCATTTTATCCCTCCATTACAGGTCTCGATCAAGTATTAAATTAATTACTCGTTGTGCGCCTTTCTTTAGGTCATTTTTCAACATTTGCTCTTTCATTTGTTTTCTTATTTGCGGGCTACTTATTAACCAAAGTAACGTTTCTCTAATAGTCCGATCCTCAACGATATTACCAAACCCTAAATTAATAAAGCCATTTTGCAAATATCCAAATTCATGGTGTTGTTCTCTTTCGTTTTGGGCTAATAGAATGGTAGGCACTGCCATCGAGGCAAGTTCTAGCATTGTTCTCCCTTGAGATGATATTGCGATATCAGCTTTTCCCATTAATTCTGTCATCCGTTTCACATCGCTTACAATATCGATATTTAAACTCGACTTGCTAGCTGCAAAAACTAACTCTTCAGTGTGGCTATAGCCCATACCTAAAATAAAAGTATAATGGATATTTTTATAAGGGAATGTTTTCAAAGCATCGAAGGTTCTATATGTAAGGTTACATGGATCGGTCCCCCCAAATATAATTAACACTTCTTGGACTTCTTCATTAAATTTTGCTGGTTTGGCAAGTAAAAACTCATCCCTTATGCAATAATAATCGCTTCCCCAATAATAGTTTTTATAATCATTTCTTTTTTCATAGAGATCATTAATGACTGCATCTGCATGAAGCCCGCCAGGTCCAAGATCTTCAAAGTTTACTACTCGCACTCCTAAACCTTTACAATATTTAACGTATTCCTCAGTTGTATCAAGAATATCATTAACCAAAATATTACATTGGTACTCATTTATTAGTTTATCAATATCATAATCATCTTCTATGATATGATATTTAAAATGACTTTCTCTAATTTTTTTTATACCGATGTCTGAGCGACTTGTTAATATAAATCTAACTTCATGATCAATTAAATTGTGTGCTAAGAGCAAACATCTGTAAATATGCCCTAATCCAATTTCTGCGTACCCATCTGTTCTAATTAAAATAATTTTTTTTGAAAGTTCCTTTTCAGCTACCCACCAGTCCTGAGGACTATCTATATCTATAGATTCATTTTCTGGGACTTCATATATCGACACGCTGGGGCCAAGCCTACTATTTTCTTCTACAAACTCTCTTTTTGTAATTACAAATGCTCCCGTTTCGATTAAATTTTTAGGGAGATATTGACGATTGAGTCGTTCTTTATAAAGCGGGACGACTATTCCATCCTTCTCAGTCCAAGAAAGGTGTGGACTATTGATTCCACTAATCACTGTATCAAAACTGTTCTGTGAGAAGTCCTTAATAGCCTCATCTAATGTTCTTGTTGTTAATAAAGGTGAAGTGGGCTGCATGGTTACAACATAATCATACGTTACGTTTTTCCCTCTCTCCATTTCAAGTAAAGTATGATGGATTACAGGATCTAAAGTAACTTGGTCAGTTGCTAGTTCATTAGGCCTCTTTATTACTTTTGCACCATGAGATTCGGCAATTCTTTCAATCTCTTCATCATCAGTGGAAACAACCACGTCTAGATTAAATGTACTACACAATGCATTCTTTATACTATAGCTTATAAGTGGTTTCCCACACATTAACCTAACATTTTTCCTTGGGATCCCTTTAGACCCACCACGTGCAGGAATTACAACTAGTATCTTCAACCTCTAGCCTCCATTCTTGTTTATCACATTTTTGATGAATTTCTCCATAACTTTGTAATGCTGATCAATATACTTTGATATACCTTTAAAGCGATTGTAGTTCGTGTCTTCCAACTCGGTAATTAAGTCGTTTAAGTCAGCAGTAATATTTTTATTAACCTTTAATGCCAGCCTATTATATAATGATAAAAGACGTGCATTTTTGTTAAATTTCCCAAATATCTCCGAGTAAATTTCAGAAGGCCTGTAAGCATCTATCCCAGGTGAATTTAGTGCTTCAGATACTCCGTTACCTCTTCCATCTTCATGAAGTAAGATACTAGGTAATCTTTTACTTAGAAAGTAAATATGTGCGTGAACACGATAGCCAATATGAAGATCACATTCATCATAAAAACTTAACTTGGTTGCATCAAATGACACGTCAGCAACCTGTAGCCCCATTTTTTTAGCGGCATCTTCAAGTTTTGCCGTATTTCTTGCATCATTTTCCGGTGTATATTGATCAACCTCACCAATTCCTCTATGAAAGGATACAATGATATCAGATGCGCTGTATCTATTTTTTAAAAATTTTAATACTTCTATACTCTGATCGGAAAAGGCTTCATCTTGCGCTGGTGTATAAACGATTCGCTTTATTTCCTTAGGAGCTACAAATTCCTTTCCAATAGAATCTAAATCATACCAAACAGGACATCCCGTCATAGTGACATTTTTATAGCCATTATTTCTTAAGGTCCTTTCTGTTTGATGATCTCTACAACTCATTCCAGCAAAGGTATCATTCATTTTATCTAACATTTGCTTAGCTGAACTAGTAAATTGATATAATTTTTCAGTAGTTTTATCCCCTGGAACTCCTTTCCATCCTACCCCCAACGTATGTATAGGCACCTTAATATTTTTAAGATCTTTAACCAATTTGTACACATCAGGATACATATTCATTTGAAAGCCAGGCCCACCAAGGATGATGACCCCTTCACTATTATTTACCAATTCAATGTCATCCAACTTCTCCCAATGTGGTTTTATTATGAATTCGTACTCTGGAGCAATATTACGCAACAGAGCAATCGCTCTATCTGTTATTAAAAAATCCCCTACATTTTTTTTGGCTCCAGTTAAAGCAATAAAGTATTTTGTATTCAACTTTTTCCCGTCCTTCCAATATAAATCCAGAAATAACCACATATCCAAATAAGTGTTGAAGATTCTCCCTTGGCGATTTTTTCTCCTGTAACTGTAGTAACATAATAATACCTATATAAAATAATTTAGGTTTTTTTACTTATAGATCCTAAAAATATCAGCAACAATAACCATTGTAATTGCATTTATCAAAGATGATAGATAGTTTAATCAGCTTTTACATTCTTCCTTAAAGAAATAATCTCTAGAAAAATTTTTCGTTTCATAGTTTTTTATACTACGGATTGCTTCTTCCCAATTACGTACAACTTTAACAATATCTCGGTCGATAAGATCCTTCATGTATTCTATACCTGGCATGTTGAAAAGTATCGTCTTGCAGTTAAGTGTTATCCCTTCAAAAATTGCTGTTGAATACACACCAACTTGATACTCCGATTCTGCAAAGTAGCTATAAAGGTTTTTTTCATTATGGTCGATAACTTCAAAATTACCTAAATCTGATGCTGCTATCAGATCGTAGTACTCACTTTTCCACCGATCGTATTCCCCAGGGTGAAGTTTATAAATAAAATGGTATTCAGGCATACTTTCTGCAACCTGTTGGATTTGTCTAGATAATTCTCTCCCAATTGTCCCTTGAGAAATAATTAGAACTTGGCTCTTTTTCTTAGGTGTTTCCTTGTACTTTTCTAGTTGTTTATTAAGGTATGGGAACCCATAAACTTCGATCTCCGTTTGCTTCGGAAAGCCATCTGTTTTCGCCCAATAATCACCAAAAGTTAAAATTTTATCTGGAAAGTATTTTATTTTTTTTTCAGGGTCGCTAAAATTATAAGCAAAATGATAATTTGTAATCACACCGTGTTGGAACTCAATTACTTTAATCCCTAAATCTTTTGCAGCAGCAATAAGAGGCATATTACCATAAGAGACAACAATATATATATATTTCGGGTTTCTTTTTTTTAATAATTTAACATTGTAATTATATTTATATTTAAATTTATTAAGTTTATTAATTGCTAAGGATTTAATATCTATCGTGCTAAGGTTAAAATGCCTACAAAATTTTTCATGCAATTCTTTTAACTTCTCTTTTTCATTACTTGTAAGTCTTATTGGTAAAATCTTTTCCTTTGCTAATACAGTTAACATTTCATGATCCCGATATCTTCGGTTTTTTTTAATATCAGATGTATAATGTTCTAACAAATACTGAGTTTCTATCACATCAAATGAAGATTGATTTTGGCCTTCAATAAAATAATGAGTATAAATATCAATGTTTTTACCATCAACAGTAATTTTTCTAGAATGATCATAAATTAAAAATTCTTTAGTATAATCACCTATGAATGGATTTCTTGTAACGGCATTCAGAATCAATTTAGGCAATTTAATTAAGTTACGTATAGAGCGGTCAATAGTTGAGTGAGCCCTATTATAAATTGCTGTTTTTTCTGTTATAGTCGAGTAAACTTCAAATCTTATTGCTTGCCATATTAAAACCCCTTGAATTTCTAAATCTAGCAGGTTATTTTCTCTTTCGAACTCCCAAAGATATTCACAAATCTGTTTGATTGTCCATGTTCTTGTTTTGTTCTGCAATCTTATTCCTCCAATCAAACATTTTAATTTATAAAAATTACCTCTTTTCTTAAAATTAACCACCTTTATTCAGCCAAAAAGATATGGTGGTGATCGTCAATTACCTATCGATACCTTAAAAATTTTATATATTCTTGCAAGGATTCTTCTAAAAGATTGTTTACAGCAAAGTCTACTTAACACTAGTTTTAGAATTATTAAAATTAAGCAACCCCAATAATAATAAGAAAATAAAATTATAGGTTTGGAAATAACTAGAATATACCAAGAGATATACAAATAGTATAATACCTATAGCATACCTTAAGTAATTTTTTTTCATTAATGAATTCGCTATTACTAGGTATAAGAAACTGAGTAAGAATATTATTGATAATCCATATAGAGCTAAGTACCTGAATAACATAGTCTCAGAATGACCTACCTCTTTAATTTCCTCTGAACTTCCCCCAATTATTGGACTATCTATATATATATGAAAATAATCCTCCCAAATTGTTTGTCTATTCATCGTTTTTAAGATCTCGTTTAAAGACTGGGAAGAATCAGTACTTCTAAAAATTAAACTATTAAAAAAAGGATTGTTAAAGTCTAAAATTAATAAAAACTCCGGAAATATGAAAAGAGTCAAAAACATTAGAATTGGGCTCACTGATAATGCTTTCTTTAAAAAAGTCATCTTTGAATTAAAAATTTTAGATATGAACAAAGTCATCAGAATTAAAGCAGTTACTATAAGGGCAGTTCTTGAGCCACTCAAAACTAAAAAGTACGAGCTTAAAATAACAAAAAACACTTTCCACTTGAAACTATTATTGTAAAAAAAATTAAGAATTAGTACTATTAAAGCAAAAACTGCTGATAATGGTGGAGTTGAATATGGAAACATTGATATTCTCCACCAAAGTCCTTGTGTTAAGTTTGTGGTAGATTGTCCTGGAATATATCCATAAACATTTACTCCAATATGGTAGGCAAACACTCCCGCAACAATAGTTAAGATAAACAATGTATTTACTAACTTAATGCTTAAATAAACCTTGTTATTTAAAACAATTATAATTGGTAAAACCCAAATTAATAAACCGAATATCGGATTTATATCAAACTTTACAATTGAAAACGATATTGCAAAGAACAAAAACATTAGAAGAGAGAAAACTTCTAAAGTAACTCTTTTCCTTACTATAACATTCATATTAATCAATATATAAAATATTATTGGCAACATTATTAAGAAGTATTGTGTACTAGATCGATTTGAAGTCGCTCCATAATCAATTAACAAGATTAGTAACCAATAATATATTACAATCACTTTGAAGAATGAGTTTTTATCAAATTTTATAACCATCCCAAATGTCCCCATTTATTACCATCTATGTGCATAAGTAAATTAGAATTTTGAACCTTTAAACACTAAATTGTTATACATACTCTTTAAAGTTTAACTTATAGTAATTTTTCTTATTGAGTACTTTTAAACCTTAAACTAATCTAAATTGATTTAATTTCAATCAATATCAAAAACCCCGTAAGCATCAGACTTATCACATGATTTATTTGAAAGTTCCTTGCCATACAGAAAGGATCTTTCCGAGAAGGCTTTATAATGTGCATTATCCATTTTCACACAATAATTTAATACTTCTTCAAATTTCTCTTCCTCTGTAAGTGGTATATCCCAACCAACTTGATATTCTTCCAATCCTCTCCATGGAGTCTGATCACTTATAATTACTGGACAACCTCCAATAAAGGCTTCTGAAATTACATGCCCAAAATTCTCCCCCAAAGTTGGAAATAGAAAGACATGATGTACTTTAAATACGTCTATAATATTATCGTGATCTAATACGCCATTAAATGAAACCTTGATGTTTTCTGGTAAGCTTTCTATTGAGTTTTGGCATTCAGTCCAATAGGGTTTATCTTCCAAAGGTCCATATATATTAAATTCAATTTTACCATCAACGTTTTTTAAAAACTCGATAGCTTTTTTAAGGTTTTTCTTAGGGTGAACCCTTGAGATGAAAACAACTTTCAGTTCCCCTTTTTTCTTTAGAATATTTTTGTGATAGTCGAGTTCTCCGTAATTGGCAGTTAAATTATTAGAAACTTTAAACGTTCCTGTATTTCCAATTACCTTCTCAATATCTTTTTTTTCTATATCAGTTGTTGCATGCCACGTGACATTCCTATATAACCCCAATCCCTTTGCTACCTTTAAATATAACCTTTTTCTTTTACTTTTTAAGCCTAATGCCCCTGGGGAAAACTGACCTCTTGGAGCCATGACAATAGGCGTTCTTGGTATTTTTTTAATTTTATTTAACATAATCGGTAAAATGCTAACTTTATATGAGAAAAAACTATTTAAATACAGAACATCATAGTTAACTTCAGCAACCAAATAAAACATTTTTCTCCAAGTTAATTTTGACAGATTTGTATAGAATACCCTTGCCTTCCCAACTTGCAACCACTCATCAGTTTTTATATTTTCAAAAGGCTGTTCGTTACCTAGATCCCTATCATTGGTAATTATATAGAAATCAATTCTATCTGAGAGGTGATCCACTAGATTCTTAATAGATCGTATGGGGCCGCCGCCTTTGATGCTTGGGACATAATAATCTGCCATTATCAAAACTTTTTTTTTCATACTACCTCCCCCAAACAACTCTATTAACATAATCAGTATAAGATAATATTATTCTAAGTACCTTCTCAGACACGTTAGGCATACTATAATCTTTAACCAATCTCAAAGTATTACTTTTTTGAGTCTCTAATATAGTTAAACCTTGAAGAATACGTTCCTTCTCTAATCCTATCATCATAACAGACGATTCTTCGATGGCCTCAGGTCTCTCGTGTGCTTCACGGATATTCAATGCTGGAAAGCCTAATATCGAAGATTCTTCACTAATCGTCCCGCTATCACTTAGTGTAGCCTTAGATTTAGTTTGTAGCTTTATATATTCATTGAAGCCCAACGGTTGCATTGTATTGATTAATGGATTGAAGATAATTTCTTGTTCCTCAATCATTTTTCTTGTTCTTGGGTGGGTGCTCATAATAATCGGTAGTTTATAACTTTCAGCAATAGCATTAAGAGTATCAACTAAAGCAAAAAAGTTCTTTTCAGAACCAATATTCTCTTCACGATGTGCGGAAACAACGAAGTACTCCCGTTCGTTCAAATCCAAACGACTTAGGATATCTGACTTCTCAATGTCGGCAAGGCGACTATGGATGACTTCATACATCGGACTACCCGTCTTAATCACTCGATCTGGCGAGAGTCCTTCACGAAGTAAATATTCTCGAGCAATATCACTGTATGTGAGGTTTATATCTGACACATGATCAACAATCTTCCTGTTTGTTTCTTCAGGCACCCTTTGGTCAAAACAACGGTTTCCTGCTTCCATATGGAAAATAGGAATCTGCCTTTTTTTAGCTGCAATCGCACATAAACAACTATTTGTATCTCCTAAAACTAAAAAAGCATCTGGACTTACTTCTTCCATAATAGGATCAACTTTCATTAAAATGTTTCCAATAGTCTCAATAGCTTCACCTATTGCAGCGTTAAGAAAGTAATCTGGCTTTTTCAAATGAAAGTCATTAAAAAATACTTCGTTTAGTTCATAATCATAATTTTGTCCAGTGTGAACAAGAATATGGTCAATTGCTTCTGACTCTTCTAGTTTATTTATGACAGCCGAGAGGCGAATAATTTCTGGCCGAGTACCGACAACTGTCATAACTTTTAATTTTGTGCTCATCTATTAAACCTCCACAAAGTACGTATCTGGATGATCCGGGTCCAATGTTTCATTCGCCCACATGACAGTTACTAAATCTATCTCCCCAACATTCACTATTGAATGAGTATATCCCGTAGGAATATCGACAACCTCTAACTTTTCTCCACTCACACGATATTCGGTAATAACATCGCTATCTATTTTGCGAAAACGAATGAGTCCTTCACCACTTACCACTAAGAACTTTTCATTTTTAGTATGATGCCAGTGGTTTCCTTTTGTGATCCCCGGTTTAGATACGTTCACCGACACCTGACCACGATCATTGCTTTTTAAGAACTCAGTAAAAGAACCGCGATTATCTACATTCATTTTTAATGGATAAGAAAATTGATCCTCTGGTAAAAAACTCAAATAAGTGCTGTAAAGTTTCTTAGTCAATGCATCTCCCATATCAGGAACAAAGTGACTCTCTCTACTATCTTTAAAGCCTTGAATAGTTTCAGATAATTTCCCTAATGTTAATTTATGTGATACAGGAATAGTATAAAAGCCCGATGATTTATCCTCCATCTCCATCACATGAACAAACTCATTCACGACATCATCAATATAAACAAGCTCAAGCTCTTCTTCTAGATCACTAACAGTAATCGGATAATCTCTGGCCACATTATGACAAAAGGTTGCTACTACTGTATTATAATTTGGCTTCGACCATTTTCCGAATACATTCGGTAGTCGAAAAATGCGCGAGTGTTTTACATTTTTTAAGAGGATTTCCTCCGCTTCGCGTTTGCTTCGACCATAAGGAGAATTATTTTCTACTTGAATAGAAGAGGTAAGAAGTACAGGAGCCTCATTACTATATTCCTTTAGTAATGCAACGATTTCTGTAGTCAAATCAACGTTACCTTCAAAGAATTCTTTTTCATCCTTGGGACGATTGACACCCGCAAGGTGAAAGACAAAGTCACAAGATTGAACCATTGACTCTAAATCAACTTTAGAGGATTCCTTTGTATAAGACAAAATGTCTTCATAGCCTTTATTATTTAATTCTGCTATCAGATTTTTACCGATAAACCCGTTAGCACCCGTTACTAAGATTTTCAACGTCAGACCTCCTTAAACCGTTACTTTATCTTTCCACTGAATAAGCTCATCTTGGATGAACTCTAATTCAAGAAGCTTCTCTTTTACTTCCTCTACATCTAATATTCTTGTGTTGTGGGAATTGTATTCCTGTATGGTAGAAAGCTGATTATTGCCTTCTTCAAAATACTTATCATAGTTTAAGTCACGCTGATCTGCTGGGACTCGGAAGAAACCACCCAGATCTTCGGCAACAACATATTCTTCTTTTGTCAAGAGTGTTTCGTAAAGCTTTTCTCCGTGTCTAGTACCAATAATTTTTATTTCATTATTAGCATCGAATAACTCCTTCAATGCTTGGGCCAAAACCCCTATGGTGCTGGCAGGTGATTTTTGAACCATGATATCTCCTGCCTCTGCATTCTTATAGGCAAATACAACAAGTTCAACAGCTTCATCTAAACTCATTAAGAAGCGTGTCATGTTAGGATCCGTCACCGTAAGCGGCTTTCCTTCTTTGATCTGATTAATAAACAGCGGAATTACAGAACCCCTTGAGGCCATTACGTTTCCATATCTTGTCCCACATATTAGTGTCCGTGTAGGAGAAACAATTTTCGACTTAGCAACAAAAACTTTTTCCATCATTGCTTTAGATATCCCCATCGCATTAATTGGATACGCTGCTTTGTCAGTAGAGAGACATACTACTTTTTCAACACCAGTTTCTATAGCTGCTGCCAAAACATTTTCAGTTCCAACCACATTTGTGTTCACTGCTTCCATAGGGAAAAATTCACACGAAGGGACTTGTTTTAATGCTGCAGCATGAAAAATATAATCAACGTCGTACATAGCATTCTTTACACTTTCTTTATTTCGAACATCGCCTATATAAAATTTAACTTTTTCATTTTGATATTCTCTACGCATGTCATCTTGCTTCTTTTCATCACGTGAGAAGATCCTAATTTCCTTCACATCAGTTTTTAAAAAACGATTTAGCACGGCATGACCAAATGACCCCGTACCACCGGTTATTAGTAGTGTTTTATTTTTAAACATTATGCCACCCTTTTCCTAATATAAGGTCCTTTTCCAGCACTATCAATGATTTAACATAAAGTGTTGATCCATAGACTCTAACAAATTATCTTTGTTAAAGTGAAAGTCATAATACTTTTTTGATTTCGACCCTATTTGAATCAATTCATCTTTACCTATTCTAGATAAATATATGATGTTCTCTGCTAAGTTTTCTATATCTCCAGTTGGTGAACAAACCCCTGCTCCTGAGCTTTTTATTATATTTGAGGTTTCACCGTCGGCAGACCCAATAATCGGCATTCCACACGCCATATAAGTTTGCAACTTTGCCGGAATTGTCATCTCAAATAATTTACTCTCAGTTAAACACAAAAATGCTGCATCACTCACTGATAAAAATTCTGGTATTTTTTCAGGCTTTTGCTTTGGTATAAAGTTAAACATATTATCTACTTCCATTTGAAACACTAATTCTTCTAAATCACTTTTATACCTTCCACCACCAATTATATTAAAGCGAACATTGTTATTTTTATAGTTTTCTTGAATTCTTTTTGCTACATGGGGAAGGATATCCAACCCTTGAGCGTATCCAATATTACCCGCAAAAGTAATATTAAACATATCATCTAAAGGAATTTCATCTACATAACAATTACTTAAAGGCTGATAAAAGCCTTCAGCATATTGAGGCCAATACTCAATCTTTTGTTTCGGAACACCTCTATTTTCAATTGCCTTAATGAAGCTATTAGAGGTGGTAAATATTTTAGTTGTCCTTTTGTAGATATAATCAACCATCTTTCCAATAGAATTAATAATAAATTTGTTCTTGATCCCTGTAATAATCTCTACATTCTCAGGCCATAGATCTTGAACATATAGAAAGCATGGGATGTTTCTTTTTTTTGCATGCCATACACCCGGTAAAGCCTGACTCATTGGTGATACCTCGAAAATAAAGACATAATCAGGATCTAACTTTGTGAATAAATTCCAAAATAACCCAGATACTACGAATGAAAAATAATTAAGTGCCAGCATAACGGAGTTATTACCTCGTGGTATAAGAGGAAGCCTAACGATCTCAATTCCGTTATAAACTTCTTTTCTTTTCTTAAAAACCCCATAATCAAGGTAGTATCTTCCCTCAGGATAATTTGGTATTCCTGTAATGACTGTAACCTTATATCCTCGCTTAATCCACTCTATACAAATATCATTAATACGGAATTGCTCAGGGTAAAAATATTGGGAAATCACAAGAATGTGTTTCTTCACCTGTCTACCTCCCCGTCCATTTCTCTGTTAATTCAATCGAATCTTGTAAGCTTCTAACTCTATATTCTTCTTTGTAATTCGATAATTCCTTCTCATATACCAAATTACCAAACACCTTATTAATAACTCCTAGTTTCAGTCCCATAAGCTTCAGAAAAGGATTAAACAACCTTGTAAGCCTTATCTTTTTTCCATGAACTTCAGCGATCAGCTTCACCATTTCACTCGTCTTCACATATTCATTATTTTGCGGGAAATATAGGCCGCTTTCTTCATTATCGATTATAAGCCGAATAAATTCGCAAAGGTTATCAATATGGAGCATACTTCGCTGGTTATCAATATTCGGAAATACAGGAAGTTTCCGAGCCGCTTTAGCAAGCTTAGGATAATTGCCTTTGGAACCTTTGCCATAAATCATAGGTGGTCTAATGATAGCTACATTAAAGCTATCATTCTCTAACGGCTTAATTCCTTCTTCTGCTTTTAGCTTACTGTTACCATAAAAATTGCTTGGCCTAGGAACTGTTTCTCTATTAATGAATCTTTTATCACTGATACTTTCACCGTAAACTATGATACTACTCATGAAAATGAACTGCTTCACACCTTCATTCTTGGCTTTCTCTGCCGTCTCAATAGTAAGGTCACGATTCACTTTATAATACATCTCTTCCATTCTGGGGTCTGAAGAAACATGGGCAATCCCCGCTACATGAAAAACGACATCATAGTCAGAGAAATCTTTTTCCTTCCATAAGACGTCTCTAAGACTAATAGCATCGATATAATATTGTTCAGGTGAATTTTCTAACCACTTTTCTAGACTTGTTCCTATATAGCTATTAGGTCCTGTTATCAGTATCTTTTTCATGTTTACATATTCTCCTTGGTACTTGCGATCTCATCGTTGTCTTGTTGATTACCTGTCCCGCCTTCAACAACGCCATCACTCTTGACAACGCTCACGATGGTTCCAAAAAAGCATTTAAAGTCCGTCCAAAAACCAACCTTTTGAACATATTCCCCATCCAACTTCGCCTTAATTTCTATAGGAAGTTCATCTCTACCATTAATCTGTGCCCACCCGGTAAGCCCGGGCGAGACATCATTAGCATTATACTTATCTCTTTCTTCTATAAGATCATACTGATTCCATAGTGCTGGTCTCGGACCAATAATACTCATCTGTCCGACAAAAATATTCCAGATCTGGGGAAGTTCATCCAAACTGGTTTTCCTTAAGAATTTACCCATCCCTGTAATGTATTGTTCTGGGCTTTCAAGAAGGTGTGTTGGTGTGTCTTTCGGTGTATCTACTCTCATGGTACGGAATTTCAACATATTAAAATAAGACTTATGAAGCCCTACACGTTTTTGTTTAAACAAGACTGGCCCGCTGGAGTCTAACTTAATCGCTATTATTAGAATTAGGATAATAGGTGATAATGCAATCAACCCTATTAAAGAAAGAGTTATATCCATCAATCTTTTAATTTTCAAATACATTTATATTACACTCCTTGAGAGTTTTTAGTAACTTAGTACTTATTTGGAGGTCGTGCCCCTCCAACCAACTACTAACTCACTAAATACTAATCAGCCGAATCAATATGTCCATGTTAAATTATCAATTCAACCTTTCAACTCCGGGGATTTGGTTATATAAAAGCCCCACACGCAAAAGCTTTCATCAACCCTAAAAAGTTAGTTGCTATAAAATGCCCTAAATGTTTACTCTCGATCACTTAAATATAGACGATGCCTCCATTGATATAAATATGGAGACATCACCTAATAATAAAACCATAGTAATGGACCTAACTTAATAATACATGGCCATTTTTACTAGAAACTGACGGTCTACCGACTGAATGATATTCAATATTATTATCTTTCATCTGTTCTAGTGCAAAGCAGTTTCTTCCATCAATAATAAGAGGATAGTTCATTGACTTAAACACTCCTATATTAACATTTCTGACTTCATCCCACTCCGTAAGAATCAGTGTAGCATCACTGCCACTCACTGCTTCTTCCACACTATCAGCGTATTGAACTTTATCATTAAGAATTCGCCTCGCATTATCCATTGCAATCGGATCATAAGCTACTACCTCTACTCCCACATTAATTAATTCTTCTGTTACAACTAAGGAAGCAGCTTCTCTCATATCATCTGTATTAGGTTTAAATGCTAACCCTAATACAGCGATGCGTTTCCCTTTCAAATCAGGAATACGTTCGCTTAATTTCTCAAGCAATAATCCTTGTTGCTTTTGATTGACTCTTACCACACCTTTAAGTAACTCAAAGTCATACTCTACGTTTCCCGCTATTTGAATCAATGCCTTCGTATCTTTAGGAAAACAAGAACCTCCATAACCTATTCCTGCATTCAGGAATTTGTCTCCTATTCGCTTATCCAAACCCATGCCATTTGCAACATCTTCAACATTAGCACCTAGTCTCTCACAAATGTTTGAGATCTCGTTGATAAAACTGATTTTTGTTGCAAGAAATGCATTAGATGCATACTTAATCATTTCAGCACTTTTTATGTCTGTTTTAAATACAGGGACTCCGAAGGGCTTATTAATTTCTTCAATGGTACTTGCTGCTTCCTCACTATTAGATCCAATGACAATGCGATCTCCGTTAAATGAGTCATAAATAGCGGACCCTTCTTTTAAAAACTCTGGGTTTGAAATGACTTCAATGTTAACTGGATACATTAAGTTTTTATCAATAATAGATTGGATTTTATCGTTCGTTCCCACCGGCACTGTACTCTTAGTCACTACGACTGTATCCCTAATAGCATGAGAAGCTATATCTTTAGCTACCTGTTCTACGAATGAAAGATTAGCTGATCCATCTTCTCTTTCAGGTGTCCCTACTGCAATATAAATTACTTCTGCACTTTCAAAACCTTGCTTATGATCACTCGTAAAATAAAGTCTCCCTTCATTAATATTTTTGATCATCATACCTGAAAGACCCGGTTCATAAATAGGTGAGATTCCTTGTTGCATTTTTAATATTTTTTCATTATCTATATCAATACACGTAACGGTATGACCAATATCTGACAAGCTTACACCGGTAACTAGTCCAACATAGCCAGTACCCACTACTGCAACATTCATGTTATAACCCTCCTCTTACTATTTAATTATGGACTTTTGGATTTACTAAAGAATTTAATAGTTCTTCTACGTCTGAGCCAATTTCGTTATTTTTCAAAGCAAACTCTATCGTAGTTTTTATAAAACCAAACTTTTCACCAACGTCATATCTGCTACCTTCAAAGTCATAAGCGAATACACTTTGAAGTTCGTTTAATTCCTGAATCGCATCAGTCAACTGGATTTCTCCACCAGCTCCTGTCTTTTGTTGTTCTAAGAATGGGAAGATTTCAGGATTAAGAATATAACGCCCCATAATAGCCAAATTTGAAGGTGCTGTACCCTGTGCAGGCTTCTCTACAAATGTTTTCACTTGGTAACGGCGGTTTTCATTACTTGAGGGATCAATAATACCGTAACGATGTGTTTGATCATCAGCAACTTGTTGAACTCCAATAATGGACGACTCAGTTTCTTCATACTGGTCTATTAATTGTTTAAGGCAAGGGGGATCTGCCTCTACAATATCATCACCCAGAAGTACTGCGAATGGTTCATTACCAATGAACTTACGTGCACTCCACACTGCATGTCCTAATCCTTTAGGTTCTTTTTGGCGAATGTAATGAATATCTACATTAGACGTTTCATTTACCTTATCTAGTAATTCAAATTTTTCTTTTTTCATTAAATTATCTTCAAGTTCAAAGTTATTATCAAAATGGTCTTCTATAGCTCGTTTCCCTTTACCCGTAACGATTATTATATCTTCAATTCCTGATGCAATTGCTTCTTCAACTATGTATTGAATAGTTGGTTTATCAACAATAGGTAACATTTCTTTAGGCATAGCTTTAGTAGCTGGTAAAAAGCGCGTACCTAACCCAGCAGCGGGGATAATTGCTTTTTTAATTTTCTTCATCTAAATACCCTCCCCTATAAAAACTCTAAATGTGCTCGATCTGTTTCTCTGTTGACCTTACATCGTTACCTCTTAGTTTGATCAATCTAAAAACGGTATTCTTAATATCAATATTAGCTAGTGTATCAATCTCAAAATCAATGAAATTGTATAGCTCAGTAACAGGCACATCATTGTTTTTACCTATATAGATCTTAGGAAAGACTTGCTTAGAATGAACTTCACCTTCACCAAGAAGCTCCTCATACATCTTCTCACCAGGTCGTATCCCAGCAAACTTAATTCCAATCTCTTCCTCCGTAAACCCAGAAAGAGAAATAAGATTTTTCGCCAGATCAACAATTTTCACCGGCTCACCCATATCCAGCACAAAAATCTCTCCCCCACGAGCTAGGGCTCCAGCTTGCATCACTAACCTCGAAGCCTCAGGAATAGTCATGAAATACCGTGTCATATCAGGATGGGTCACTGTTACGGGCCCACCACTCGCAATCTGCCTCTTAAACAACGGAATTACACTACCACGGCTTCCTAACACATTACCGAACCGTACCGCCACAAATTTGGTCTGACTAGCCTGACTTAATGATTGCACAACCATCTCAGCCACACGTTTTGTGGCTCCCATTACATTCGTTGGGTTAACGGCTTTATCAGACGAAATAAGAACAAAATTTGCAACTCCAGCAACGTCTGCCGCTTCCGCAACATTCTTCGTACCAATCACATTATTCTTTACCGCTTCTTTCGGATTCGCTTCCATTAACGGAACATGTTTATGAGCAGCCGCATGATAGATATAAGACGGTTTATATTCATTAACCACTTCAAAAATACGGTCACGATCCTGAACATCTGCGATAGTCGTCACAAGCTCTATATTTATATCTAACTGAGATAATTCCATATGAATGCTATAAATGCTATTTTCTCCATGACCTAACAAGACAAGTCTTTCAGGACCAAACTTGACCAACTGCCTGCAGATTTCTGAACCAATAGATCCACCTGCTCCTGTTACGAGAACTGTCTTCCCATTGATCTCACTAGAAATAGAGTCAATATCTAATTCGACTGGCTCTCGTCCTAATAAATCTTCAATTGAAACATCACGAATTTGATTAACCGATACATTGCCTAAAGCAATGTCTTCAATCATCGGCAATGTTTGAACATTCTTCACTACTTTCTGTGATTGCTGAATAATGTCCTTAACACGATTGCGCTCGATCGACGGCATTGCAATAACTATGTGATTGATTCCATATTTACTTGAAACCTCTTCAATTTTTTCCGTACTCCCGAGCACAGGCAGTCCACTAATCGTCAGGTGGTGCATAGTGAAGTCATCGTCTACAAAGCCAACAATATTTGTATTTACTTCTGCTGAATCCTTCATTTGGCGAGCCAGCATACGCCCTGCAGAGCCAGCCCCTACGATTAATGTCGTTTTTATATTTGGATCGTTTTTAACCAACTTTGCTTTTTTACCTTTAGGATTAACTGTAAGACCATATGTTTTATAGTATCTCCAGGCAAACCTTACCCCGCCAATTAATAGAATATGTAGCATCCAAGTAATAATAAGTGCTCGTTCATAGATTGTACTAAAAGCTAAAGCTTGAATAGCTGCAGCCGATATGATGGATAAGGAGACAACAACTATAATTCCCAGTAGTTCTTCCATACTGGCATAACGCCATTTCTTCCTATACATCCCGAGCACACTTGAGAATAGATGGTGAGTTAGCAATAAAGTTAAAGCTGATACAAACATCATCCAATCAAATGTTTCTACATAAGGATTAAGGAAAAAGTGAGACATATATATTGAAAAAGAAACAATAATAGAATCTATGATAATTAATAAGGCCAATCTTTTTCTAAAAGCTGAAGACATTTCTAATACACACCCCTTTCCTACTTCTAATCGTGTTTGATGCTACAGAAGGAAAACTTCTTCTGTAGCACCCTATTCAAATCCTATTAACTAAAATAATCCTAAAAACTTCTTCTTTTTCACATGCTGCGGCACATCCGACGCAACCGCTTGTCCTTCAGCAACATACTCCGCGTTTTCCGCAAATAAATAAACCATGGACTGACCATAGTTTTTTCTTAACTCCCTATAAGCATCCTTCATACAAAACCCTCTCGAAGTGGTGTTATGCGCATCAGATGCAATAAGGTGGGTCAGATTGGCTTCGATCAATTGATGTGTGAACTTCTGGATGTTTTTTCCGAAACGCCCACATAGGCTGGCTGCAGTGATTTGTGTGTAGGCACCTTTTTTAACTAGAGCGTAAAGTGTGTCGGGATGCTGGATGATATGGCGATTCCGTTCAGGGTGAACGATGATGGGCTGGTAACCTTCTAGCTGAATGTCGAATAGTAGTTTACTAGCATATCTTGGAACCGTATCTGATGGAAATTCTACGAAGACGTAGTTCCCTGTTCCGTTTAAGGTAAGGATTTCGTCGTTTCTAATTCCGTCTAACATTTCCCCATGTATCCGTGTTTCTTGTCCTGGTAGAACGGTTAATGGAATGTCGTAATCAGACAGGTGACGATTGAGCTCAGCCACTTGGATCGTGATGTTGTTCTTGTAGTTGTTGTATTTTCCGTTTTGGTGATGGGGTGTTGCGATGATCGTATGTATGCCGTCAGCTACTGCCGCTTCGGCCATCTTAATACTTTCTTCAATGGACTGTGCACCGTCATCAACGCCTGGGAGAATATGGCTGTGAATATCAATCAAGGGTCTGTCTCCTTTCCAAGGTTTCGCTTCGTTAAACATGTATTGTGAATACACTTTTTAATGTCTCATATTAAAGCTATTATAGCAGGTTTTTGTCGGCTAATGAAGGGGGCTATTTGGAGAATATTCCTAGATCGCTAACAATTTTAGGGATAAATGCTTACAAAACAAGGATGTTCCTGTCATATTTTGTCGAAACTTTTTTCCTAGTCTATTTTTGTTCATTGAAAGTATCCGCTTACAATATGTATACATGATAAAGATAACCTGTCTCTTTTAAGAGAGTACAGGTTATTTGTTAATTTTCTTTTAAAATAATCCTAGAATCTTTTTCTTTTTCACTCGTTGTGGTGGTTCAGTCGCCAGCACCTGACCTTCTACGGCATACGCTGCATTCTCAGAAAGATAATAAACCATCGATTGGCCATATTTCTTCCTTAATTGTCGATAAGCTTCTTTGATCGTGAATCCTTGTGGGTTATGTGATTCCAATGCGATCAGATGAACCAAGTTTGCTTCAATCAACTGATAAGAGAGCTTTTTGGCTTTCTTGCCATTTCCCCCTAATAAACTACCGGCAGCAACCTGCGTAAACGCTCCTTTTCTAACAAGTGAGTAGAGTAAGTTGGGCTGCTCAACAATTTGCTGGTTTCTTTCCGGGTGGACGAGAATAGGTCGATAGCCTTCCACTTGCAAGCTGAATAAAAGATTACTGATGTAGTGGGGAACATGGTCGTGTGGAAGCTCAATCAATACATAGCTGCTATGTTCGTTGATGGGTAAAATCTCATTGTTATGGATTCCTTCGAGCATGTCTCCATAAATACGTGTCACTTGCCCGGAAACAACGGTTAAAGGGATGTCCCGCTCCTCAAGCTGACGATTTAGCTCACCTACTTGAATGAGTATATTATTTTTGTAATTGTTATAGCTTCCATTATTGTGATATGGAGCAGCTACAAGTGTTGTCATTCCTTCTTTAACTGCTTTTGCTGCCATTTTCATGCTGTGTTCCATCGTGGGTGCCCCATTATCCACGCCAGGAAGAATATGTGTGTGTATGTCAATCATAAGACAGTTTCCCCTTTATAAATCTCTATACTTATATAAACTATTCAGCTCTGATTATAGTAATAAATTGGTAATCACATAAGACCTTCTATGTATACGTCACTTTACCAAATAAAATAACTAGAAAAACAGGATTAATTTCTTCCAAGTTAAGATCTTCCGCCTTTTCCAGTCCCCTTTATCCTTGGATGCTAGTTAAAGCCCAACAAAGAAGCATACAAAAAAGCCGCTTCGATTGTAGTCAAAGCGGTTTTTACTCGTACTCTTCTTATTTTCCTTGATGGATCTTCCATTTATTAAACTCCAAGTAATCTCGAAATTGTTCTTTAGAAATGCCTGAGTTCATGGCTTCATGGACTAGGTCGAGCCAATCATTGTCTAAGGCGTCGTCTTTACCACTTGATTCTCCGTGCAGCAAGTAGTTGATCGTGATGTCCAGCTCTTTGGAGATTTTCTCTAGGAATTGGACGGATGGGTTGGTTTGCAGGTTGCGTTCGATCGAGCTGAGGTAGGATTTTGCGACTCCGGCTCGCTCGGCTAGCTCGGATAGCGACATATGACGGTCTTTACGAATTTGCTTGATGCGGTCACCGATCATACTTTCACCTTCTTTCTTATGTGTAAATTATATCATAGTTCGCTGGGGCGTTCTATTTAAAGTACGAAAATCCATAACTTGACCTAGTTGGTTTAATTTACATGAATGTAAGGGATTAAAATTAGGTTATCTTTACCAGTCTTTTCGAACGATTGGTTAGATGGTTATGCAGGTTGTAGTGATATGGGGATCTATCCTATGAGAATGGATGGTTTTGGTTATAATAAGGTGTATATGGATTTGTCTACTATGATGCTGCTGAACATGCCATGATATTTTTTATGAAATCGACAGCGAATGGGTAGGATGTGAAGGAGTGATAAAGGATGTCAGATGAGTTAGTGGAGCGTTTTGAGCTGGCGTTTAATCAGATTCATCAACATTTGAAGGAGATGAATCGGTTTCCGAAAAATGATAATTTTGCGGAGTTGCTGCAGCATTCGAAGGATCGTGGTGTGATTCGGGTGCATTATGATGCATTGAAACAGTATGCGAAATTACGGAATGCGATTGTGCATGAGCGTGTGCGGGATGGCTATTATATTGCATCGCCCCATGTTGAGGTTGTGGAGGAGCTTGAGGGAATTAAACAAACGCTTGATCAACCTCCTTTGGGACTTGATGTGGCAACTCGGCCGGTGATGTTCTTCTATGAAGAGACAGAGTTACTTCATGTGATTGAGGCGTTTCGGGAGCATGGGGTGTCGCAGTTTCCGATTTACCGGGATGGGTTATTTGTTGGGCTGTTGACGGATGCTGGGGTGGTGCGTTGGCTTCAGGAATCGGTTCGTGAGGGGTCGGTTGCGGTTGAGGGGATGACGGTTGGTGATGTGCTTGGGCATGAGAAGGTGCATAATGTCGAGTTTGTGGCTGAAGATGTGTCGGTGTTTGAGATTGAGGATTTGTTTGAGCGTAGTCATGGGGAGGGTGAGAAGCTGAAGGCTGTGATGATTACGGAGGGCGGCGATCGTGATGGGAAATTGCTTGGAATTGTGACGTTGCTTGATTTGATTCTGGATGATGATGGTGAATGAGTGATGGGAAGCAAACGGTGAGGGGATTCTTTACTTATGTCAAAAAACGGTGTTGCCGGCACGCTGACTCGTTGTTTTGTCACTTATACAGAGTTTGCTTGAAACGAGGGCTTCTTTTGTGGTGCCGCTGTTCACAAGGGATTTGGTGGACCAGCAGATGCTTTAGGCTAGTGGATAGGAGTTAGGTTAGGTGTGATTCTTTATTAATCTTCTTAATGAGTTATGGTAATTGACCCCTGATTTATGGTTAGACAATGGACTACCCCCTTCTGTAACCTAATAAGTTTTTATATATAAAAAGCCGAAAAGTAAGTCTAAAATCACTCAATAGCATCCATCGTCAGTCTACCCTTACCAAAGATTATATCATTAACCCTTACTGTCTTTATCAGCTATTCTCATTTTGCGTAAAATTCTGATAGTTGATTGGGTTTGTGTTGATATTTGGATCGGGATGGAGTTATGATTGAAACAGCAGGAATTTTTATGCAAAGGGGAATTTTTATGGTAGAAGATCGTAGAATTGAGCCATTTCGGTACTCGTTTGATGTGCCCCTTCCCGGTTTTTACAATAAGAAGTTGAATCGCCGTGTGTCTGGACCTTTACGGATTATGGATATTAGTTTGAATGGGCTTCGTTTTCAGTGTGATGTGAATCCGGAGCTTGTGTTTCGGGATGAAGTGTTTATTTCGTTCATGTTAGATCATGTAACTTATACGGCTGAGGGTCGTGTGATTTGGGGTTCGGCGGATGGTGAGACGATGACGTGTGGTGTGCATGTGTTTGAGTTTCCGTTGAGCTTGCGTGAGGAGATTTATCGATTGAAGGAAAAAGCTGAAGGTGATGCTGGTCTTCGGTCCTTGATGTAGGACTGATTTCATGAAAAACCAACGTACTTCAGGGGTGATGAACCTTGAAGTACGTTGGTTTTTTATTTTTGTAAGATGTCCTGAGCGTCTATATCGACGATGGGTTCGTTGTGAATGAGTCGGGAGCGGATTTGGTTGAAGAGCTGCTTTTCTCCTTCAGGTAACTTTTCTGGATTAAATTTTTTGTGAAAAACGGTGTATAGTGTGTAGTCCCGTAGCTTTAGGAACAGCGGGATTTGGTTAAGCCAGAACGGATCAACGCTGGTTTCCTTTTGATAGCCTTTTAGGAAATGAGACAGGAATTCTTTTGCAAACTGGGATCTTGTTGTCACGTCCTTGCTTCCATACTTCGTCAATACGGAATAGTACATCGGGATCGCGATGTCACTCATGTAGTAAACATACGTGCTGTCATCGAAATCGAAGAGGTGTAGGTCGCCTTGATGATAGAAGAAATTGCCTGAGTGCAAGTCGTTGTGAATCAGGCCAAAGCTGTCGTTAGTTTCCGGAAGGGCCTGGATTTCGCTGATAAGTGCTTCTCCACTTAAGATGATTTGGCGGTCTGTGTCCTCGTTTAAATAATGACGGAAATCCAGTAAGTCATCTTGATCCCATCTTTTTCTCTGACTGCTGCCTGCTTTGTATTCCTTTGTGACACGATGCATGTGCCCCGTCACCCTCCCCCACTTTTCAAAAAGTTCGGGACTCGTTGATTGGACTCGGGTGCCTGGGGCTTTATCGAACAGGCAGACGTAGAAACTGCCCTGTTGGATCGGAATTTTCGCTACAAGCTCATCCTTTTTGGATGGGTGAACGTAAGAAGCGTTAATCCCGTTTGCATGCAGGTAGTTGATCCAGTGCAACTCTGCTTCTACTTCTGTTTTACTACGGTGGCTTGAGTGCGTGAGCCTCAAAATGTACGGCTGGTTGTTTTGGTACACCTCGAAGACATAGTTTTCAAAGTCTCCGAGCTTTTTGGCATGGGTGGCGTCGGTATTGAATTGGCTGCCTGCCTCGTTTAATAGATGATCTGAAAATTGTTCCTCGAACCACTGTTCCATGTGTCACCTCATTATTTTTTGTGGCGATCAGCGAAAAGCGCCATCGCATCACGCATGAATTCGGCCAGGCCTTCACCGTAGTTGTCGATGTTATTGGTGAAACGCTCATCGTCGATATAGAGCTGGCCGATGCCTTTGAATTTCATCAGATCGTCGTTGTTGATGCTCTCGTTCATGAAAAAGTACCATTCCTTAATAGCGGCTTGCGCTGCATCGGAGTCAGGTGAGTCATGTCTTAGCGTCGCAAGCTTTTTGTAGATAGTATCCATTTGTCTGGACATATGGTCTTTTCCTTGTTTTGACATATGGTTGAACTTGGCATTTGAACGATCGACGGCTTCATCGCCCCATCGCTCGCGTGCCTCTTGTTCATAAGGATTGCGGCTGAAGTCAAAGCCTTCAAATTTATCTTTGTTCGTCATATGAATCTCTCCTCGTCGTTGTTGAAGCGTCTTCTCCACCGTTTGGATCATATTGTCGAGCCGGCGCCGCTTCTCAAGCAGCATTTTCCGGTGAAGCTGAAGAGCTTCTTTTTGATCGAAATCGGGATTGGTGATGATTTCTTTGATCTTTTTTAACGGAAAATCAAGTTCTTTGAAAAATAGAATCTGCTGCAAGGTTTCTAGATCTTTATTTGAATAAAGTCGATAGCCGGCTTCGGTCGTTTCCTGTGGTGTGAGCAGGCCGATATTGTCGTAGTGATGCAGGGCACGGATGCTGATGCCTACGAGTTCAGCCACTTCTTTTACTTTCATTGGCATGGTGGATTTACCTCCTTTCTTTTGGACTTTCTCCGCCCCCTTATGTATTGACTATAAGGTGTGACGTTGCGTAAGGGTCAATGGTTTTTTGTGCTAAATTTTTTGTAGATGGTCTGTGGTGTCTTTAAAATAGATCCGAGCATGCGATCCATAACAACCAAATTCTGGATGACCTGAGGTGGAAGTTTATGGTTACTGATGCTGTGCCGAGCGGATAGGATGAGTGCTAAGAGTAAGAGTCCGATATGCAATAGGGTTTTGTTCTCCTCTTCTTTTCTTCATATTCTACTTTTTTCTGATAAAATCCTTTATTGTTTGTACTAAGGCTTCGACGACAAATCACATGGGCATATTTTGGATTGGAAAATAGGAAGGTTATTACTCAAGTAACGGGGAGTTTAGTGGAACAACAGATGCCATAAGCAGAGGAGAATATTATACTTAGGCCATCTAACATTTGCTTCGATAAGAAAGGAATATACGAAATTGTTTATGTAGACTTTCCGCGCCCACCAGGGTCTATACAAAAGGGCTTGAGGGGTAGAATCGCGCCTTAAGGTTTTGATTCTTGCTATAATGACCACTATGTAGCTTTAATTTTTATTAAATAGGGGAGTGGAATATGGAAAATAACGTTTTTGAACAGATGGCAAAAAGATATGATACAGAAGAAAGAATTGAATTAGCTAAAGTTATAGTTGAGGAAGTAAGACCAGAATTACGAAATAGTAAACCAAAATCTTTAATAGACTATGGGAGTGGTACTGGTCTAATTAGTTTAGAATTATCGGATTTAGTTGATTCTACTTTGTTGGTAGATTCATCAAAACAAATGTTGGAGGTTGCGAAAGCTAAAATTTCTCACAGAGGAATTACCAACTCAAAAGTACTTTATTCAGATTTTACTCAAGAAACTCCTGAACTTAAGGCAGACATCGTTTTAATGTCACTCGTCCTTCTTCATATTCAGGATACTAAAAAAATTTTAAAAGAATTGTTCAACATTTTAAATAATGGCGGCAAGCTAATTATTATTGATTTTGACAAAAACGATAAAATACATCATCCGAAAGTTCATAACGGTTTTTCTCATGAAGAACTGAAAAAAAGATTATCCGAAGTTGGATTTAAATCAATTGAAATTAAGACATTCTATCATGGAAATCGTATTTTTATGAATCAAGATGCCTCCATGTTTATATCCAGTAGTATAAAGTGATTTCTGTTTTCTTGTTCTTAGTTCACACAATCCTAAAAAAGAACCATTCATATCAAGGGTTTTAGCCTTTGATATTGTGAAATGTATTGGTCTAGTTTATTCCCGGAAATGAAAACCACCTCAGGTCATCCAGAATATGGATGACCTGAGGTGGAAGTTAATGGTTAGGACGTTATTGTCTTGAGATAGGTTCACAGAGATGCAAGTTTTTCAAAAAAAGCAGTGCTAACGGTGACGTAATCCACATCACATCCTCACTTCAAACTACGATAGCTGAGCCACTTCCTCCCTCTTATTATTCTACAAAGTTTTAACTCTTGCAGGTATGAATCTAACCTTAGTTGGAAAGGAATGGGACAGAGGAGGGGCGCCAATGAGCTATGAAGGTTATAAGCGATCGAAACAACCAGTATATGATCGTTTCGATGACAACATTGACTATATGAAAAAAGAGCTTGGTATCGGTGAGAGTTTTGATGCGATACATCTGGATTTGAACTATGCTGAGCGAAATATGGGCATGTTTCTAATTGACGGCTTCGCGAAGGATAAGATTTTACATTACTTAATGAAGTTGCTTGCAGATCTTGAACCAGATCAGCTTGGGACTGAACCTTTAACGAAATTGATGAAAACCTATCTTCCGTACATTGAGATAAGTACAGAAGATGATTTGGATAAAACTGTTTTCTGGGTATTAAGCGGGGCGACAGCGCTATTTGTTGACGGAATTGATAAAGTCATCATCATTGACGCAAGAACGTACCCTGTCAGAAGTCCATCCGAGCCAGATTTGGAGCGCGTGACGCGCGGGCCTCGAGATGGGTTTGTTGAAACGGTTGTTTTCAATACTGCGCTGACGAGAAGGCGTGTTCGAGACCCTTCCCTCAGGATGGAATACATGTCGATCGGCAGAAGGTCTCAAACAGATATTTGTGTGTCGTATATCAAGGATATTGCTGACCCTAAAATTGTTGAACAGATCAAGAGTTCACTTGAAAAAATTGATACAGATGGGTTGCCGATGGGCGAAAAGACGGTAGAGGAATTTCTATGCGGTCGAGGCTGGAACCCCTACCCAACCGTACGTTACACGGAGCGTCCGGACACGGCAGCTATTCATTTATACGAGGGGAACGTGCTGGTGATGGTCGACGGCTCACCGAGTGTACTGATCACTCCCGCAACATTCTGGCACCATCTTCAACACGTTGAAGAGTACCGGCAACGTCCCGTAGTGGGGGCTTACTTTCGTATCGTCAGGTTTTTGGCCATCTGGTTATCCGTCTTCCTGATGCCAATATGGTTTTTCTTTGCTCAAAATCAGCATTTGTTGCCTGAGGTGCTAAGTTTTATCGGGCCAAAAGAATCGATCCTTATTCCGCTGCTTATTCAAATTGTTCTCGTTGAACTTGGGATGGATATGTTGAGGATGGCAACGATTCATACGCCGTCCTCGATGGCGACCGCACTCGGGCTTGTCTCAGCCGTTATTATCGGACAGGTGGCGGTAGCAGTCGGCCTTTTTACGAATGAAGTTATTTTATACATTTCACTCGTTGCTATTGGTACATTCGCAACACCTTCTTATGAATTCGCTTTGGCGAACCGTTTGTTTAGACTCTGTCTTCTGTTTGCGACGGCTGCCTTTGGCTTAGCTGGATTTGTTGTAGGTATCACTGTGTGGATTGTTTCCCTTGCGCGAATAAAATCATTCAACATTCCGTATTTGTGGCCGTTTATCCCATTTGACTATCGTGCGATTAGGGATGTGTTTCTAAGAGCGCCAATGCCGTTGAAAAACCGACGACCATCCGCTCTCCACCCTAAAGACCCCGACCGATAAAAGAAATAAAAAAGGAAATAAAAACCACCTCAGGTCATCCATAATTTGGATGACCTGAGGTGGGATTTTTTGTTATTTTGTAGGGGTTGTATTCTGATTTAATAAGAGCAAATGCTCTCACTGAGTTATTCCCATTCGTTAATGAACTCAATATTAGTAAGAAAATGATCGACTATGGTAGAAAAGGGATAGATCGTATTGTCGAATAAATACTCGATTTCTTCCTCTCCAGAGATAGGTTTTACGTTACTATTTTGAATGAACCTTATGGCCATTTCTAATGCTAGCTTTTTATCATGATCTATTTTTACCACCTCCCCTTACAAACCTATGCTTTGATGGCCGTTAACATTACAGTGAGGTAGATTATAGCGGGACAAAGTAATAGATCTGCTTAATTAGCGATACGTCTCTAGTAGAAACATAAATCTTTACTCAATGAGGTAGTTAGGGTTTATAGTTCCGCGTTAGGGCAGTATCTGCTGTCGTTTGGTCGCTATGGTTTTGCGTTAAGGCCGTATCTGTTGAAGTTAAGTCGCTATCGTCTCGCGTTAAGGTGCTATCCCCGCGTAGGGCTGCAAAAGCAGAATAGAAAATGGAAATGAAAACCACCTCAGGTCATCCAGAAATTGGATGACCTGAGGTGGAAGTTTATGGTTTTTGGGTGTGGGTGGTGGTTATTCTAGTTGGCTTTGGCGGGTTTGGATGGGTTGGATTCGGTTCCATCCATGTAAACGGTTGTGACATAGTAGTTGTAGTTGGATGCTTCAGGGTCGGTGTACGTTTTGCGTTCGTGTTCGGAAATGCTCGCGACTTTTTCGTAGTCTTCTCCGTTTTTACTGCGATACACGCGGTAGCCTGCTACACCGTCTACACGCACAGCATGCCATGTGACGAAGGTTCCATTTACTTCGACACTGGTTGGTGCTTTAATGTCATAATCTGCCTCTTCTTTTGGCTGCTGTTCTTCATCGTCTAATGATGATTTCAGCTCAGAATAAACAACGAGGCGATCTAGATGGGTTCCTCTTTCATGGTCAAAGACTCCCGTACAGGTAATCAGATTGAGCCTTTTTTTATCTGTTTTACCGAAGATCTCTTTAATTGGCGCCTCATCGGCTGGATAGCTTTCCAGCTTCTGAACGACATAGGTCAGCTCTTTGCCTTCCTCATTTGTGACGATGATTTCGTCCCCTTTTTGCAGATCTTTCAAATAGAAGAATACGGCTGGACCTTTATAGCTATCGACGTGTCCGGCGAGGACGGCGTTTCCTGTGTTGCCTGGTTTCGTTCCAGGCTCGAACCAGCCTACGGTTTTATCGTCTTTTGGCACACCCATTTGTCCGTTATCCAGCACCCCTACTTCGTTAACGGGGCGTCGATATCGAGACTTGGAACCTTCAAATTGGTAGGGACAATTCCATTGCTTTGATCTGGTGTTTCCGTTTCAAAGTCAATCTCTTTTATATCCCCTGATTGATCAACGACGGTAAATTCTTCTGATTTAAGCGAGAGATCAGAGGCTTCATTTTCTGAGTTCTTTTCTTCCGTTTCCTGCTCTGGGGTGGGATCATAGGGGGAGGTGAAATTCGCCCACACATTTGAGTTGTACCCTGCAAGCAAGAGGGCCGCTAAGCCTACAATTGTAAAATAAGTTCTCCACTTCATACCCATCACCTTTTCTAATATATTGAATCTAAAGCGTATCAGCGTTATGCATTTCTCTATTTCTCTTTTAAAATTCTATCTTATAATGAGTGTTCAAAAAGTTGCCAAATTAGAAGCAAGCCAACGAAGAGATTCGCCGCTTATCATTTGGCGACTTTTTGAACAACCTCTTATAGAAAAGAGGAGAGGGTTTCCCCTCCCCTCTATCCTATCAGTTATTGACGAGTCTTTTGCATTTTACCAGAGAGGGTTATGCCAGACTCGCCGATCTTATCTTGAAAATGTAGAAGGACAGTCGCATTCACCTTGACCCAAGAAGGGTGAGGTAAATGCGGGTGCCCTTGTTCTCCCCAGGAGCTTGACCTCCTGAGGAGCGGTTTAGCTAGTTGTTTATTGTTGTACTTTTTTTCTAAACATTACGCCACCAGAGATGAGGACGAGTGCACCGAATGCTACCCAAGTCCAAAGGCTGCTTGTTGCGGTACCGCCCATTCCTGTCTTAGGCATATCTTCTGGCATTTGCTCTGCAGCAAATTTATCTGGCATTTGTTTTACAATTGCATCACTTAACGTTTCGCCTACTCCAAACATGAAGCCATATCCGTCACGGAAAGAGTCATAAGTGGCTTGGTAATCACCAGCTACATAATGGTCGAAAGTTTGGATGACATCTTCTTCATGTGCCCAAAGCGCGCTAGTTGCTGCATCTGCTGGCAGGTTGCCTTCAGTTGCCATTCCAAGGAATTGGCCAAATGTTTCAGCGAATTTCTGCAGGCTTTGCTCAGCTGCTTTGCGTGCTTCTTCATCATTTTCAAGTGTTGCTGTTACAAGTTCAGATTGTGCTTTGATATGGTTTTGTTGCCAGATTTTTTGGAACTGTGTGGCAGCTTCATCACCATAGATAGAACCAATCGCTTCTGTGAATTCTTGTGTGTTCATGTTTTCAGCCCATGTTACGAAATCATAGTCTTCAGCTTGGTTATAGCCTTTTTGCATTTCAAGAACAGCTAGAGCGAAGTGCTCAGAAGCCAAGCGGTTCAATGTAGAACGTAGATCAGCGGCTGGTGTAACGGCTTTTGTCCCTTCAAATTTTTCTGGCATTTGCGTTACAATCGCGCTTGATAGGGCTTTACTGATGTCAAACATACGCTTAAATCCTTCGCGGAAAGATTGGTATGCTTTTTCGTATTCTCCAGCTACATAATGATCAAATACATTAATAACATCTTGTTCATGTGCTGCTAACACTTTTGCTGCGGCTTCTTTAGGAAGGTTACCTTCTGTTGCTGTAGCAAGGAAAGAACTGAATTCATTAACGAATTCGTCTACTTCTGCTTCAGCTGCTTTACGGGCTTCCTCATCATTGTTGACTTTCGCTTCTACAAAATCTGGTGTGTAATCGTTGTGACCAAGGAAAATGTCTTCAAACTGTGCGGCCGCTTCTTCACCGTAAACGGAAGCAATGGCCGGGGTCATGTCTTGAGCGTTTTGGTCAAGAGCTTCATACACTTCATCAGCATCTTCTGCGTTGTTGTAATCCTTAATCATCGCTGTTGTTACTAGAACAAAGTGTTCCGATAGTAGTTGATCTAAGCTCGAGCGTAGATCAGCGGCTGGTGTTTTTGATGTGGTCTGTGTGTCACCGTCTTGTGCCATTGCTAGGGATGGAATCAGTAGCATAATGGCCATAAACATGACGACTGCTTTTTTTACTGTTTTCAAGTGTGTCACTCTCCTTAAAGTTTTGTTCTGCTTTGATTTGTTACATAGCTATCGTGAGTGGATGACAACTGGATCACTTTTTTTATAAATTTTTTTGGGATTTTTGCTGATTTTTTTCTAAAGCTTGTCGTGACAAAGGATTTGGGCTATTAAAAAATTCTTTGGATTGAATGTTTTTGATGGAGTGAAGACTTAGCCCCCTGGAATTAAGGAGGGTTCATACTTTAGGAGTAGTAACTGCTCCTTCATAAGGTTCCTATGAATAAGTGTTATAATTATGGAAAATACTTGGAGGTATAATTAATGGAGAAAAAACTGGACTCTATCCTTGAATATCTAGAATTATTAAAGCATGGTCAGGAGCGTCTTGAAGAAAATCAAGAGCGCCTTGAAGAAAAGATCGATCACCTTTCCTCAGAAACAAGAAGCGGGTTTACAGATGAAAATTCGGAAGATTATAAAGAGATTTTCAAAGGGGTATCAAGGCAAATGAGAAACCTCCAAATTGATGTAGACTTCCTCAGTGGGAAAACAGGAAAGCATGATTTAAAATTGAATAGAATAGAAAAAAGGATTCAGTCATAGGGCTGAATCCTTTTTAGAATCACCTTAAGATCTTAGAAAGGGTCGATAAAGCTCTTGAGGATCAATATTTTGCGATTGATAAAAGGCATCTACATTTCTAAGAGCCTGAGCATACTTTTCATTTAGAAACCAGTATTCTTCTTCGGGTATTAGGTTTTGAATCTCTGCTTGACTCAAATGTAATCCAGTATCAGATAACGTATAATCTACCGTCTTCATTCTATCCGCTCCTCGTTTTTGGCTAGTTACATAGTTTCATTGTTGACAGATTGTTGAAAGAATATACGAAACTTAAAAATCGTGAAGTACGAGGATGAATCACGTCTGAAGCCGTTCCCCTATTTCCTTATTCAGTGAGGTCCCTTCTTACTACCCAGCTAAGACTTTGCAACGTTAATTACCGTTCCTCAGAGGGAAAAGCCCGTTTTCGTATTATGAAGACGGGCTTTCTGAAGTCTCTTCCAATCTAGAATGGCGCCTCATGCAAACTTAAAGTCGGTAGAATGTAACCATATTTTTAAGTTCACTCAAGGTAAATGAGGAAGGATCCTTGTCTGAATCGTTAAGGACGTTAGCATCTAGAAGTTTTTTAATGTAATGCTGTCTCATGTCTTCTACAGCTTCACGAAGATGATTTCTCACCACGCACCTCCATCAACCAGCTATGGTAGTAATCTATACAGCTTCCGAGTTATTATCATTACTATTTGATCCCCTGTTGTATGCCAACTTACCCTCACTTTACCACCTATACTTTTGAAATTTGTTAATTCAATCTTAAGATCTTTTTAAATCTGCATTATCAACCGTGTAAGTAAACCTCATCTTGTTTTTAACCATTCCCTGATAGGAAACCTGACAACTATATGGAAATAAAAACCACCTCAGGTCATCCAGATTTTGTCTATCCTATAGTCCTTTTACCAATCTATAGATTAAGTTCTCTTTGGTTATATTACCAACAGGGAGGTGAAAGCAATGGATAAGAAAAAGGAGCGCAATGAGAAGAATGTAAATGGAAAATTAGGTGGAATGGGTCTTTACGGCACAACCTCTAATACAGAAATCGCTGGTTACAAGGCTTCCGGGGACATTGAAAATGCCGGAAAGGTGGATAAAGGTTTCGAAAAGGTTGAAGAGGAAGATACTGCCCCAAGAGCTTCCGTAAAAGAAGGCGAGCAGGAAGATTATTAATCGACCATTTTTATGGTTCAAGAGGAATGTCTAGCAAGTCATTCAAAAATATCCCGTATCACTTTTACAGTGGTACGGGATTATTTTCTTTTTGATCTAGATTATTGTTCACTTAAGCTGTTTACAGAAACACTTTGTTTATTATTGGGTGTTTTTAGGGAGTGGATGGTGGCTGTTGCATTTGTTTCGTCCACGTGCTCAATGTAGATCCCTTCCCCATTATAAGTTACATTAGCCATAGTTGAAGAGGAAGCAATTTCTTGTGCTCGTTGTGCATTCATTTCATCTACCTCCTTTGGGTTCGTGATATTCTGCTTCTATTCCTGCTGCTCCTTCAAATCATACAACGGAACTTCTTGGACGATGTTAGGTTGGTCAACAGGGTGAACCCGGGCCGTTTCACTTCTTTCAATGACCTCTTCGATATAGATAGGGCGTTGATCATGGGTCACATTAATCATCTCGTCGGAGTGGAAGATTTCTTTGGCGCGTTCTTTGTTCATTAATAAAGTCCTCCTTTATCGGTTATGTATAATTTTCACTTGAAGCACCATTTATATACACTTTTTATCAGATAGGCATGGAAATAAAAACCACCTCAGGTCATCCATAAATTGGATGACCTGAGGTGGGGATTCATTCCTTTTTCGAAGGGTTTTCCAATATTAAACTCTATTGAACATCTTATCAGGGTTATACATCGCCACGTCTTACTGTAAGCTTTTGGAACAAAAGATGGCTCAAATATGTCTATTTTATGATCTGCCTATGTTATAACTAGCATTAGATAGTTGTTCGATCATACTGCTTTTGCAGGCTGAATAGGGTGTCGGCTAACCCCCATGTCGTAGGACGGAAGGGGGTGACGCCTGGGTGCATTTATGAATCACTGATGATTATGATTGCTTTTAGTTCGCTAATTGTTTCGATCAAAGCTCTAATTGTGACGATTTTGCGCATAAAAAAATAGACTCCCTATTCTAGCAAGAATCGGGGTGAGTCTATTTTTCAAATAGTCAGCGCCCTAAAAGAGCAACTATCTAGGGGATCACAGTTGCAACCTGTGGTCCCTTTTCTTATGTGTATCCTATTTCTAACTTTATCATACCATAATTTCTTGAAAAAGTTAATTGAGAAATAAATAATTAGCAGCTCAATTGGCTCAGAATTCGCGACATTAGATTCCATTTGGCTACCACCTCAGGTCATCCATATTTTGGGCGAGTGCTGGTCATTCAAACAATGGATTGCCTCCAAAAATAGGCGAGCGCTCACTTTTGTGGCACAAACGCTCAGATATTTGGTCGAACGCTCCAGAATTGTCATTGGCAGCTCCACTTTTAAAAATTTGCGCTCACCCAACCCTCCCAACCGCTCACCACTAGATTGGAAATAAGAACCACCTCAGGTCATCCAGAAATTGGATGACCTGAGGTGGTAGTTTATTCCTTTCCCTCTCCTTCTGATTTGCGGAAGGCTCCGGTTATTTTGTTTGATAGGTCATCGAAGAAGGTGTAGACAACGGGGATAAGGACGAGCGTGAAGAAGCTTGAGACGGTCAGGCCGAAGATGATGGTCACCGCGAGCGGTTGTTGGGCTTCGGCGCCTTGGCCAATTCCGAGTGCGAGCGGCAGCATTCCTAAGATGGTGGTGAGTGTTGTCATTAGGATGGGCCGCAGGCGGTCGGGGCCGGCTTCTAGAATCGCTTCCGTTCTGTCATATGATTTTTCCCGTAAGATATTGATGTAGTCGACGAGCACGATAGCATTGTTGACGACGATCCCCGCGAGCATGATGATCCCGACGAAGGCTGGCAGGCTGAATGGCAGTCCTGTGATAAACAAGCCTCCAGCAATGCCGACGATCGTGGCGGGCAGTGAGAACATGATGATAAACGGGAACAGGAAGTTCTCAAACTGAATTGCCATCACTGCATAAACCAAGAAAATCGAAAATACCAGTGCCAGGGCCAGATCTCCAAACGCGTCGCGCATGTCTTCTGCCTGTCCGCCGATGGAATAAGAATAGCCATCAGGAAAGTTAAGGCTGTCGAGTTGGGCTTGGACGGCTTCGGTTGTGCTGCCAAGGTCACGGTCGACGACTTCTGCTTCAACGTTGACTTGCGGCTGCTGGCCCTCTCGCAACAACGAAACAGGTCCCTGAACTTGGGTCAAATCAGCGATGGTCGCAAGCGGGATAATCGATCCGCTTGGTGTTTGCACCGACATGCCTTCGAGATCGGCAATCGTTTGGCGTTCTTCTTTTGGCAAAATCAAGCGGACATCGATTTCGTTGCCGCCTTCCCGATACCTTGTGGCGATTTGGCCACTAAAGGCGAGCTGTACTTGATTGATGACTTGCTGATCGCTTAAGCCATATTGAGCTGCCTTCTGGCGGTTGACATCGATTTGCATTTCCGGCCGGCCTTCTTCTGTTGAAGACGTCAGCTCGCTGACCCCATCGACATCTTCCATTAAGTAGACGATTTGCTGGGACAGCTGGTCTAGGACTTCGTATTCAGGTCCATTGATCTGCACTTGTAACGGCGCACCTGTGCCGAGCCCGGCTTCAAGCGCACCAACAGAGATGTCCGCTCCAGCCAGCCCCCCTAAGGCTTCGTCAATGTCTTCCACGACGGCTGCCGTTGTTCGTTCCCGCTCCCCCGGGTCGACAAGCTGAATCGTGTAGGAGCCGAAGTCGGAGGAGCTGCTGCCGACCCCACCGCCAATACCGCCCCCGCCAATCGTCAGGTAGCTGACATCAATGACGTCGCTGAATTCCTCCAGCCGTTGATCGACCTGATTCGTAAGTTCTTGTGTTTCTTCGATGGCGGTTCCTTCTGGCATTGTGACTCGAATCGATACTTGTCCTTGATCCGAGGGCGGGATGAATTCCGTGCCAATCAATGGAATCAGCGCGATACTGCCGGCAATGCAGGCAACCGTAATCGCGACGGTTGTTTTCCTAAACGTTAATACTTTTCTTAATAACTTGCGATAGCCATTGGTTACTTTTTCTAAAAGACGGTCAAACCATTCGCGACGGCCGCTTGTTTTGATCGGTTTGGTTAACAGTTTCGATGACAGCATCGGCACAAGTGTGACGGATACGGCCAGTGATGCGATTAACGCAAAAGAGATCGTCAAGGCGAGCGGGGTGAACAGCTCGGAGGCGATTCCTTCCACAAAAATGATCGGCAAAAACACGACGAGGGTCGTTGTCGCCGACGCGATGACGGCAGGTGCGAGCTCAGAGGCCCCTTGCTTTGAGGCTTCGACGATGGAGTAGCCCCGCTGCCGATAACTGTAGATGCTTTCCAAAATGACGATCGAGCTGTCGACCATCATCCCAATCCCGAGCGCGAGCCCACCCATCGTCAGTACGTTTAACGTTTCACCTGTGAAAAACATCAACGTAAACGTAGAGATGATGGCGATCGGAATCGAAATCCCGATGACGAGCGTTGCGCGTACACTTTTCAAAAATAGCAGCAGCACAAAAACCGAAATGATCCCGCCGATGATAATATTTTTCACGACACTGTTAATCGATGTTTTCACAAATTCACTCGTATCAAGGACGACCTCAAGCTCGACATCCTCCGGCAGATCAGCCATTGCTTCATCAATAGCTGCCGTGACGTTATCCGCTGTTTCTACCGTATTGCTGTCCGTTTTTTTCAAAAAGGACAGGACAACGGAGGAATTGCCGTTTACTCTTGAGACGGTATTCGATTTGGCAAAATTCTCTTCGACGTCGGCGATCTGATCAAGGGTGACCCTGGCGCCTTCCGGTGACTGAACAATCGTTTCACGAACATCCTCGATGCTTTGATAATCGCCATTGATGCGGATTTGCAAGTCCTTCTGGCCTTTTTTAATGCTGCCGGCCGAGGCGGACTGGTTTGAGGCATTCAATGCTTGGATGATCGTTTGTGAATCAAGGCCGTACTGGGCCATTTGCGCACGGTCGACGAGCACCTGAACTTCCCGTGTTCGCCCCCCTTCAATGCTGACGGAAGCGACTCCTTCTTGGCGTTCAAAATGCGGGACGAGTTGGCTCTCAGCAATTTGCTGCAAGTTCGCAGGAGTGTCGCCGGAGAGACCAATGGTCATGATCGGCAGCTGCTGTGGGTCGAAACGAAGTACGTTCGGCTCCCCCGCTCCCTCAGGAAGCGCGCCCGTCACTTGGTCAACCTTCTCCCTGACCTCAAGCAATGTGCTATCAAGATCAACACCAGTGCTGAACTGCATCATCACAAGCGAGGCGCCTGCTTGTGATTGAGATTGCAGGACCTCCAGACCTTCGAGCGAACTGACAGCCGATTCGACTGGACGGCTGACGAGCTTCTCAACTTCTTGTGGGGCCGCTCCTTCATAACTCGTTGACACCACGGCGATCGGTAGTTCAATATCTGGATACAAATCGATGGTGAGCGACCGTAATGAAACGAAGCCGAGCCCGAGAATCGCGGCGACGATCATAATGACACCGACAGGCCGCTTCACGGATAGATTAACGAGCTTCACTTACGCGTCCTCCTTCATGATCGACACTTTGGCGCCATCACTTAAGGTCAGCTGACCGCTTGTGATCACAGGCGCATCGGTTTTTACGTCACCTGAGATCGCAGTCTGATCCGTTTGCGACTCGATGACTTCCACATCGACCCGGACAGCCCTTTGATCGACAACCTGGTAAATGTAAGCTTCGCCGCCTTCTTCCGCAACAGCGTCCGTCGGCACGATCATCGTATCTTCTACCACCGTTTCTGGTAAAAGGAAGGTGGCCATCATGCCCGGTTTAATGGTTTCATCCGCGTTATCAACGGTCGCTTCGACAGGATAAAGGCCTGTCTCATCCGGAACCGATGGAATGTAGCTGACCGTTGAGGTAACAGGTTCCTCCAGCGTATCAATCTGTACCTGCAGTTCACTTCCTTCAGAAAATAAACCGAGCTGTTCAGCTGTGACAGCAGCCGTGATTGTCATCGGGTTAAGGCTGACAATCGTTGCGAATGGTTGTTGATTGGTAACGATGTCGCCTTCGCTAGCATTCAATGTAGAAACTTCCCCACTGGCTGGGGCCGTAATCGCTTCGTTCGCCCCTTGTTCTTCGGCTTGATTGAGCTGAACTTGAGCTTGTTCGACCTGGAGCTCCGCTTGGTCAATGCCAATCCGTGCTTGCTCAAGCTGCTGCTCTGCCTGGTCGACCTGAGCCTTGGCCTGAGCAACCGCTGAATTAGTGGGGGCTCCCTTTTCGCCGGTTAGCTGCTGAAATTGCGCGTACGCTTGATCAGCTCGGGTTTGCGCTTGTTGATAAAGGACTTCTGGCACGGTCCCTTCTTCGACGAGCTGCTTCGTTTCATCAGCTAATGCTTGAGCTTGTTCGTATTGCTGTTTGGCGGCCGTAGCGGCTTTGTTGCCTTGGCTTGCTTTGGCATCGGCCGCTTGGCGGGCAATGTCGACTTGCTTCTTGGCATTTTCGACGCCTGCCTGTGCTTGCTCAAAAGCAACCTGCGCGTTTTCGAGCTGAGTTTTCGCCTGCTTGACAGCGAGCTGCTGGAGCTCGACTTGGCTGCTGCTGTCTCCGGGATCAACGACGCCGACAGTCTCGCCTTCTTCAATGCGGTCGCCCTTGGCTACGTTTAACGTCACCAGTTCGCCGGGGACGCTTGAAATGACGGGAGAGGTATCGGCTGTCGTTGCCCTCCCGACTATTTTTCTTTCAATAATGAAGTTATCTTGAATGATGGCGGCGGTTTCGACGGGTGTGGTGCGGGTTTCGGCTTGTTGTTCGTCAGCATGATTGTTGCAGGCGGTGAGTGTGGTGATGGTCAACAGGAGGACAATATATGTAAGATGCTTCATCGGTTCATTTTCCTCTCTCGTGTGGTCATAATTATGGATAATGTTACTAAAGTGTGAAAGGGATTGCAACTTGTCGACTGGTGACAAATTGGTGAATGTTATGGGAGCTGGATTCCTTTGAAAAAGTGTAGGGCCATCCCCCTATTCTGCTCTTTAAATTGCATCCTTTTTCATGTGGGCATTTACAACAATTTATGCTAAATTACAACTAAGGTAAAATAAGGGAAATAGGCATTTAAGAATTGGGTTGGAGCAAACTAGGAGGGTTTTAGATGGCTCAGGCGAAAAGGTGGATGTTGCTAGCCTTGTCTCTGATGTTCATGCTTAGTATGGTCATTCTGCCACAGAGGTCATTCGCGTCTGGTGAGAAAACGTTCAAAAATGAAGCTTCTTCTCCTTCGATGTCATATTCTCCATTTCTTAACGGATATCTATTTGCAGCACCTCAAACGGATATACTGGTTGGTCAAACGAGTGTATTGGTAAACAACTTGAAGAGCAGCAACATTGATGCTGTCAATTATTTGCTGGCTGAAGATGGAACACAAAGGCTGCCCGAGGATACCACTTCCATTGAATTTAAAACGGACGGAACTTCGATGATCATGACGAGCGATGGCAAGACTGAGGTATTACCGATCGGCTTTTGGGGGAAAGCTTGGAAAGTAACGAAATGTGCGGCTTTCATTACGGCGGCTGTTGTACCGATCTTTAAAGCTTACAAGGCTGTGAGAGCTTTAGGCGGGGTCAGAGAAACGGCGAGATTACTCGTGGGAGCGGGTAACTCATCGGATTTCCTGCAAATTGCTGGTGGCACCGCTGCTGAGATTATCGGAATTCATGGGATCCAACAGAACTGTTTTTAGAGGTTGTTCAAAAAAGTCACCAAATGATAAACCGGCGAATTTCTTCGTTGCTCGGTTTTTCCGGTCCTCACGTATAAGGACATACGGCTTGCGGTCCTCAAAACTTTCGCGCCTCGAACTTCTTTGCTACGCGCAAGGAACGTGCTAGTGTCGACTTTGTCACAGGATGTGACGATCTTTGTCGACGTTCTAATTTGGCAGCTTTTTGAACACTTACTTCTAGTATAGGAGGTTTGATCTTTATGCAAAAAGAAGAGGCACTTGATCATCGGTCGAACCGTAATGGCGTATTTGGAGAGCCTTCCAATGCAACAATGGCGGCATTCTGTTATGGGATGCTATTTGTAGCTTTCATGCTTGTGACGGGTGGAACGGTTACCGTTAATGGGCTTGGTCTCCCGGCAATTGGGCTTTTTATAGTGGTTTCCTTCGTACAATATATGGTGAAAGGAACGCCCAGGTGGCTCGTATTAGGTTCTTTTACCTTGGCTGTTGTGATGGCTTTTGCGATGACGCTCCTTCTGGGATAGCAGGATGATTTCGAAACGTCCCTCCAAATTTTCGAGGTCACTGGAAAAAAGGGATGACCCACTCCGTTATTGTATAGCCGAGCGTATTTATACAGAATTCTATCCTACCGACATTTAAGTAAACTCACTATATAATGGAATGCATTATTGCAGGAATAATACGAATGTGGTTAGGAACTAGTTCCGTTGTTTAAAACAGAGACAGGGGGTCAGGGGAACAATTCGTTTCCCAGCCACCTTTCTCTTTTTCTATAACGGAACCCTTCCTGAACTTTTTATTCATCAGTTTGTCATCTGTGGTTTTTGTTATACAAAAGTAGAAATGAACAAACCTCACTTTTTCAGCGTCCTCAAACTTTCGGGGGTATTTTTTTGACATAAAAAACCGCCAGGCTCTCGCTTGAGCTTGACGGTTATGTAGATTATTGCATCGTGTTGCCGAGCTGCGCGACGATTAGATCGAGCTTTTTCACCTGTGGAAGCTGCACGTGATCGGGGAATTTCTCATCAAAATGGTTTAGCAGCGGCATGATCGCTTCGTCATCAAGTAATTCCTTGTAGGTTTGATAGGTGTGTTGGTATTGCCTGATGTAGCGTTTCATTTTTTTCTCGAAGCCGGATAAATGGTAGGTGGATGAGAAGTCGAACGCTTTGGCGATGTCGCTATCGTATGTCGGGAACGCCGGGTTAATGGCGTGCAGCATGGCTGCGGCGAGCGGGAATTGCATAGTTGGATTCCCTTTATGGTTCTTGATGTCGTACAGTCGTTTAGTGATTTGCACGATGTTTGGGCGTTCTTGGTCGCGCTGTTCTTCCATTAGTTTGAAGTATTCGGTTTCGAATTCCCTTGTCAGGCTCGGGTTGTCCAACTTGAAGAAATGGCGAAAGACGAATTGATAGATCGTGTCGTCTGGAACATACGTATTGTCGAAGTCTTGGTTCAGATAGACGTAGACATCGACTTTTTCTCTAGGAATTTTGTTTACTACTTTCTCTTGCTCGTCAAATAGTAATGGTTTTATGTCTGCGGCTGTTCTGTATTTCATCGATTTTCACCTCTCGTTTCCCTATTCCACACATTTCTGTTTGGAAAACTTCTATTTTGCAAAAAAGTTGTAAAGTAGAATGAGGGGACTTTAATGGATGTTCAAAAAGCTTTTAATTGGTGACTTTATGAACATCTTATTATTCTCTATTTTACCGAAATGATGGACTGTTTGCCAAGGTCGCGGGCAAATCGTAAACGTATTGTAATGATAGAGTGGTTCATTTTTCCGAAAATTTTCCGATAAGTATATGGAGAGGAGTGTGCACATATGGATATAGCGGCGGCGTCTATGATCATGAGTCAGGCGCACGTAAGGCAGCAGGCGAGCCTTGCTGTGATGGACAAAACGATGCAAACGTCGGAAGCCAAGGGAAATCAGGTGGTGCAAATGCTGCAGCAGTCGGTGCAATCAGTGCCGCACCCCACGCACGGAGGGCAAATTGATCTCAAAGGATAATGTGTGACAGGCGGTGAGAAACGACTCACCATCATTGACCGTAACTAGTAGGGGCCGTCCATCACTACTATAAGTCGTGCGTGTGACAGCTAAGAACGTTTAAGGATGTACGCGTGAAAGTGTCCACCAATGATTGCGGAAATGGAATACCTATAACAAGTGATTCTTATCACAGGAGTCACTTTTCTCATAGTGGCGGTTCCATACATCTTAATGATCATAAGGTGGCTGGGAAACGGCGAGACTCCCTGTGGGAACACCGGATGGCGAGACCCCGAGGGAGGAACGATTGAGGAGGCGTTTGCCCACGAGCGAGTCGTTTCCCCGCCGCCGTACTCTTTTTTATAACGGAACCCACCAAGAAAACACAGATATACAAACATGCCAAATACATTCCTTATAGAAATGAACAAACGTCACTTTTTCAGCGGCCCCTGAAGCGGCTGACTGTCTTTCTTCAAGGATCGCCGTCGAAAAAAGGGCAAAAAAAAGAGCCGCTAAACGAGAGCGGCTATAGACACATTATTGATCATTATTTTGGTCTTCCATGGTATCTTCATTCGTTGTGTCACCGTTTCCATCATCCGTATCTGTGCCACCGTTATCTGTATCCGTGCCACCATCGCCTGTTCCTTCTCCACCTTGCTGTTGATCTTCTTCCATCTCAGTGTCTTGCTCTGTATTTCCTTCATCAGCGTTTCCTTCTTCTTCTGTCGGAGCGCCATCTTCTGTTGCATTATTTCCTTCTTCTTCTGGCATGTTCTCTTCTGTGTTTCCTTCGTTTTCAGCTGGCTGCTCCTCTTCCTCAGCAGCACAAGCTCCTAGAACAGAGATGGCTAGGAAAGCAATGAGTAGTTTTAGTGCGATATTGTTCATGTTAGGTTTCCTCCTTTTTGTTACGATACAATTTTTATTGTAACCGTGTATGAAAAGGTTTATACAGTTTATGCCTGATTTTTATTTTTCTAGTGGCTAAAAATGAAGAGTGTGCCGCCTAAAGTCCAGCTTTTGGCGGCACACTCCCTGGCAATTATAGGTCATGGAGATTGTAATTTCGGCAAAGTCTTACACTTCTATTTGGTCTAGCATAGCCTGTAGTTGATTGATACTCGCATTGACTAAGTCTTTATACAGGCCTAGTATCAGTTGTCCATATTGATCACCGGGAACAGCCCATTTTCCATTTAAACCTACCCAATCTCTCGCACTACCTCGTGTAACAAGGCCAAAGCGCGGATCAACTAAGGCATAGTCATCTGGTAAGTCTTCAGTGGAAGCATAGGCATACAAGTGTTGAATATGCGCGAGGACTCCTTCTTCAGGTGTAGCAAAACTTGCTCCTGAGTTATCGGGACCTGTTGCACCAATGCCTGCATAATTGTTTTGTTCCTCATTAACGACTCCGGTAAAACGGAAATAATTCGTTTCGTGAAGAGCCTGGGCAAAGGCAATATCTCCTCTGATGCCATAAGCCTCCCCAAAGGTTAAATAGTAATTACCAAGTGAAGGGGCATCAGGATTAAAGCTGCGGACAAATTGATCCATTTGTTCCGGAGCAAGTGAGACAGAGCCTAAGATGCCGTATCCCGACACTTCTGGATCGTCGCCTTCCTCTACTTGAATATAAGCATCGTCTATTCCGACGGCTTTCACTTCTGAAAGCCGTTGCTCTGCATTGCTTCGATTTCTAAAGGCACCAGCCTGTACGCGATACCATGTGCTTCCTGACACCGACGTTTCATTGATAAAAGCTGGAATTCCATGAGAATCAAGGTAAGTGACTCGCTCTTCTGCGTTCTCTTTGACCTGGAAAGAGCCAGCAATTACCCTGTACATCGTTTCGGAGGCGGCCCTTTCAAGGTTGAAAGCACGCTCGAGCCCATTTACATGCCCACGGGCTACTTTTTGACGGTAAGAGGCATCAGCCAATTTTGCCGCATTACCTGGATGATCAATAAAGCCATTTTCCGTAAGAAGGGCCGACATAGCGGATTCCCTTAACACGTGAAAATTGGCCTGTTTCTGACCGCGGTCTATTAATTCATTCACATCCGTGATCTCATCGTGCATAATATCCTGGTATTGGGCTGTCTGCGATGACTCCGACAAACCAACATAAATATAATCTTCATATCCGCGTGCTGAGCCATTAAAAGCATTGATGTGAATGGACAGATAGTAATCTGCATTCCACGCATTGGCTTCATTCGTTCGTTGGGTTAGACTCTTAGTGGTGTCCGTTGTCCTGCTCATATTGACATCAACATTGCTATATTCATTGTTGAGAATATCACGGATACGTAACGCGATATCAAGGTTAATATTTTTTTCCAGCAAACCGTTTCCGGTCGCACCAGGGTCCTCCCCCCGTGTCCTGGGTCTAAATATAGTTTAAACATCGTAAAAACCTCCTTTTTTTATAATTAAAAAATCCCTTTTATGGTCGGGTTCATTCGTAAGGTTTTTGCCCAACACCTCCTTCCCCTAAAATGGCTTTACTACTCACTATCCGTAGACTCCACAGCCTTTTGGGCATCTAAATACCCAGCACCTTGAACATATTCTGGCAATCCTCTATCAATTGCACTTTCAAGAAGTCGCTGCTTCACCTGGTCAGGTGTAAGTTCTGGATAAACTTGAAGAACAAGAGCCGCTACCCCAGCACAGATCGGGGTCGCCATCGATGTCCCAGATAAAGAAAAGTAATTATCTTCGACTCGACCCGATTTCGTCGTTTTATCAAGAAAAGAGCCGGGTGCTCTTAAGGAGACAATGTTTACTCCGGGAGCTAGTAAATCCGGCTTTGATTCCTCCCCGCAAGCAGGGCCGCGACTTGAGAACGGTGCAATTTCTTCATCTGTACGATTGATCGTATTCTGGTCATCCATTGCCCCGACCGTTACCACCTTCGAGCTGATTCCCGGGGTGCCAATCGTTCTTTGATCAGGCCCCGAGTTTCCTGCAGCTACACAAACAACCATCCCACTTTCCCATGCTTTATCTGCAATTTGAACAAGGGGATCGTTACAGTCTGACTCATCAGCTGCTGCGCCCAAAGATAACGAGATCACATCGATCTTGTGCTCCTCCTTATGGTCGATACACCATTGAATACCGGAAACAATCGTTGAGAGCGAGCCTGAACCCATATTATTCAGTACCTTCACTCCAATAATCCCGGCTTCAGGAGCCGACCCACGGTATTTCAAATTTGAAGAAAATCCATTACCAGCTGCATCTCCAGCGCAATGAGTACCATGTCCATTATCATCATAAGGATCAACTTTGTTGTTAATAAAATCTTTAAAGGCAATAATACGATTCGTTGGCTGCGTTAAATCCGGGTGCGGGTGCACACCTGTATCAACAACGGCAATATTAACGCCTTTCCCCGTAATCCCTTTGCTATTCAATTGTTGTGCATGAACAGAGGGAGAAGCCACATCCAGCAAGGCCGTCACTTCTCGATCATAGTAAATCTTCTTAATCTGACAGTCATCGTTCATGAGTTTTTCAATTGTGGTTGCATTTAAAACCGCCGAACAACTAGATGTGCTCGGAAACTCATGCACGATCTTGCATTTACCATCCGCCTTTATATGATCATAAGCCTTCGTTAATCCTGAATACATTTGTTCGAATTCGATAATCACGGGAAATTTCTTCGATTTTTTCAACCTATTTTCAATGGGACGGTGTAAAAAACAAGGAGTACTGCGTAAAGGTCGATATAAATGAACTAACCTCTGGCGCAGTTCTTTGTCAAATTTATCACTATGGTCTCGGGTAAGTTGAATCATAGAGAATCCTAACATTCTACCACCTCCTTTTTATCTTGATGCTGTATTCTATGTTTTTTTGTAAAAGGGATGGCGGTATTTATCGGGGATAATAGCAAAAAAGGCGCTTGTCTAATAGAAAAAGGTATACCAAGCAGGGGGAAATGATAGGGCTGCAAACTAAAAGTTTCTTTATACGGCTTGAGTGGAAGAGTTCGGGACTGGAGTGATCATGAGAATCTGCCTCGAGCGGACAGATTTTAATTATAGACCATCAACCATAAAAAGCCGCCCAAGTAGGAGAGAGCACTGAAAAAGTCTGTTGATAGCTAAAAAAGATGACCACCTACTATACAAGGGTGGTCATCTTCTTTTATTTATCAATATGTCGAGTGGATTCCTTATTAAAAATAACAAATATCACTTTTTCAGCGGCCTCAAGTAGGACGGCTTGTCTTCACATTATTTAAGAGCAAACATAATTTCCGCTTCGCAGGCCGTTTCGCCGTCGACGGTGGCAATCGCTTTGCCTTTGCCGATCGGTCCTTTAAGGCGGACGATTTCGACTTCGAGTTTAAGACGGTCGCCTGGTTTGACTTGGCGCTTGAAGCGGCATTTGTCAATTCCAGTGAAAAAGGCGAGTTTGCCTTGATTTTCTTCTTTTTTCAACATAGCGACAGCCCCATTTGCGCAAGGGCTTCAGTGATGAGCACACCTGGCATCACAGGATAATCTGGGAAGTGGCCCTGGAAGAAAGGTTCGTTCGCGGTAACATTTTTATAGCCGACTGCGCGTTTACCTTCCTCAATTTCTTCCACCTGGTCGATTAATAAAAATGGGTAGCGGTGCGGAATGATTTCTTTGATTGCTTGAATATCCAGCATAGGAAAACTCCTTTCAGTACAAACTATCCTTATTATACTGGCATCCTATCCATTCGACAAAACTTTTCATAAAAAAGTCGTGGAGCCTTGTGAGCTGCTCCATAGGATGTTCGACTAAGTCTGAGCGTCCTGTGGGAAGACGGAGGAATGGATATATGATCTCGAATGGATGTGCTCAGAGGATAAGATAAGGAGGTTCTCTCATGCTTTGGACAATTTTAATCATTTTACTAGCCCTATGGCTGTTTGGTGTCATTATCGACATTGCCGGCGGGTTGATTCACTTATTGCTTGTCGTTGCACTCGTTGTCTTCCTAATCCGAATGTTTCGCAAGCGTGGACGGCATTAACCGGCAGACGATCCTTGTAAAGAATGGCCTGGTATGATTGAGGCTGGCTGCCTTTGTCGGGATTAATTGCACGAAATAATGAATAATTGCACGTAATTTTAATTAATTGCACGAAAAACCAGATAATTGCACATTTAATGGAATAATTGCATATTTGCACATAAAACACACGATAACCCACCCATATGGAATTTACTGGATGACCTGAGGTGGAAATAAAGGCGATGAAAGGAAATGAATGGATGACCTGAGGTGCGGCACCTCAGGTTAGGAGGATTTGGTTAACTGCCGTGGGTTGTTTAGCGTCTGTTCGTTTCCTTCTGCCTCTTGATAACGGCCGATCCTCCCCACTCTTATACTTGGGGTGAGCCAGAATGTGTACCAGGATCCTTCCTTTATGATCGGATCGAGGTCGAATAAGTCAAAACGGCAGGATTCGGCCAAACCTTCAAGTTCGGCCACATTTGGTAAGGCGAACAGGTTGGAATGGGCGACGAAAAAACTGTTAAACGCTGAGGAAAAGGCCTCGCCATGCTCAGTTTCGTTGATCGGCGTAATAACCGAAACAAGTCCGTCTTTTTTTAAATAGCTATACAAATGGTTGAGCAGCTGGGCGCGCAGCTCAGGGTGTATATAGTGAAAAATATTGTGCAGCAGAATAACTTCAGGTGAATCGAAACCCTCCGCCGGTCTCCAATCGGCAATGTCGCCGACTTCAAAGCTGATATTAGGATAGCCTTCTGATTTGGAGCGGGCGTGGTCGACGACGTCTTGATTGATATCGACGCCTGTCATTTGGACGTTTGGATAATCCTCGGCTAGTTTTCGCAAATACCCCCGTGGCCACAGCCTAAGTCGACAATCGCGTTCACCTGTTGATCGTGTATCATCTTTTTTATTTTTTTAATGGCAAAATGTTCAAGCAAGGCCGAGGTTTCGGCAACGACCTCGCCATGGCGTTCGTGGTCGAAGTGGGCGCGATGGTTGTTCTTCATGTAGGCCGGGTAGTTGAGGAGTGTTGGCATGTGGAGCTCCATCACTTCCTTCAAAAGGGCTTTGACGCCAGGGGATGCGTTGTCGCCCATGAGCGCGGCGCAGCGTTTCTTGGATGTGCGGAAGCGGTTGTCGGGGCGCTTTTTCAAGTGTTTGACGGCGACGCCGACGCGGACCCAGGAGGAGAGCAGGTCGTGATCGTAGCCGGTTTCACTCGCGACGTCAGTGACGGTTTTTGCTTTGGCGAAGTAGTCAAATAAACCAAGTTCTGTTCCTACATAAGCATGCCAGCCTGGTAAAAATGATTCGTTCTTCTTCATCCATTTTCTTGCCTGCATGGCGGTAACCCATTCGTTCATTATGTTACACCTTCCCTTTCTAGAGGTTGTTCAAAAGTCACTAAATGATAAGCGGCGATTCTCTTCATTGACTTGTTTTTAACGAGCGTGTGCGCCTTTGTCTACAAGTCTATTCAAGAAGTAAATTCCTCGGTGCAAGGCAGAAAAGAAGGATATTCTCTGAAGTGGCCTCGTTACTTACGTATCATTAAGCATACGTTCCGTTACTCAAAACTACGCCGCCTCGACCTTCTTTCTTCTAATTTGACAACTTTTTGAACACTTACTTCTATTATGTTCTCCACGGGTAATCCTCCGCTTCGCTGAACAAAAACTGCCGCTGCTTGCGATCGCTCACTGTCCTGCTGCGGGCGGGAAGGACACTCCCTGGATCGCTCGATCGAACAGTGTGAAATTCCATTTTCCGAGGCCTGAGATATTTAACATTTGCTTGACGTGAAGCTGATCGTCGTCATACATCCGCTGAACGGCGCGCATGCGGATATTGCGCCACCACGTGTATGGAACCGAGTAGACCATTGCTGACAAGTGGCTCAAGTTTAGCAAAAATTTGACCCGCGGTTTGCGCACGTCCTCGTAATAGTGCAAATGATCATGATACGGAACATCGTTTTGCTTGCACCAGGCCAGCAGTTCTCCGAGTACGTCCGCATCCTGAATGGCGAGGTTCATCCCCTCCCCTGCCATTGGGTGGACGGTATGGGCGGCGTCGCCAATCAACGCAAGGTTTCCTTTATAATAACGATCGACGTGATACGTAAACGGGATCATCAGCTGCACGGCTTTCCAATCTTCTATCGCCCGCACACCTTGAGCAAGTTCTGGTTCTAATTCACTATATGCCTGATAAAGCTGCTCAAGACCCTGCTCTTTCACTTGTTTAAACGTTCCTGCTTTGATAAGAAATACCGTGCGTACCTCGTCGTCCGGGAGCGGGAATAACCCGAGAAAGTCACGCGCTGTCGTAATGATTTTTCCTTTATTGAAGTCGCTTGGCCTCGGAATCGTCACCGTGAGAAAATGGTGATTGTAATCCTGCCGCTTCACTCTCACATTCATAGCATCGCGTGTCGGTGAGCTGCGCCCTTCTGCCCCAACGTAAACGTGTGCCTCAACATATTGGATCGTCTTTTGCTGCCTTACTTTTGCCTGACCATTTTCAAAGCCGAGAAACCGTGCACCTGATAAGTAGTGAAAATATTCCGGATAAGTCGCTCCTTTTTCACGCAAAATTTCCTTCGTTGTTTCATGCGGAACCATTAACGCGTGATCATAGCTGCTCGCCACCCGGCTATAGTTGAGCTCCGTTAAATTGATCTCCTCTGGCAGGGCACCAGACTGGCGTTTGATCTCCAGAAAACGAAGCTGATCGATCACATGCCCGCTCGCTTCCGTTTCCCCTAGTACCCCAAGCCGATCCAGAATGGCCAGCGTCTTCGGCTGCAGCAGCTCCCCTTTATAGGCGGACGACTTTTTCACAAGCTGCTCCGCCACCGTCACATGCACACCGCGGCTCGCCAGCTTGACAGCCAGTGCTAGGCCACCCACTCCGCCGCCGGCAATGAATACATCCGTCTTCAAACGTCGCACCCTCCCTTGTTGCTTCTATAACTGAGTAGTTCCACAAATCGAGGATCAGGAAACCTTTTTGACCAACCAGACGGCTTTTTCCCTTATTGAGCTTTACATTTAGGTTAGGGAACAGTCATGCGAAGTCAGAGCCCAATCCCAAAGAGATCGGGAACAATAGAATCCTTGCCCGCCGTCACGAAACAAATACATCATTTTAGGATAACTGCACCAGCTTGACTAATAATAATGAGGAAGATATTACACATACAGGAGGTCATCCAAGTGAAATTATTTGGTAAAATCGCCCTCACTCTGCTACTAGCAGGCTCCAGCCTGGGCATGAGTTCAAGTGTTCACGCTGCAGCTAAAGAGGACGCATTAAATGCTGTTGTTCAATTCCTCACAGCTCAGAAAAACTGTGATGCCAACGAAATGATGAAAACATCCGAACATTCACAGAAGATTAGTAACGTCAAAGAGTTTTATACTGGATTTTGTAAATCACACCCTTTACAAGAAGCAAAAATTACAGATCTAAGTATGGTGAATGACACGACAGCCATCGTATCAACGCATTCCACCTACAAAGATTTCATCGCGATCAGCACAATGCCTGTCGTCAACAAAGATGGGCAATGGAAAATCATTAGAGGCGTTGCAGGGCCGGGATATGTGGAATTCTCGGACAAGACAAACCGCAACTCAACAGAAAAGCAAGTTCAACAAGCCATCCAAAAGTACTCGGAAGCGATCAATTCAGGCAACGTAAAGGAAATGAAAAAGTATATCAAACCACTGTCTCAAACGAACACGAAGCAACTTGATCAACACCTCAAGGCAGCAGCTGATGGACCAGCTCCAGAAGTTACAGCCCTCGGTGTCAGAATGGTTTCCGATTCAGTGGCGATGGCTCACATAGAAAAGAAATACGATCATTTTAGTTCCACGAGCAACCTGGTTATATGTAAGGAAAACGGACAATGGAAGATTGTCTTCGGCAGTCACCTAGAGAATGCCATGATTCCTACAAGTGATAACATAGTAGAAATAGTGAACTAAACCGAAGTCTAAAGCTTCTCAGCGTTAAGAAACAATCCTTTGGAGTTAGAGAACAATCACGAGAAGATCAGGAACAATCCCTACCTGTTAAAGGACAATCATGCGGAGATAGAGACCAATCCCATAGAGATCGGGAACAATCATCGCCCGCCGTCACGAAAGAACTACAAGATCGAGATCAATTGAACAATCCATCTTTATAAAAAGTCAAAAAAAGACGCACGAGCCAAGGGGCTTGTGCGTTCTTAACGTGGCTGTCCACTCATAGAATAATGAGGATCCGCGTTATTGAGTTTTGGTGATCAGGTTCCAGATGCGCTCCCATGTTGACCAATCGAGGGCATCGAGAGGATTTCCGTCACCGATGACGCCATAGCCGACAACGAGTCCGACCAGCAGGGCTAGAGCACTTAGGAAAAGAACGATGATGATTCGCAGCCAAATTGGCAGAATACGTCGGCGTTGTTTCCTTCTTCTCTTTTCCTTGGTTCCTGGTTTGTGCTGTTTGCGCAACTGTTTTTTCTCTTGTTTGTTCGCATCTGTCGGCATAATTGTCTTACTCCTTACATTTATGATCTGAGCTGGCTGATGAGTCCCATCATTTGATCGCTTGTCGAGATGGAGCGTGCGCTGAATTGATAGGCGCGCTGGGCCATCAGCATATCTGTCATTTGTTTTGAAATATCAACATTAGAGGTTTCGAGCGTTCCGCTTTGAACTTGTCCGTCCGCGTTCGCGATGATTCCCTCTCCTACTATATCAGCATTGTCCGTAAGACGAAAGCGATTGTTTCCTGCCGCTTCAAGCATGCGTGGACGGACAGCTTCAACGATTCCAAGCTGGGCTTCGACGGCCTCAACCCCGTTTCTGTTTACGAGGATCGCGCCGTCTTCACGGATCTGCATGCCGTCCATGTCATCAGCGAACTGAATCGGCTGACCATCTTCTCCTAAAACTGGGAGACCGTCAGCGTTGGTGAGCAACATTTGGCCGTTGTTCAGCGGGTTAAGGTAAAAATTACCTGAGCGGGTATAATTTGTTTCGAGTCCGTTTTCTGTCGCTACTTGTAATTGAAAAAGTTGATTGTCTTCAAGTAAAGCAACGTCTAAGGCACGGTCTGTCTGCTTCAGATTTCCCTGGCTCAGATCAATGTTCGTGTGGGCCAGTCTTGCTCCTGATCCGCTGCGAATGCCGTCTGGTGTCAGCCTGTATGGTGCGGCCTCCTGGTTAGCAGCTTCGTCTATTCCTTCATCAGAAAGGTTATCGATTTGTTGAAAAAGCAAGGAGGAAAAGTCGGCTTGTCTGCTTTTGTAGCCGGGTGTATTTGTGTTGGCCAGGTTGTGGCCGATCACGTCAAGTTTATGCTGAATCTGCCCCATCGTTACAGAGGCTTGTATCATCGAACGATTCATGAAAGATTCCCTCTCCTTTATCCTAATCTGATCCTATGTCGTTATCTAACTATGATTACATCCTGATTTAACTGCTATTTCGCCCTGGCCAAGTATGATGTTATCCTGAACCGGCTAGTTACTTCACTAGTCATTCAGGATCATTTCCCTAGTCCAGCCTAGTTTATTTTCTATCCTAGTCTAGCTTATTTCCCAGCCTGGTCCTGCTTTTTTTGTTTATCCTAACCGAGCTATTTCTGTAACGGTTTTCTGCATGCTTTGATCGTACGCTTTCAGTACACGTTGGTTCAATTCAAATGAACGATATGTATTCATCATCTCTGTCATGGCTTGGGCCGGGTCCACATTGGAACGCTCAACAAACCCTTGCTGGATATTAAAATTGATTCCCTGACCTAGGCGGGCGTCAACTAATGGGACGGCGTTTTCACCTGGTGCGTACAGCCCATTTCCTCCTTTTACTAAGTCAAAAGAATTGGGAGTGTAAGAGATGCCGAGCGGGATGTTTGCGCCGTTTACGTTCACGGTACCGTTGTCGCTGACATCAAACTCCATGCCGCCGGTTTGAATCGGATTCCCTGCATCGTCAAGGACGTAGTAGCCTTGATTGGTGGTGAGGAAGCCTTGGCCGTCGACGGTGAAGTTACCGTTTCTTGTGTATCGGAGTTCGCCAGCTTCGTTCTGAACGTTAAAAAATAGGAAGCCATTTTCGTCTGGAAGGTTGCCATTTAAGAGAGCCAGGTCTGTCTCGATCCCTGTCTCCCTTAAATCGCCCTGAGAGAATTTCGGCACGGTTTCCTGCATGTACACACCTGTATGGAGGGAACCAATTTGTTTCTGTGTGGGGAGGTTGAGACCTCCATTACTTGTAGGGACAGACGTTTGACCCATTTGCTGAATCAGTAATTCAGGAAATGCGCGCATTGTTCCTTGGTCTGATTTAAACCCTGGTGTATAAGCATTCGACAAGTTGTTCGATAGTGTTTCCTGCATGCGTTGATTGGCCATCATTCCTGAGGCCGCCGTATAAAATCCTCTCAGCAAGACGATCGCTCCTTTTTAGATGTTGTTCAAAACGTCACTGAATGATAGCAGCAACTTTCCAAATACATCCTTCTGTTAACTAATTTTATTGCGGGTGATTTTGTCAATGTTTTCGAGCATGATGCCTGTACCTTTGGCTACACAATCCATTGGATCCTCAGCTACAAATACAGGCACTTTCAGTTCTTCTGCAAGCAGCTGGTCGATGCCGTGCAGAAGGGCGCCGCCGCCTGTCATGATCACACCGCGATCGATAATGTCAGCTGACAGTTCCGGTGGCGTGCGTTCAAGGACTTGCTTGGCTGCATGTACGATGGTTTGCACAGCTTCGCGGAGAGATGCTTCAATTTCCTCTGAATTAACTGTGATTGTACGTGGCAATCCTGTCATCATATCACGGCCACGAATCTCGATTTCTTCATTGCGTGCCCCTTTGAAAACAGTCGCTACACTCATTTTAATATTCTCGGCTGTCCGCTCTCCGATCAAGAGCTTGTAATGTTTCTTAATGTACTGAAGAATTTCCGTGTCGAATTTGTCCCCAGCCATCTTGATAGAGGAAGCGGTAACGATATCGCCCATGGAAATAACGGCTACATCCGTCGTACCTCCACCGATGTCAACGACCATATTCCCACTCGGCTGAAAGATATCCATCCCTGCTCCAACCGCTGCAACTTTCGGCTCTTCTTCAAGATAAATCTTTTTCCCACCAGATTTCTCGGCCGCTTCTTTAATTGCTTTTTGTTCCACTTTCGTAATGTTCGTCGGGCAGCAAATCAACATCCGAGGCTTAGACAAAAAGCCGCGCACGTTTATTTTTTGAATAAAATGCTTAAGCATCGCTTCCGTTACGTCGAAGTCTGCAATCACTCCGTCTTTTAATGGACGGGTAGCCTCGATATTCCCTGGTGTACGTCCCACCATGCGACGAGCTTCTTCGCCCACTTCTAAGACTTTACCAGTATTTCTGTCTATCGCTACAACGGACGGTTCGTTTAAAACAATCCCTTTTCCTTTTACATGAATAAGTACATTGGCTGTTCCTAAGTCTATTCCGATATCTCTTGCAAACATCTTCGGTAGATCCTCCCTAATTATAAAAAACTATTCGGTCGTTTTTTCATAAAAACATAGCACATCTAATACTATATTCTATCACAAAGTTACATCATTCGTCGCATTTCTCATGAAAAATGTTCCATACATAAGAGGTATATGGGAGGTAGGAGGATGAATACGTGATTAGTGGGTAGGTTCAGCAGGCTTTTCTTCAATAACGGTTCGATATTTCATGCGCGTCGCTTCTCCACCTCTTAGATGTCGAATTTCCTTGTGATGGTCAAGAATCGTTTTTACTTGTTTGGCTAAATCCGCGTTAATTTCCGGCAGGCGTTCTGTTAAGTCTTTGTGTACGGTGCTTTTGGAGACACCGAATTCTTTCGCAATCACTCTTACTGTTTTCTTCGTTTCGACAATGTACTCCCCAGTCTTGACTGTCCGTTCTTTGATGTAGTCATGCACATCACTCGCCTCCTGTGATTGACTATCCAAGGGGTCGCTTCTCGAGACAAGTTTAGAGTTGTTGGGCGTTCAGAGGTGTTTGGTACTTTCTCTAGTTGTTTCACCCTGGATGCTACCGACTGCTCGGTTATCCTCATTGTATTACTCGAGGTCCTCAGATATGTCAAAAGGCGGGGGAAGTAAACAAAAGCATCGTACGATTCCGAGAAGGTTGGGCTCAGCGCGACTCTTCCTCGAGCTGTCTTGCATTCCTTGTTCGTGCATTTTACCAAATGTTTAATTATACGGTGGCCAACGGGGGCGCGCAGGTTGTCCTAAGTGGTCTGGGGTACTGCTGGACATCGCCGCACGATTGTCGAGTTTTTCATTTTTAAACAGAAAAAAATGGAGGTTCGAAAACCCCCATTTTCTCTTTATGCTTGTGTTGATGAAATGGATGAAGAGCCTTCCTCATCTGGTGTCGGTTCTTCCGTATCATCAGATGGTGCGTCTTCGGATGGAGTACCTTCTCCTTCAGTTGGAGCGTCTCCCTCAGTTGGAGCATCTCCTTCGGTTGGGTCAGCGCCCTCTTCAGGAGCCTGTCCCTGTTCAGGAGCTGGCTGCATTTCATCTTCACTGCCAGTGGATGCATCTGGATCAATCTCAGTAGATGGATCCTCTACTTCACTATTTGTTGGCTGTTCCTCTGTACCAGAAGCATCAGGAGCGTCAGTTCCTTCTTCCGCATTTGCCTTCTCTTCTTTTGCTTCAATACTACTAACTGCTTTTCCAAAGAAGTTTTCCGGGTTCAGTGGTTCACCATTTTTTCTAACTTCGAAATGAACGTGTACACCGCTTGCCTGGCCAAAAGAATTCTGACCCGCTTGACCGATGGCGTCCCCTTGTGACACTTCAGATCCGGCTTCTACTTGAACATCAGATAGACTAGCATAGACAGTTGAAACATCATTGTCATGGCTGATTTGAACGACGTTGCCGTAGAGAGGATCCTCCTTCACTTCAGTAACGGTACCTGATAGAGCTGCTGTTACTTCAAAATTGGCTCCGTCACCTTTTGCTATATCGATCCCTTCACTCTGATAGTACTTATTGTTGTAAAGAACCAGTGCACTTTCTTGCGCTTCGTTTGATGCGTCATAATCAAAGAATTTTGTTACGATGGATGCTGACTGTTCATCAGCAACTGGCATTTGTAAATTCTCATCCTGACCAGTAACGGGAACGGATTCTTGATTTTGTAAGTTTGAATCTTGTTGGACGTTGGTTTGATTTTGATCCTTCACCTGTTCAGCTACATCATTTGAACTTTGCTGGAACCAAAACACTCCTACTAACACCAAAGCTGCTACGGACAGATACAAAGCTGGATAGATCCACTTCTTGCGCATTAAGCGTTTAAACTTTAATTTAGTCACGCTTTTCTTTCCTTCCTCTCTCATGTTCATCACCTCAAAAATCATTCTGATCACTTTTAAGGGAATCTATACATAGAGAGGAAAATTTTTGTGAGAAAAGCGGAAAAGCCCGGTTAGACACGACAAGCATAAGCAGAGCGGCGTAGTGAAGTGTTTTTTCCTTCACGAAGGCGAACTGCTTATGTCTCGAGTGTCTGGGCTTTGGAGCTAGCCAGTAGAAAAACGGAAAGGGGCGATTAGACCTGACACGCATAAGCGGAGCATCGCAGTGGGGCGGTCCTTCCCCACGGAGATGAACCGCTTATGTCGCGAAGGTCTGCCCCTTGCAGCTAGACAATAGAAAAGCGAAGGCGTCTTGGTCAGACTCGAAAAGCATAAGCAAGACGCCGTAGTGAAGTGGGCTTTCCTTCACGGAGGGGGATTGCTTATGTCTCGAGAGTCTAGACGCCGGAGCTAGACAATAGAAAAGTGGAAAGGCCCTGGGTAGAGGAAGTTCGGCTAAAACCGAAGCGTCCTGTTTCAACGCCGAACGACCCCACATCCTATGGGGCAGGGGGCGCGCGGCCTGTGAGCCAAAGCAGATCGGCACAGGCGATTCGATTTTTGGATATATGCAATTAACGAGATTTACGTGCAATAATCTCGGATTATGTGCAATTATCACGAATTTCGTGCAATTATTTAAAATTATATGCAATTAATTAAAATTTCGTGCAATTAACGATTGAGAGCCACCCCTCAGAATTAGATTCCTTTTAGAAAAGCGAGGTTTGTCCCAATCCGCTGATCGTTTAGCAAAAGAAACTTCCGGATTGCTAGCCTCTCAATCGAGTAGGAGTACTTGCAGAAACTGCAAGTACTCCTTACTGCCAAAATCAAATCGCTCATTTTTTTCCGCAAAAAGCTCCATTTCCATTAAACACTCCCTCTTAGTTCACCGTCTACTTAACAGTTGTAATGGAGGCGGTTTGCTTGCTCATCGGTGAGATCTCAGTATTTTGGTAGTAGTGTTCAATGATCTCTTTATAAGTTTTTCCTGCTTTAGCCATGCCGTTGGCGCCATATTGGCTCATGCCGACACCGTGGCCAAATCCTTGTGTTGTAAAAATGATGTGGTCATTTTTTTGTTCCAATGTAAAATCACTAGATTGCAAGTTGAAGGCTTCTCTTATTTTTCTGCCTGAGAACGTTTCGCTTCCAATTGTTATTTGATCAACGCGGCCGCCTTCTGTCTTGGTCAGCTTCAAATTGGAAAGGGATGGTGTCACGTCTACACCCAAGGCGGTTTCTAACCCGCTGAGAGGGACAATTTTCTGATCAGCGAATCTCGGTGATGCTTTATCCCATGGACTTTCGACACTTTTCAAATAAGGGATCTCCTGTTTCCAATAGTCCTCAGAGTTTTCTGTGTACCCATTGCTTGTTGAGAAAAAGGCTGCTTCGATTGGCTGTTGTTTGTAAGTGATAATTTCTCCTGCTGTTTCTTGAACAGCTTTATTAATTTTGCTTATGTTTTCTACATAATGATCTCCCCACAAATTGCGAAGCTCCTTTTCGTTTTTGTACACTTGGTGCTGGGTTGTATCCGTAACGTCGGCATTTTCTGAAACAGGACCTCCTTGGCTGAGGTGTCGTGTGACATACGTTCGGGCTGCGAGAGCTTGTGCCTTCAAGGCTTCGAGTTCGAAGCTGGCAGGCATTTCTGATGCCACTACTCTAGAAACGTATGTCTCTAAGGGAACCTCCTCAACTTTGTCTGTTTCACTCCTTAATACATGAATAGAAAAGGGAGATAGACTAGCTGGAAGCTCCGTCACAACTTCTTCGTCTTCTGCTGCTTGGGCCTGTGTTTCTTGGACTTGTGCTGTGTCACTTGATCCCGTGAATGGTAGAACGATTACTGTCGGGATAAAAATAATTCCTGCAAAAATGCTGCTCATTACCGCGATTCCGATGCGATTCCTTTTTTTCATATAACGTCCCCCTGAAACAAAGTAGATCCCTCTACTAAAATGTATCCATTTGAGACAGATGATAGAACTAAAAAAAGCAATCCCCACATCAAAAAATTGACGGGGATTGCTTATAAATAGGCATATATTATAATGTCGATACTGATTCGCTTGGCTCTGATTCTTCCACGTAGGATTCTTCTTCGTTGACGCGTTCAATATCAGCACCGAGCTGGGCAAGTTTTTCAGTAAAATCAACATACCCTCGATCCAGATGCTTCAATTCTGTTACACGTGTATAGCCATCAGCTACAAGACCAGCTAAGATAAGGGCAGCACCTGCTCTTAAATCAGTGGCTTGCACTTCAGCTCCTTGTAGTGCAGAAGGTCCTTCAACAATAACGCTGCGGCCTTCTATCTTCATCTTTGCATTCATGCGTCTGAATTCTTCCACATGCATGAAGCGATTTTCAAAAACAGTTTCTGTGATAACGCTTGTGCCCTTCGCATTTAACATGAGTGCCATCATTTGAGACTGCATATCTGTAGGGAAACCAGGATGTGGCATCGTTTTAATGTCCGTTGCTTTCAGCTGTTTCGGACCAATAACACGAAGTCCATCCTCCTCTTCCTCGATCTTAACACCCATTTCTTCCATTTTGGAAATAACTGAGCGTAAGTGCTCATGCATGGCTCCTTGTACGAGTACATTACCACCCGAGATGGCTGCGGCTACCATAAAGGTTCCTGCTTCCACTCGGTCTGGAATGATGGTGTGGGTCGCGCCATAAAGCTTATCGACCCCATCAATCCGAATCGTTTCTGTACCTGCGCCGACAATACGTGCGCCCATTTTGTTCAAGAAGTTGGCAAGATCAACAATCTCAGGCTCTTTCGCACAATTCTCAAGGACTGTTCTTCCTTGGGCCAGTGCAGCAGCCATGATAATGTTCTCTGTAGCTCCTACACTAGGTACGTCCAAGTAAATCTTGGCTCCCTGTAAACGGCCTTTTACGTGAGCCTCAATTGATCCGTTACCAACCGTTACTTCTGCGCCCATTGCTTCAAAACCTTTAAGATGTTGATCAAGCGGACGTGAACCGATCGCACATCCTCCTGGTAAGGCGACCTTTGCGTGACCATAGCGGGCCAATAGCGGTCCCAACACGAGTACAGACGCTCTCATTTTACGAACATATTCTATAGGAGCTTCTGTTGTTAATTGTTTAGAAGCGTCAATGGTTACTGATCGGTCTTTCATTTCTACATCTGCATTCATATGTCTAATGACTTCATTGATCGTGTAAACATCCGCTAATGCCGGGACGTCGTGCAAAACACTTTTCCCTTCACTTGCAATTATACTTGCTGCGATGACAGGCAGTACGGCATTCTTTGCACCTTCAGCTCTTACAGTGCCATTAAGCTGCCTTCCACCACGGACGATGATTTTATCCAAGGTTCATTCTCCTCCGCGTCCATATTCATTATTATTAATATTCAGCAGTTATGATAGGTGTGCCAATTGTAATGGTTGTTCGACCGCCCAATGTACGGGTAGCGAATTGGACATTCATTGCTCCATTGGGTAATGGAATGGCTTGACTCCACCTTGGTGTGTAGCCGGATCTGCTAGTCCAGCTTTCTTCGGTAGCTGCTTCGATCGTTGTTATATTGAGTGCTTTTTTGAATTTTTGATAGATTAAAACATCATCAATAATACCACCAGCCTCTGCTTTGAGACAAGTGTATAAAGTGACATTTTTCGAAAAAATCCGTGACTTAATTTCATTGATTTGTTGTTTGATTTTATCTGGCGTTAATCTTTCTGTACCCCCAGCAGTAAGCGAGTAAACGACATTAGATGAAACAGTCTTATCTTTTGGCACGATCACTGTAAAAGTTTCGTTAAAACTAGAGTTTTTTTGACCGTTCGTAAAGATATATTTACGAGCGAGATTTGAATCCTCTTCTCTCATCTTTACATTCGGAAAAACCCCGCTGATTTGCTGCTTCATTTCTTCTACGTTAGCTGTTTTAATCGATTCTTTCAGTACAATCTTGTATTCACTAATGTCCAGCTGCTCATCTTCTACAAAGGCTGCCAACTCTAGTAACGGCGAAAGATCAATATGTCCCTTAGCCGTTTCCTGCGGATGAACACCTGCCAATATTGTTAGTGATAGTAAACAAGTCCATAGTATCTTCATATGTAATTCCTCCCCCATATCATACTCTAAGTGTGAACAGGGAGAGTTCCTTTCATACGATACAATTACCGACAAGACACGACACTAAAATAAGTAAACCAAACTGTTTGACCAATTGATGAGGTCTAGAAAGAAGTTACTGACAGATGTAGCGATGGCGATCGTAATAAGTATCATTAACACCCTAATTTCAAAGATGCGTCCTTTTCGGAGAAACGCATCCAGGTTTACTGCCTGCAAAACCTTCCATGTAATGATAATAAAAATAATATGAGAGGTCATGCTGAGAAGTGCGTCTTGCAGTAGAAACTGATCCATTCGTCAAACACCTCACTGACGGATCTACCGATTTTGCACACATAATTAACAATTACATGAGAACGTTTTTTTGTCAATAATATAGTGGGGATTCCCCATGATATCTGTGAACATTGTGTGAACTATAAAAAGTAGAGGCGGCTCGAATATATTTGAAAAAATGTGATGAAGTTCGACTAAGGTCGGCACGTTTTATTCAAGCGTCTTTGCGTGAGTGATTCCAACCCACTCAGAGGGATAGATGCCGAGAGTTTGCGAAAAAGTGCAACGTGCTATACATCAAGATACACCCAACAATCGCCTGATCTGAATTGTGACCGTGATCATTCTTCACGGTGATGATTGGCTTTAGGAGCAAGAGCTAGACATGTTTTGTCAAAATGAACATTTCCTCTGACAAGAGATAATATTTCCCGGGGAATAATGACAATAAAATCGGAAATGATTGCCCGTTTTCATTTTAAATGCGCGTTTTGGTATAGCTTTGCTGGGATGGGCGGACACCCTCACCGCTGATGGTGAGCAATGATAATATGTGGAGTCGAATAGTGATAGGGAGGCTTATGAACGACTTTTGTAAAATAAAAAAACTGCTCTCATAATGAAAGCAGTTTTTAGAAGTTATTGTCGTGAACGTCTAAACGGTTAATGGCTCGTTTGAGTGACAATTCAGCCCTTCTCATGTCGATATCGGATTGTTTATCGGCCATGCGTTGCTCGGCACGTTCCTTAGCTTTGCGGGCACGGTCAATATCGATGTCAGAAGGCCTCTCAGCGGATTGCGCCAGGATGGTTACTTTGTCTGGACGGACTTCAAGGAACCCACCGCTTACGGCAATTCGATCTGATTGTCCTTTCCCTTTGAGACGAACGGCGCTGATAGATAAGGGAGCGACCATTGGGATGTGCCCGGGCATAACGCCGAGTTCCCCGCTTTCCGCCTTACAGCTAACCATTTCGTATGCGTCTTCTAGTATCGGGCCATCAGGAGTGACAACACTCACCGTTAGTGTTTTCATAGCTATTCCTCCTTAGGCAGATCATAAGTGCCGGTATGTCAGGCGACGCATTTTATACGTGCGCCTGAGTGACACTTTAAAATGATATGCTTATTGCATTTGTTTAGCTTTTTCGACAACCTCTTCAATGCGGCCGACAAGGCGGAAGGCATCTTCTGGAATGTCGTCATGCTTACCATCCAGAATCTCTTTGAATCCTTTTACTGTTTCAGCTACAGGGACATAGGAACCTTTTTGTCCTGTAAACTGTTCAGCAACGTGGAAATTCTGAGAAAGGAAGAATTGTATGCGGCGAGCACGTGAAACGGTCAATTTATCTTCATCTGACAGCTCATCCATACCAAGAATGGCGATAATGTCTTGTAATTCTTTATAGCGCTGAAGGGTACGTTGAACTTCACGAGCTACTTCGTAATGTTCGTCACCAACGATGTCAGCGTCAAGTGCGCGTGATGTAGAAGCTAGTGGATCCACCGCTGGGTAAATCCCTTGCTCTGATAACTTACGCTCAAGGTTTGTTGTTGCATCAAGGTGAGCGAACGTTGTCGCTGGCGCTGGGTCTGTGTAGTCATCGGCAGGCACGTAAATCGCCTGGATCGATGTAACAGACCCTTTATCTGTTGATGTGATACGTTCTTGCAGTTGACCCATCTCTGTTGCTAGTGTCGGCTGGTAACCAACGGCTGATGGCATACGGCCAAGCAAGGCTGATACTTCTAGTCCGCCTTGGGTAAAACGGAAAATGTTATCGATGAAGAACAGAACGTCCTGTCCTTGCTCATCACGGAAATACTCGGCCATGGTCAGACCTGTCAGGGCAACACGCATACGAGCTCCAGGTGGTTCGTTCATCTGACCGAATACCATGGCTGTTTTCGCGATTACGCCTGAATCTTTCATTTCATAATACAAGTCGTTTCCTTCACGAGTACGCTCACCAACACCTGCGAATACGGAAATACCACCGTGTTCTTGTGCGATGTTGTTAATAAGCTCCTGGATTAAAACGGTTTTCCCTACTCCGGCACCACCGAATAAACCGATTTTACCACCTTTTACATAAGGGGCTAATAAGTCTACAACTTTAATTCCTGTTTCAAGAATCTCAGTTTCGGTTGCTAAGTTTTCAAATGTTGGTGCCTGGCGGTGAATTGGATCTTTACGAACATCGCTCGGAAGCGGCTCGTCAAGGTCGATTTTTTCACCAAGTACGCTGAATACGCGTCCGAGTGTTACATCGCCTACAGGTACAGCAATCGGTCCGCCTGTATCGATAACACTCGTTCCACGCTGCACGCCCTCAGTTGAAGACATCGCAACGGTACGTACGGTGTTGTCCCCAAGGTGAAGGGCAACTTCTAGTGTAAGGTCGACATTTTCTGCTTGTACGACCACTGCGTTATTAATTTCAGGAAGTTGACCATCATCAAAAGTTACGTCAACTACGGGTCCCATAATTTGGGTTACGCGTCCTTTACTCATCGATTTCCCTCCTCTAACTGTTCAAAAAATCCATCGATACCTATTCGAGGGCAGCTGCACCGCCGACAATTTCGGTAATCTCCTGGGTAATGGCTGCTTGACGGGCACGGTTGTAAGAAAGTGAAAGGTCGCCAATAAGGTCATCGGCATTGTCTGTTGCACTCTTCATCGCCGTCATACGAGCGGCGTGCTCACTTGCTTTACCGTCGAGCAATGCGCCGTAGATCAAGCTCTCAGCGTATTGCGGCAGCAGAACTTCCAAGATTTCTTCCTGGCTTGGTTCGTATTCATACGAGCTTGAGGCTGCTTTGGCCTGCCCGCCTAAATCAGTTAATGGCAGTGCTTTTTTCTCGGTAACCTCTTGAGTAATCGCACTAACATAATGGTTGTAATAAAGGAATAGCTGATCAACTTCGCCGTCGGTATAGAGCTGCACCGTTTCTGATGCAATATCGCTAATATCGGCGAAATCAGGCTGATCAGAGATACCCGTGATTTCTTTATCTACCGGCATATTACGATTTCGGAAAAAGTCACGGCCTACGCGTCCCAGTGTGATCAATTTATATTCGTCAGCAGAAGTGTGACGCTGCTTAATTTCCTGGTACACTTTCCGCAAAACACTACTATTGTAGGCTCCTGCAAGTCCTCGGTCTGATGTGATGACCACGTATCCTGTGCGCTTCACTTCCCGAGATTCAAGCATTGGATGTGAAGTTACACCGCCGCCTGCAGCGATACCCGCTACGACTTCTTGGATCTTTTCACTATAAGGAACAAATTGTCTCGCATTCTGTTCAGCACGGTTCAGCTTGGAGGCAGAAACCATTTCCATCGCTTTCGTAATCTGCTTTGTTTTTTTCGTTGAAGTAATACGACCTTTAATATCTCTAAGGGATGCCACGTTGTTTCACCACCCTTTCTAGTGTCTGGCGAAAAAGCGCCTCCTCCCTCAAGTATCTTAAGTGATCAGCTACATTCATTGCATCAATTAACTTAAGATTACCAAGTGAGCAGGTGCTTAACGCTTTTCTAGTTATGATTGATTAATTAGAAACGACAAAGGTTTTCTTGAACTCTTTAACAGCCCCGTGCATTTCATCTTCATCTGCCAATTTACCTGTTTGGCGGATTTGCTGAAGAAGTTCTTTACGGTTGTTATCTAACCAAATGTGGAATTCAGACTCAAAACGAGTGATATCTTCTACTGGAATTTCATCTAAGTGTCCTTTAGTTAGGGCAAAAATGATCATAACTTGTTTTTCAACAGCTAGCGGTTGGTGAAGTCCTTGCTTCAGTACTTCTACTGTACGGGCACCACGGTTAAGCTTAGCTTGTGTTGATTTATCAAGGTCAGAACCGAACTGGGCAAAAGCCTCTAGTTCACGGAAGGACGCTAAGTCGAGACGAAGCGTACCCGCTACCTTCTTCATGGCTTTGATCTGTGCAGAACCACCTACACGAGACACGGATAATCCGGCGTTGATCGCTGGACGCACACCCGAGAAGAATAGATCTGACTGTAAGAAAATTTGTCCATCTGTAATGGAAATAACGTTTGTTGGAATATAGGCTGAAATGTCGCCGGCTTGTGTTTCTACGAATGGAAGAGCAGTTAAAGAACCGCCGCCTTTCGCATCACTAAGTTTAGCGGCACGCTCAAGTAAACGGGAGTGCAAGTAGAATACATCCCCTGGGAATGCTTCACGGCCTGGCGGGCGACGAAGCAGCAAGGAAAGCTCACGATAAGCGGCTGCTTGCTTAGAAAGATCATCATATACGACTAGAACGTTTTTACCGTTATACATAAACTCTTCACCAAGCGTAACACCAGCATATGGCGCAAGGTAAAGAAGCGGTGCAGGTTGAGATGCACTTGCCGTAACAACGATCGTATAATCAAGCGCTCCATGACGGCGCAGTGTTTCCACTGTGCCTCGAACAGTTGATTCTTTTTGACCAATGGCCACATAAATACAAATCATATCCTGGTCGTGCTGGTTCAAAATTGTATCGACTGCAACAGATGTTTTACCTGTTTGACGGTCTCCGATAATTAACTCACGCTGTCCACGGCCAATTGGTACAAGTGCATCAATCGCCTTAATACCTGTTTGAAGCGGCTCATCAACAGATTTACGATCCATAACTCCGGGAGCTGGTGACTCGATTGGACGAGTGTTGCTCGTTTCAATCGGACCATGGCCATCAACTGGCTGCCCTAGAGGGTTAACGACACGCCCAAGCATATTCTCACCTGTAGGAATCTGCATGATGCGTCCAGTACGGCGAACTTCATCGCCTTCTTTAATATCTGTGAATGGTCCAAGTATAACAAGACCAACATTACTTTCTTCCAAGTTTTGTGCCAACCCCATGACACCGTTAGAAAATTCAACAAGCTCTCCGGCCATACAGTTGTCAAGACCATGAGCACGAGCGATACCGTCACCAACCTCGATAACTGTACCTACATCGTTGACTTCAATATCTGATTCGTAGTTTGCAATTTGCTGCTTAATCAGCGCACTGATTTCTTCAGCTTTGATGCTCATGCCATTTCACCCCTATCGTCTTTTATTTCTGAGAAACTAGCTGACGTTCGATTCGGCTAAGCTTCCCGCTGACAGAACCATCAAAAATGCGATTGCCTACACGAAGACGAATGCCTCCGATAATGGATGTGTCGATCACATTAGTAAGGTTTAATGAACGTTTGCCGACTTTTGGTGCAAACGTTGCTGAAATACGTTGTTTTTCAACGTCTGAAAGTTCATTCACGGAATAAACGGTTGCGTCTGCAATCCCTTTTAGATCATTCATTTTCAAGATGAAGTGATCAATCATATCAATCATGATTTCTTCACGATGACGATCAATTAACAGCATTAGAGTGTGAAGCGTTTCCTTTGAAAAATCTTTCAAAGAATCGTTCAGCAGCTGTTTCTTCTCATCCACTGTTAAACGGGGATGCTTAAGGAATTGGACAAGCCCTTTATTACCTTTGAAAATGACACGCAGTGCACGTAATTCAGTTTCTATTACGTCCAGTTTGGATTGTTCTTGTCCGAGCTGAAAAAGAGCGGTGGCGTAACGTTTCGCAATGATCGTATTATCACTCATCGCTCTTCTCCTGACTCATTGATATATTTATCAATTAATGCTTGCTGATCTTGCTCAGACAATTCTTTTTCGATTACTTTCGATGCAATCATAACAGACATGGAAGCCACCTGATCTTTAAGTGTTTGAACGGCTTTATCACGCTCTTGCTCAATTTCCTGACGAGCAGAGATTTTGATACGCTCTGCTTCTTTACGAGCGGATTCAACGATATCTCGTTCTTGCTGTCCTGCTGTTTTACGCGCATCCTCAATAATACTCTGTGCGTCTTGACGCGTCTTTTTCAACTCTTCTGAAGCTTCACTTTGTTGACGTGCTGCTTCCTCACGGCTTTTTTCGGCTGTATCTATTTCATTTGCAATATAATCTTCACGCTCTTTCATCATGTTCATCAATGGTCCCCACGCAAACTTCCTTAGAAGTACAAGTAGAATGATGAAGAAGAACAGTTGAATAATCATATCGCCAACGGCAAATCCTGTTGCACCCAGGACTAAGTTCGCAGTAAATCCTTGCACAGTTGTCACTCCTTTCCACACCACACCTAACATAAGAAAAGCACAAGCACTTGATCAGCCGTGAGATAGGATCTCGAGAGGCTTTAGGTGCTAGAGCTAGATAATCAAGAAAAGCCCGACTTTTAAGCAGCAAGCTCTAAGGCGAAGTTTCCTTTACATAAACTTGGGTATGAAGTTCTTAATAAGATATAAAGCAATGGCGAAGATTCACGAATATGAACTTCGCCACCCACGCTTGTCTCAATTACTGACCCATTACGATAAATGCGATAACAACGCCGATGATTGGAACTGCCTCAACTAGTGCCACACCAATGAACATTGTTGTTTGAAGTGCACTGCGCAATTCTGGTTGACGCGCAATCCCTTCAACTGTACGACTTACAATCAAACCGTTACCAATACCAGCACCTAGTGCCGCTAAACCTACTGCAATTGCAGCTGCTAATAGACCCATAATGAAAATCCTCCTCATATTTTTAAAAAAGTTTTTTTATGCTTTTATTTTAATGGTCATCGCTCACCTTGTGAGACATATAAACCATCGTTAACATAACGAAAATAAATGCCTGGATGAAACCGATAAATGTACTAAAGCCCATCCATGCGACCATCGGAAGCGACGCTCCAATGAATCCACCAATACCACTAGCTGCAAGTCCTACCAATAAAGAAAGTAAAATTTCACCTGCATAGATGTTCCCGTATAGACGCAACCCAAGCGTTAACGTATTTGAGAATTCCTCGATAATTTTAAAAGGTAACAAAAATGGCACTGGGCGTACAAACCCTTTTCCATACTCTTTACCACCTTTTAATTTAACCCCATAATAATGGGATAACACTACGACCATAATCGCAAGCGTCATCGTAATTCCTGGATCGGCTGTTGGTGATTTCCACCATAGATTATGTCCGACAACCCCGTTGGTAATGACTCCCAGCATATTCGAAACAAATATGTAGGCAAATAATGTTAGACCCAGAGGTAAGAAAAGCCGACCTGTACGCCAGTCCATATTTGAACCGATGATTCCTTTTATGAAATCAATCAACCATTCCATGAAGTTCTGGAAACCTTTAGGGTAGCGTTGCATATTCCTTGTTGCCGCAACTCCGAGGATAAATACAATTAATGAAGCAATAAACATCATTAACACGTTAGATAAGTTGAAATCAAGCCAGGTGATTCCAAACGCATCCTCCCACATCGGTGCTTCGTGATTCAATCTGTTCACCTCTCTTCCGTCATGCTAATCTGTTGATTTGTTGAACAGGTAATCTATTAAAATGACAATGTAGGCTGCCATTAAGCCCAATACTACTGCAAACAATTGGAAATGTTCTTCAAACTGAAGGGCGATGACTACGGCTAAAGCACCTGAAGCCAATCTTGTAAAAGTCCCGATCCCTCTGATAGAGTGGTTGTCTGCTGATGCCTCACCGAGCTTTTTGATTTTTCGCTGCATGAGCCAGAGGTTGTAGAAACTAAGGGAACTTCCTAGTAGAAGTCCGAGGAAAACCGGTTGCCACGGTGTGACTCCCCACCCTAAAACGAGTAAGGCTAGTAGGTAGAACATCCACTTTCGCTGACGGACTATCATGTGTTGATAATCTTTCATGTGCATCGTCTCCCGTGTACGTTCGTACCAAATGAATCGTTCCGCATGTACTTGCTTTCTAAGCATAAGAAGACCTCATGTTAGAAAAGAGGGGTGTGCTTGGAATAAAGATCCGATCTATCTTCCATAAAAACACCAGTAAGTGGTCATCCCGCTAGCTGGGGTTCAAAAAGACAAATTCCACGTGTATTTGCTTATGTGAAAGGCATCACTTACCCCTTGTATCCATAAGCTATAAAGAATAAATATCCAGTGCTCCCAAGGGATGAAAACCTTATCATTCCACACTATGTAAGAATACAATAGGGGTCATATGATGTCAATGAGTTTACGAGCAAAAGTACAATTACACGACACCAGTCGATCACATTTCCGTCACAATTCACACAATGGACACAAACACACAAACAACCACCCAAAGCTTGAGTGGTTGTTTCCTTATAAACCTATTATTTCCACCTCAGGTCATCCATAATTTGGATGACCTGAGGTGGAAGTTATTGTTAGTTATTGTTGGTTTTTTAATTGGACTGGGAAGGTGGTGGTGCTAGTTTTTTTGTCTTTTGTGACGGTGACGACGGCAATGTAGGCTCCGCCTAGTTCTCCTTTAAATCCGCGGTCAACTTCACCTTCAACCATGCCCGCCTCCGGTTCTTCTAGTTCGAACAATGTACCTTGATGCAGCATTGTTCCTGCACGGTACAAGTCAACTGTAAGCTGATCGACCGCTTCTGTTAAATGAAAGCGGTACGATAGATCCTTCGATGTTTGCCAGTCTTGATAAAGCTCAAAGCCTGACACTTTCTCGTAATCGGCACCTTCCATCATAAACAGATACGGGATTTCATAAGCCTGGTCATCGCTCTTCAAGGTGACATATCCTTGATGAACCCCCGCTTCAACGAAAGCCTTCGACACGCTGAGTTCGATAGGCACCTCTACCTTCTCATTTGGCTCAAGTTCAACGGTTTGCGGCGTCATCCATGTGATCCCATTTGAACTTTCGGGCTCAGGCACACTAATCGTTTGGCTGTTATCCCCTTTGTTGTGCAATGTCACCATAACTTTTTCCCGAAAGAAGTTATTCTTAATACGACCAAAATTGAGTGCACCCGGTTCAATCCAGAGATCCGGATTAATCGCGGCTTCGGTATCGATGTACCCGGCCCCTTGTGCAGTCGGCGGGTAGGGCTGTCCCTTCTTCTGTATCAACAAATCGGCTGTTGTCATGAGCGAATGCTTGATTTGGGCCGGTGTCCAGTCGGGATGAGCTTCTTTGATGAGTGCAGCAACACCAGCGACGTGCGGTGCGGCCATACTTGTCCCTTGCAGCGGTTGATATCCACCCGGCACCGTACTGATAATCTGGACGCCAGGTGCGAGAATGTCCGGCTTGACCGTCCAATTCGTCGTCACCGGTCCTCTTGAACTGAACGGAGCGATGCCATGGTCCATTTGCTTCATGGTCGTTTCGAGCCACTGATTTTCCTCGACGCCATGCTCAAGCAGCCACTCCCCATCCTCCTTGCTGACAGTTGCAACTGGAATCGGAATTTCCTTGCCGTTCATCATTCCCTGAAACTGTCCCTCTTCATTGTTGTAAATAATCACACCAACCGCACCCTGCTCATACGCAAGGCGCGTCTTCACACCGAAGGGCACAACTCCCCGCTTCATCACAACAATCTTTCCTGACGCCGGGGGCACACCGTTCTCCCCTGTCCCCCCGTCGATTAAGGGATATTTTTTTGTAAAAGTCCAGGGTACGGAGCCCTGCAAAAGCTGGACGCCGACCTTTCGATCCTGCCCCGGCAATGTAAGGACAGGCTGCGTACCCGGGAGAGAGGCGGCCCCGACCGTGATCGCTTTCTGTGAGGTACCCGGCGAACCGACTGTCCAGGAGGCCGGGCCCGAGTTTCCCGCTGCGACAACAACGGTCGTGCCAAGCTCAACTGCCTTGTTGACCGCTTTCGTCGTTGGCCAATCAGGACCATTGACTGTGTTTCCGAGCGATAAGTTGATCACATCCATCCCCTCTTCAACGGCTTGCTCAATTGCGGCAATCACCTGCACCGATGAACCTGATCCACCCGGGCCAAGCGCGCGATAGACATAAAGCTCAGCATCAGGCGCGACACCCTTCATTTCCCCATCAGCCGCAATGATCCCGGAGACGTGTGTCCCATGCATCGTCGCCCCTAGCTGCCCCATCGTTTCCATCGGATCCTGGTCAAAGTCAACGACATCAAAGCCACCACGGTAGTTGGCGGTTAAGTCAGGATGTGTGTAATCCACCCCTGTATCAATGACCCCAACCTTGACACCCTCTCCTGTAAAAGAGGTCTGGCTTCGCACCACATCTGTCGTAAGCGTTTGAGTTTTTTCAGCTTGTGGGGTGAGGGTAGTGGTGTAGGTTCGAACAGGATATTGATTGACGACCGTATCTAAACGGGCGAGCTTCTCAAGCTCTTCCGCCTCTCCCTTGATCGCCACCCCTTGAAAAATGGTCGTGTAGGTTGCGACTATCTCGAGCCGCGGGAGCCTCGTTTCGATCTGACTCGCAAAAGCTTTTGGTGATTCGTCTAGTTCGACAATAATGGTGACTTCCTCTGACGGCTCCGGCTGGTCTTTCAGCAGTTCAGGGCGTGTAGGCTGAATAGGATCAGCTTGATTGCTAAACCCTGCGGTTGCCAACGCCAAGAGGAGTACGAGTGCAGAAATTTTGCCCATGCAAGAAGCTCCTTTTTCCATAGTTTGTGATGAATAGAAGTTGCTATGCATGATGAAAATAGCATTAGAGTTTTTGCCGAGCTTTCAATGGTTGCTGTTCGAGGGATTTTGACCAAAATCCAACCGATTCTACCCGAAATTGGAGTTATTCTGATGAAAAGCTCAGGCATTCTCCCCAAAATCGTGAGGATTCTAACTAAACAAGGAAGGATTCTGACCAAACGACTTATTTCATAAAAAAAGATCAAACCCGGCGAGTGGGTTTGATCCTTTTTGATTATTTCGTTTCAAAAGTATCCGGCTTATCGTCGCGATCCTTGAAAAAGTAGCGAATTGCTTCGGCAATGCGAGCGGACGCTTGTCCATCACCGTAAGGATTTGAAGCCTGTGACATCGCTTCGTGCTTACTGTCGTCGGACAGGAGCTCGTTGGCCAGGTTGAAAATATGATCTTCTTCTGTGCCGGCAAGTTTCAATGTGCCTGCTTCGATGCCTTCCGGACGTTCGGTTGTGTCACGCAAAACGAGCACAGGAACACCAAGGGATGGCGCTTCTTCTTGGACGCCGCCTGAATCGGTTAAAATCAAGTGGGCGCGCGATGCGAAGTTGTGGAAATCGATGACATCAAGTGGTTTGATCAGCTTGATGCGGTCATCATTCCCTAAGATCTCATCAGCTGTTTCCTGCACGACAGGGTTTAAGTGGACAGGGTAGACCACTTGCACATCGTCATGAGTTTCCACCAAACGCTTAATCGCGCGGAACATTTGCTGCATGTTATTGCCGAGATTCTCGCGGCGATGGGCGGTCATCAACACGAGGCGCTTGTCACCTAGTTGGTCAAGGACTTCGTGAGTATACTCGCTGTCGACCGTTGTCTTCAAAGCATCAATTGCAGTATTTCCTGTGACAAAAATGTTATTCTCAATTTTATTTTCAGCTAGCAGATTATCTCGCGATTTATTCGTCGGTGCAAAATGAAGATCGGCCATGACACCTGTTAGCTGGCGGTTCATTTCTTCCGGGAATGGTGAGTATTTGTTCCACGTTCTTAACCCCGCTTCGACGTGTCCGACGGGAATTTGATTGTAATAGGCTGCGAGAGAGGCTGCGAATGTTGTCGTTGTGTCACCATGAACAAGCACGACATCCGGCTCGGTTTTCTTCATGATGTCGTCAAGCCCCTCAAGCGCTCGTGCTGTGACAGCCGTCAGCGTTTGACGATCCTTCATGATGTTTAAATCGTAATCGGGTTCAATGCTGAAAATATTCAAGACTTGGTCAAGCATCTGTCTGTGCTGAGCGGTCACTGTGACGATGGGCTCAAACTGCTCTAACCTTTTTTTTAATTCTAAAACAAGCGGCGCCATTTTAATCGCTTCGGGGCGTGTTCCGAAAATAGTCATGACTTTAATGCGGTTGGACATGGATGGGCCTCCTTACTTCGTGCCGAACAGGCGATCACCTGCATCGCCTAAGCCTGGTTCGATGTAGCCTTTTTCGTTCAAACGCTCGTCCATTGCGGCTAAATAAATGTCAACATCTGGATGCGCCTCTTGAACAGCCTCGACACCTTCAGGTGCAGCGACGAGGCACATCAGGCGGATTTGGCGGGCGCCGCGTTTTTTCAATGATTCGATCGCTTCGTTGGCGGAACCGCCTGTCGCGAGCATTGGATCAATCACAATAAGTTCACGTTCTTCGATATCACTTGGAAGTTTGACATAGTATTCTACAGGTTGCAGTGTTTCAGGGTCGCGGTAAAGACCGACATGACCTACTTTCGCTGCAGGAATCAGTTTGATAATCCCGTCTACCATGCCTAGACCAGCACGAAGGATCGGTACTAGACCAATTTTCTTCCCTGTCAGCACTTGGGCTTTCGCGTTTGATACAACCGGGGTGTCGATTTCCACTTGTTCAAGCGGCAGGTCACGAGTGATTTCGAAAGCCATAAGGGCGGCGACTTCATCGACTAATTGGCGAAAATCCTTCGTCCCTGTTTCGTTTTTGCGTATGTACGTCAATTTATGTTGAATTAATGGATGGTCTAACACATAAACTTTTCCCATTGCCAGTCAACTCCTTCTCATAATATGCATCCTATAAATTGTACTGAAAAAAAATCGAACAAGCAAGTCACGAAAGGTGGAGAGGGGCGGTTAGACCTGAATTAGTGGAAGTTCGGCTAAAAACGGAACGTCCTGTTCCAACGCCGAACTGACCCGCGTCCTGCGGGCCCAAGCAGAGCACTGCAGTGAAGTGCTCTTTTTTCCCGGAAGTGAACTGCTTATGTCGCGAAGGGCTGCCCCTCGCAGCTAGCCGGTCACGAAAAAATGCCCTTCCTCTGCAAATTTGGATATATGCAATTAATGAGATTTACGTGCAATTATCCCGGATTATGTGCAATTATCTCGAATTTCGTGCAATTAATCCAAATTTCGTGCAATTATTTAAAATTCCGTGCAATTAGCCACGACCTCCGACCAACTCGACAACGCCGAAACGCAAAAGAAAAACCACTAACCCTGAGGCTAGTGGCTTCTACATTAGGAAGTTGTCAGCAATGTTGGATAAAGTGGGAAGCGGGACGTCAGCTTCTGTACACGTTCAGCTACTTCCTTCAGTTTATCAGCATCTTCATGATTTTTCAGTGTTAGGGCAATTTGTTCAGCGATTTCTTCCATCTCTTTTTCTTTGAAGCCACGGCTTGTAACGGCCGCTGTACCAATGCGGATTCCACTCGTTACAAATGGGCTTTCCGGATCAAATGGAATCGCGTTTTTGTTGGTCGTGATGCCAACTTCGTCTAATGCCTTTTCGGCTACTTTTCCTGTTAGGCCGAGGGTTTGCAGGTCGAGTAGCAGCAAGTGATTGTCGGTACCGCCGGATACGAGGCGGACACCATTTTTCTTAAGCGATTCCGCCAGCTGTTTTGCATTTGCGATAATTTGGCGGGAATATTGTTTGAATTCCGGATCAAGCGCTTCTTTGAAAGAAACAGCTTTTGCTGCGATCACGTGCATAAGCGGACCGCCTTGCATGCCCGGGAATACGGATTTGTCAATTTTCTTAGCAAATTCTTCTTCACAAAAAATCATGCCGCCGCGTGGTCCACGCAACGTTTTGTGTGTGGTTGTCGTTACGAACTGGGCGTGTGGAACTGGGTTTGGATGCAAACCGGAAGCGACGAGCCCGGCAATGTGGGCCATATCAACCATGAGATAGGCGCCGACTTCATCCGCAATTTCTCTGAACTTAGCAAAATCAATCTCGCGTGGATAGGCACTTGCCCCTGCTACGATCAACTTCGGCTTCACTTCTTTTGCTTTTGCCAAGACAGCATCGTAGTCAATTTGTTCATGATCTTGATCGACACCGTACTCTTCAAAGTCATAAAGCGTACCACTGAAGTTTACCGGGCTGCCGTGAGTAAGGTGGCCGCCATGGTTCAAGTTCATGCCAAGCACCTTATCGCCAGGGTTAAGAACCGTAAAGTAAACAGCCATGTTCGCCTGGGCGCCAGAGTGCGGCTGGACGTTGGCATGCTCAGCCCCAAATAGTTCCTTGGCACGATCTCTTGCCAAGTTCTCAACAACATCAACGTGCTCACAGCCGCCATAGTAACGGCGCCCCGGGTAACCTTCTGCATATTTGTTTGTTAAAACTGATCCCATTGCCTCCATAACAGCTTCGGATACGAAATTCTCAGAAGCGATCAGCTCAATATTGTGGTTTTGACGATCTTTTTCATCCTTAATAGCTGCAAACACTTCTGCATCCGTTGATTTAACATGTTCCATGATCGAATTCCCCTCTCAAGTTACTTTACTCTTCAAGTTCGTAAACCGCTCGGGCGCCGCCGACGAGTGGCGGGCGGGTGCGAGCTACCGTGACATGTGCTTGTCCAATTACTTTTTGCTCAAGGCGAAGCGGTACGGCGACGCGCTTCAAATGCATTCCAATTAGCGTATCTCCAATGTCTACTCCCGCATCTGCTTCAATCGCCTCTACTAAAACAGGATCCTCCATCTGTTTATAAGCATAGGAAGCCATTGATCCACCTGCTTTCGGAACGGGAATGGCCGCTACTTCTTTGTAGTTATGCTGCTTTTGCACAGAGCGTTCGATGACGAGTGAACGATTTAAGTGTTCACAGCACTGAAATGCGATGTCAATTCCTTTTTGTTCAGTGAGCTTCTGCCATTCATTATACACAACTTTGGCAATTGCTTCACTGCCTGAAGTGCCAATTTTTTCGCCAGCAATTTCGCTGGTTGAGCACCCAATGACAAGTAGACCATTCTTGATATGGCCGCTTTCCAACAGCTGTCTGACAACGGAAGCTACCTCCTGCTGAATGGCTTGTACATCAGTCATATGCTCATCTCCTTTTTGAGTGGCTAAATTTTTCTTGTAAAAAAGAGAAGCACGAGAGCTTCTCCTGAATATTTTCATTCTATCATATTTTTCAAAATTCTTCGTTGGGTACGTATGCTCAAAAAAAGAAGATGGCATTTGGCCGCATCCCTATCTAAGGTGAGCATTTGATCGAGCTGTCAGCAAATTATATAAATCTCTTTTTCCCCTTGTCGTGAAAGATGTAAAATTTTCTAAACCTAAACGCTCGCCTATGCTTTTCGTCCTTCATACTTCGTAATTTTCCCTACCCGATTTTCATGGCGGCCGGCTTCGTAATCTGTTTCAAGCCAGGTACGAGCGATTTCCTTGGCGAGACCTGGTCCGATGACACGTTCCCCCATGCAAAGGACATTGGAGTTATTGTGCTCGCGAGTTGCTTTTGCTGTGAACAGGTCGTGGACAAGGGCAGCACGAATACCATTCACTTTATTGGCTGAAATTGACATGCCGATGCCTGTCCCGCAAATAAGAATCCCTCTATCAAATTCGCCGCTGGCCACTCGTTCGGCGGCTGGAATGGCGTAGTCCGGGAAATCTACGGATGTTTCGCAATTACAGCCGATGTCTTCAAATTCTATATGTAATTCATCGAGTACGTCTGCTATTTCACGACGCAGATTCACTCCACCGTGATCGGATGCTATAATCACTTTCATCGGATCGACACTCTCCTCTATCTTGTTATTCGTTTATTTTACCGTAGTTAGCAGGGAAGGAAAACCCCTTGCAGAAGATCTTAATCCGTCGTTTCATTAATCGATATTGTTGGAAAGTTTTTTCAATAGAAGGTCGATATGCTCATTGAGTTCATCACGTGTCTCCCTGTACACTTGGACACTTTTGCCGTAAGGATCTGTGATATTTAAGCTTGGAATCTTGGCTTCAAGTTGTTGAATCACTTCGATCTCATTTGAAAGTTCTTTACGAAGGCGTTTTTCAATTTCGCCTTCCGTCAGGTCTTCTTCCATATTACTTAAATGAAAGATCCTTTTTTCCTCAAAAGACGCATAAAGATTCTTGAGCTGCTGCCATTGCTGTTCATCAATGAGAACATATTCTTTTAACGTGTAAAATTTAGTTTGCTCCTCAGGATACTGCAATGCCAAAGTTTGCTTATGCTTATCGGTCATCGTTAATACGAGGTCAGCCCATTTGAGAAGGTCCTTGTTAACTGATGTTGAAGAATGATTGAAGGAAAGCCCAATTTCACTTAACACGTGTTCTGTTCCTTCTGACAATGGTTGTCCGTATCCTGCAAAAATTCCTGCTGAACGGACGTCAATGTCATTATTTTTAAACTTTAAAAGAGCCTCAGCCATAGGACTGCGGCAAGTATTCCCTGTGCATACAAATAAAACGTTCATGTCGATTCACTGCTCCTCACCTGAGGCGTTTTTATTTATCATATCACATTTATTTCGGAAAAAAATAGTTTAGAAAATGGCGTAAAGACCAAGCGCGCACAGAATACTCCCGCCCAATAATTCACTATACGTTCCAAGAAGCCCGCTTGCTCGTCTGCCTATAATAAAGCCTGCCCACGTAAGTACAGTGCTAGCCACTCCAAAAGACAAGATCGATATGATAATGGCTGTATCGTTAAGTCCGAGGCTGAAACCCACAGGAAAGCTGTCAATGCTTACACTTACTGCGAATATCCACAGACCGGCACCGACGAGTGTATGGGCAGCGGATCGTTTTTCTGCAAATGATGCAAAAATGGTGTAAAAGCCAAGTCCGAGCAATAAGAAGCCCCCTGCCACCGCAGCCCACGTGCTAGCACTATCTGAAAGCCATGTACCTAATACCATTCCGAGGCCGGGCATCAGCATATGAAAAATCCCAACGACGATGCCTGCAAAAAAAGCATGTTTAAGCCTAACTGCCTGCATGCCCATCCCAAGAGATACGGAAAAAGCATCCATACCAAGTGCAAATGAAAGTAACAATAATGACGCAACATGTTCAACTATCATGAGAAAGCCCCCCTCCGGACATGCTATGCGGAAAATGGGGCAAGTATGTTTGCTACTGACTCACTTTTTGGACGGCTGCTTTTGTTAAACGATTCATAATCGCAGCCCCTACCCCGTGCTCCGGGAAGGTTTCACACAAAATGACGTCGACATCCGATTTCTTAAACTGCCTTAAAGCCCCGTACAAGTTGCCGGCTACCTCAGTCAAATCCTGCTTGGACCCACATGTTAGTACCCTATTATGATCTAATTCTGCCGCTAGTTCACTACTTGCGATGACGCCAACACGCTGATCCGTTGCTTTCAATTGATTCAATTGATTTTGAAAAAACTCCCTATCTCCATCAACGAGCCAGAGCGGGGCTTCCGGCGCATAATGGGTATATTTCATCCCTGGTGACTTGGGCTTGGTTTCTTGATCAGCCAATGCCGGGTCAATAATGATAGTTGGAATAAATGGCTGCAAGTCTTCTTTTGTAACTCCCCCCGGCCTCAGAATCATCGGAATTTCCGCTGTACAATCAAGGACTGTTGATTCGACGCCAACTCCTGTAGGGCCACCGTCCACGATCCCGGCAATCCGTCCATCGAGATCCTGACTAACATGAACAGCTTCTGTGGGACTAGGCCGCCCCGAGCGATTGGCACTCGGTGCAGCCAAAGGCCTTCCTGCTGCTGTTAAAAGGCTCAGTGCAACGGTGTGATCTGGCATGCGAATGGCGATCGTCGGCAAACCAGCCGTTACGTTTGAAGCGGCCGTGCCATTGCTTGGCAGGATCAGCGTCAAAGGCCCTGGCCAAAAATTGTCCATTAATTTGCGTGCAATTGGCGGGGTTTCTGTCACAAGCCCCTCGACTTGTGATTTGTCTGCAACATGAACAATCAGGGGATTATCTGCCGGCCGCCCCTTCGCCTCAAAAATACGTTGAACCGCTACCTCATTCGTCGCATCCGCCCCGAGTCCATAAACCGTTTCTGTCGGAAAAGCAACGACCTGCTGTTGATGAAGCAGCCCAGCCGCTTCTCTGATGGCTTGATCGTGCTCAGTTGCATTTGTGGATAGCTTCCAATACTGTGTAGTCATATTCATGCCTGGTTCTCCTTTTTAGAGGTTGTTCAAAAAGTCACCAAATGATAAGAGGCGACTCTCTTCGTTAGCTCGCTTTTGAAGAGCGTGTTCCCCTGCGTCTACAGGCCTATTCAAAGAAGTAAATTCCTCGGGGCAAGGCAGCGAAGAAGGATATTCTCTGAAGTGGCCTCGCTACTCACGTATCAACAAGCAGCAGCGGAACTTCTACTAAAACCGTGCACGTCCTGTGCAAGTCCTTTCCTTGGAAAAGAAGGACACTTTTCCTTCGTGCGATGCCAATTCGGGGAAGATTTCCTTGGCGCTTAAAGCTACGTCGCCTCGACCTTCTTTCTTCTAATTTGGCAACTTTTTGAACACTCACTTTTAACAACTTACTACTAATAATTATGAATAATTCGGCAGATAATCGCAAATTCAGACACTACTAACAGGTTATCCTCAACTTATACACAGTTTTATCCACATATCCAGTGTCTTTCAGGTGGATATCCTCTACCACCTGAAAGTATATCCACACGATATCCACAAAATCTTATATAATTGTGAATAAGTGCTCCGGTTATCAACATTAATTGTTGATAACTTTATATGTCCACAACTGCTGCTCCTCGTCCTTACACTCAAACTGTTGATGGGCGAGTAAATGATTGAGATCTTTCGAGTGACTCTCCACCTGCAGTTCGCGAATCTCTTCTTCTTTCACATAGTCCTGAATCAATTCAAAGACATATAAGATACCCGCCTTAGATACGTCTTCTGCCACACTTAGCTGTTGTAGCCTGCTGACCCCTTCCTCTTGTTCAGCCAAAATAAATGAGCCCACCTCATGATGATCCTTTTTGATCACATATCCACATTCTCCGTTATGTTTAAGGTTCAATTTTTCAATATACATAAAACTCCCCCTATCTAGTATGTGTTCAAAAAGCTGCCGAACGTGAATTTATTCTTGGCTTCCTTATCTTTTTTCTCGAGTAAGCTTGTAGACACAGATGCAGATCCCCTTTAAATAAGAAATTTCACGCTTTTGGTGACTTTTTGAACAACCTTTCTAGTACTCTATGAAAAGAGAGGAGATGATATGCTAGGATACGATTTTTTTCCAAAGTTTTACGAGAATGAACTCCACTTCTTTCTTCTCAGGTTCTTTTGCCTGCTCAGAATCTTGTTCACCATCCGTTTCCTCCGCGTGGGCAACGGTCGCGCCGTTAGAGAAATCCAAGAAGCAAAGCGGCGGGAATAGGACGCACCACCAATTATCGCCTTCTCCTTCACCCAGCGTGATTAGGATTGCTTCATATTCACCCGCTGGATAAATGTATGAGCCATATAGCTTCGTAGGAAATTCAACTTGCTTGCCATACTTTACTTGATAGCTTTGCTCGCTCCCTGCTTGTTCAATCGTTTCTTTTACAATCGTATCTATGTCTCGTAGTCTTGACTGAATGAGCGACCGAGCTGCTTCGATAGAGGTAAGTTCCTCCACCCACTTGGTAATTTCAGCATTAACTTCATCGCGTACATCACGCTTAAGCTCTTGCGCCTTTTTATCATTGTTATCAGCTAATATTCTCAGACGAATCGCTTCGTCCGGAATGACTTGATATTGTGAACTTGAGGATGCTCCGCTCATATGTCCCCAAGGTAAAATTGATAAAACTATTAAAACCGCTGCTGTAGTAAGAATTATTTTTTTCATAAAAAATCCCTCCCCTGTTACTGGCTAGTATGGGCAGGGAGGAAATCTTTTAAACATGAAATCTATTAATCTGATCAGAACATGAGTTAGGGCTGTACATTCATGCCAGCCCCCTTGAGGAAGTTCTCTAGTCGGCTAATTCAGCAAAAATCATTCGGTCTTTTTTGTTAATATCCTGCTTGATTTGGACATCATAGCCAGGTAATTTTCTTTCAATCAGGCTTTTGACTGCTTCACCTTGTTCATGGCCAATTTCAAAAGCAACCAGCGATGGGGATAACTTGTATCGAGCGAGTTGCTCAACGATCGTCCGATAAGCAGCCAATCCCTCTTCCTTGGCAAATAGCGCTAACGATGGATCGAAATTTTTAACCGTTTCCGAAAGCTGTTCCGAAAAAGCAATATAGGGCGGGTTTGAAACGATCACATCAATAGGCTGTTGTTTGATCGGCTCGAGAAAATCACCTTGGAAAAACTCGATGTCAGCATTGAGTGTGTCAGCATTTTGCTTAGCGACTTGGATGGCTTCTGTGGAAAGATCTGTAGCTAAAAGCTGGCTCGACGATAGCTCAAGCTTTAAAGTAATGGCGATGATCCCACTGCCTGTGCCGAGATCAGCAATCACAGGCGACTTCAGCTTCATCTTTTTGATTGTACCGAGCACAAGCTCTTCCGTTTCTGGCCGGGGGATTAGCACGTGATGATTAACCGTAAATTCTCGTCCATAAAATGGCGCCTTTCCAATTAAGTGCTGGACGGGAACGCCTGTACAGGCATGGTCCTCAACGGCTTTTTTAAACCATACCTGCTTCTGTTCCGGAAAAGAATCGCGTTCATAAGCGAGCAACTGGGAAAATGATAGACTAAGCTGATGTTCCAGCAGCAGGTCAGCTACCCGAACTTCGCGGCCATGCTTTTGTAAAAAAAGAGAAGCCCAGCGTCGGGCTTCCTGAATCGTAGCAAACGGCATTTGCTCGTTATTCACCGATAGACTCCAGCTTCTTCGTTTGCTCTTCAATCAGCAGAGCCTCGAGAATTTCGTCCATATTGCCTTGCAGAACCTGGTCAAGCTTCTGTAGCGTTAAGCCGATACGGTGATCCGTTACACGTGTTTGCGGGAAATTATACGTACGTATCCGCTCTGAACGATCCCCTGTTCCAACCGCAGATTTACGGCTTTCATCAAATTCAGCTTGCTGCTCCTGCTGAAACTTATCGTAAATACGTGCTCGTAACACCTTCATCGCTTTTTCTTTGTTCTTGATTTGTGATTTCTCATCCTGACAGGACACTACGATTCCAGTTGGTTCGTGCGTCAACCGTACCGCAGACATGGTCGTATTTACACTTTGTCCGCCTGGTCCGCTTGAAGCAAATGTATCAACGCGAATATCTTTGTCGTGTACCTCGACTTCGACTTCTTCTGCTTCTGGCATAACAACGACTGTTGCTGTCGACGTATGAATCCGCCCACCCGATTCCGTTTCCGGAACACGTTGGACACGATGGGCGCCATTTTCGAATTTCATTTTTGAATAGGCTCGATCCCCATTAATCATAAAAATGATCTCTTTGTAGCCGCCGACATCATTGGCATTCGCTTCAATGACTTCTGTCTTCCAGCCTTGGGACTCCGCGTATCTTGCATACATCCGGTAAAGATCACCTGCAAATAAAGCCGCTTCGTCTCCACCAGCTGCTCCGCGAACTTCCATAATTACGTTTTTATCATCATTTGGATCACTCGGAAGCATAAGGACTTTCAAACGCTCTTCAAGGTCTACCTTTCGCTCAGAAAGCTCATTGATTTCCTCTTTCACCATTGCTTCCATCTCGCTATCAAGGCTGTCATCAAGCATGACTTTCGCATCGTCAAGCTGTTCGGCTACTTCCTTATACTCACGGTAGGCCGTCACCGTATCCTGTAAACCTGATTGCTCTTTTGAATATTCACGTAGTTTATTCGTATCCGAAATTACTTCAGGATCACTGAGTAATTCATTCAATTTTTCATAACGGTCTTCAAGTGTTTGCAAACGTTCGATCAATGGTATGCACCTCTTTCTCCATAACAGTCTAATTATATTATAGAGAGGATAGGGTTACAACCACATCCCTCTTAAAAACAGGTTTAGCGTTATTGTGGATCGCACGTAATCGAAGCTAAATTGCAAAAAAATTTAAAAAGTACAAAGATTTAAGGCACTTTTTCGAAAAGCTTGTTGTTATAAACACGCAGTTAAAATATGCTTTCCCGCGAGCAACCAGCGAGCCTCCTCGAACGTCACTGACGTTCCGTTCCTGTGGAATCTCGCTTTGGTCACTGTTCCCGCAGGAGTCTTCTTGTATTTCAACAGCTAACATGAGCCATTCATGTTGTTTTTGATTCGGGTTTTAGCTTATCCTCTTTTGGCGTTGCTTAATCTAGACTTGAGGAGGTACCCCCTTTTTTTAATACCTCGGCATAAGGGGCTTAAATTATGAAATTTACTCAATTGCATATCTTTCGGGTTATTTGCGCGAAAAAGTCAATAATTGCACCAATTAGACGATTATTTGCATATTTACATGAAAACAGCATGAGGTCGAAAACCCTGGAGTCGCTACTACCTAATTTTCACATTTATATTATAGCGCGGTACAGCTCCATACACAGATTCTTTAATTTGTTTGCTCCAATCCATTTTTTCCTCATTGCTCAATTCGCGGTCGACACTAACCGTCACCCACGCTTGACCTGCTTCAATAATGACACGTTTCACCGTAACCCCTGGAACTTGGTTTGCGGCCTCTTTCATCATTTCCCGATCTTGCTTTCGTCCCCACGTATCACCGACTCGATCCATCGAACGGGGATTTTCATATTCCACATCTGATGTGTTTTCATCTTGCAGACTCATATTCTCTATGTCCTCGCGGTTCGTGCTTCCCTGGAAGTTCTCATATTGCTGGCCGCATGCCGCCGTTATCAATGTCATCATTACAAGTACTCCAATTACTCGAATCATCTCTTACACACCTCTTCTCTTTTTCTCTAGTTTTTACAGAGATGAAGAGGATTATGCGTACCTTGTAACTAAACATTTGTTCACAAAAAAACCCACCAACTTTTCAAAAAGTTGGTGGGTTTTACATCAGGCATATTTTTCAACGTGGGCTTTCACTTGCGCTTGCCTGGGTTTATTTGGGACCTCATGATGGTGACGGCACCTCGGCTCGTACGATTCTGAGGCACCGACTAAAATAATCGGATCATCATAGGAAGCCGGCTTCCCGTCGATCAGGCGCTGCGTGCGACTAGCCGGAGATCCGCAGACGGGACAGATGGCGTTTAGCTTTGTGACACTTTCACTTAAAGCCATGAGTTCAGGAACTTTCCCGAAAGGCTCCCCTCGAAAATCTGTATCCAGTCCTGCTGTGATGACGCGAATGCCGCGATCAGCAAGACATTCGACGACTTCAATTATATATTCATCAAAAAACTGAACTTCATCTATACCGACAATGTCCACCTCATCATTCACTTTCTCGAGAATTTCAAGTGACTCAGATGCAGGTCTTGCAAGGACAGATGTTCCGTTGTGTGACACGATGGAATCTTCTTTATATCGGTTATCAATGGCGGGTTTAAATACACGAACAGACAAGTTTCCGTATGTAGCTCGGCGGACTCGGCGGATCAATTCCTCCGATTTTCCACTGAACATACTACCGCAAATCACTTCTACCCATCCGCTCTGTTTCATGACATACACGTCCACTGTCGCTCCCTTGTCTAGCTTCAGCGCCCAGACACTCGAGACATAAGCAGTTCGCCTCTGTGAAGAAAGATCACTTCACTGCGCCGCTCTGCTTATGCTTGTCGTGTCTGCCAGGGCGCCTCCGCTTTTCTTTTACAAAAAAACAGGCAAACGGTAAGACAATTTGCCTGTTCTTGCTCAAAATTATGCAGTGTACATCCTAAAGGATGCCCACTCATTATTATGAAAGGTTATATTTTTTCTTGAAGCGATCCACACGGCCGCCAGCTTTGTCAGCTTTTTGTTTGCCTGTGTAGAATGGATGAGACGCAGAACTAATTTCAACACGGATTAGTGGGTATGTGCTCCCATCTTCCCATTCAATTGTTTCTTCAGATCCTTGTGTAGATCCACCTAGAAATTTGAAATCAGAACTTGTATCAAGAAATACAACTTTACGGTATTCTGGATGAATTCCTGCTTTCATGATTCTTCCACTCCTTTTTGCCCTGAGTCCTTCAGAAACAGAGTTATTGTAAGAGCCGTCGAAGGTTAGTGCATACACCTTTTACTGAAACTCACATAGAAAGATTATATCAGTCTATCCTGTCCAATGCAACAGCCTTAGATGATTCCCATTTTATTCTGGAAAGTTGTGTCTTCGGAAAAGTGGGCATATTTCCCTCTGCGGTCTTCCTATACAAAAACAACTTTATTAAAAGAGCCTTCTGGAAAAAAAGAAATCGGGTTAGCTGCGACGGCCCTGTGCTGCTTTCCCTTTCATATTCATATCCTTGTCCATAAGGTCGAAAAACTCTTCGTTCGTTTTCGATGAACGCAGTCTGCGCAGGAAGCGGTCGGTAAAGTCATGGGAATCAGAAAGGGCTTTACGAATCGCATAGACTTTATCGAGCTCCGCTTTCGGTAAGAGAAGTTCTTCTTTTCTCGTTCCTGAACGCATAATATCGATGGCCGGGAAAATGCGGCGCTCAGCCAGGCTGCGGTCAAGATGCAGCTCCATGTTCCCTGTTCCTTTAAATTCTTCATAGATCACATCGTCCATACGGGAGCCCGTGTCAACAAGAGCTGTCGCTAAAATGGTAAAGCTTCCGCCTTCTTCAATATTTCGAGCCGCACCGAAGAAACGCTTAGGACGATGGAAGGCTGCCGGGTCGATCCCCCGGAAAGTGTACGGCCGCTCGGCGGAATAACCAAGTTGTACGCACGGGCAAGCCGTGTGATGCTGTCCATCAAGATAATGACGTCGCGCTTATGTTCAACGAGACGCATCGCCCGTTCAAGGACAAGTTCGGCCACTTTAATATGGTTTTCCGGTACTTCGTCAAAGGTTGAGCTGACAACATCAACATCTGGCGCTACGGAGCGTTCAATATCGGTCACTTCCTCTGGACGCTCATCAACAAGTAAGATAATCAGCTTCGAATCAGGGTGGTTGGTTGAAATACTATTGGCCATTTGCTTAAGCAGCATCGTTTTACCTGCTTTAGGTGGAGCAACAATTAATCCACGCTGCCCATACCCAACTGGTGCCATCAAGTCCATAATACGAGTGGAAAGTTTCTTGCTTTCTGTTTCAAGCTTCATGTGACGGTCTGGATAAAGTGGGGTTAATGCTGGAAAATGAACACGTTCCTTTGCTGAATCAGGATCTTCCCCATTAACGGCATCGACGTGAAGCAAGCCATAATATCGTTCATTTTCCTTAGGAGGACGTACTTTCCCACTGACTTTATCTCCATTTCGCAAATCAAACCTGCGAATTTGTGAAGCGGATATATAAATATCTTCAGCGCTTGGCGAGTAATTAATAGGACGAAGGAAGCCAAAGCCTTCTGAGGGAATAATTTCTAAAATACCATCCATAAATAGAAAGCCATCTTTCTCTGCCTGTGCTTTTAAAATCGCAAAAATCAACTCTCGCTTCGTTAGCTTAGCATAATAGGAAACTTTGTACTGTTTCGCTAAAGAGTAGAGTTTCTTTAAGGTCATGCCTTCTAAATTGGATATCGTTAGTTCTGCCACAAAATCACCACTTTAATTGTTTTTATCGGAAGCAGCTGCTGCTTAGACCATCGCTTTATCGAAGGAAAACGAATACTTTCTAGCAAAGTGCTTGCGTTTTTTCAAATCTTGAGATTGTTTGTATACCAGAGTAAGCCTTCTACCAATCTATGTGATTCAAGTAGGAGCACTAGTTGCCCTTTTGGAAATAAAAAGAAGAAACAAGAGGGATGTGAAGCTTACAGAGGCTTCGCTTATTTATGTTGTTCTATTATTGCTTGTAAACCTACCTTATTGTACATCTAGTAATCATGTCGGTTCAAGAGGTTTTTTTGGCAAGTTGGTAAGAGGGTAAAAAGTAGGATGAGGGAGGCTAAGGTCGCGCAGAGCCTCCCATTAGACCATTACTTAATCACTAAATTCGGCTTCTTCTTAAGGCTGTGATCGCCGTCAATGAAACGGACGGTTCCTGATTTCGCACGCATGACAACGGTTTGAGTTGTTGCTTTCTGCCCTTTAAACTGGACGCCTTGTAGAAGTTCTCCATCTGTTACACCTGTCGCTGCGAAGATGGCATCATCCCCACCACAGAAGTCATCCATGTAAAGAACTCTATTGATATCTTCAATTCCCATGTCTGTACATCTTTTCAATTCTTCATCATTTGAAGGAATAAGTTTTCCTTGAATTTCACCACCGAGACATTTTAAAGCAACAGCGGCAAGCACTCCTTCTGGCGCTCCGCCTGATCCGAACAAAATATCAACACCCGTATCGTCAAAAGCAGTATTAATGGCTGCAGCCACGTCCCCATCTGAGATTAACTTGATACGGGCTCCCGCTGCACGAATCTCTTCAATGATTCCTTCATGCCGTTTTCGATTTAAGACAATCGCTACAACGTCTTCAACCTCTTTGTTCTTCGCTTTAGCTACCGCTGCAAGATTATCAGCTACCGACGCATTGATGTCGACTTTTCCAACGGCTTCAGGGCCAACTGCAATTTTTTCCATATACATATCTGGTGCATGCAAAAGCCGGTTATGATCGGCAATGGCTATGACTGCCAGCGCATTCCACGTCCCTTGAGCAACAATATTTGTGCCTTCAAGTGGATCAACAGCTACGTCAACTCTCGGACCAAAGCCATTCCCGAGCTTCTCGCCAATGTAAAGCATCGGCGCTTCATCCATTTCTCCTTCACCAATGACAACCGTCCCCTTCATTGGGATGGTGTCAAACACATCACGCATAGCTGAGGTAGCTGCATCATCGGCCTCGTCTTTCTTTCCTCTTCCCATCCAGCGGGCCGATGATAAAGCGGCTGCCTCTGTTACTCTTACTAGTTCCATTGATAAACTTCTTTCCATGGTTCATTCTCCCCATTCTCTATATAGAATTTTTCCTCATCTCCCCATGGAAATGATGTTTTAGCATGCCCCACAGGACGCGGGGTAGTTCGACGTTGAACTTCCTCATAACTCGGCTTTAGCCGAACTTCCTCTAATCGGTCTACCAGGGCGCTTTCGCTTTTCCTTTGTCTAGCTGCAAGGGGCAGAACTTCGCGACATAAGTAATCCAACTCCGTGGCCCCACAGGACGTGGGGTCGTTCGGTGTTGGCACAGGACGCGCCGTTTTTAACCGAACTTCCTTGAATCCTTTTGTTCACTGCGTCGTCTTACTTATGCGTTTCAGGTCTAAACGCCCCTTTCCGCTTTTCCTATGTCTAGCTGCAAGGGGCAGACCTTCGCGACATAAGTAATCCAACTCCGTGAAGGAAGATCACTTCACTGCGTCGTCTTACTTATGCGTTTCAGGTCTAAACGCCCCTTTCCGCTTTTCCTATGAATTCTGAAATTGTTCGACTTCTTCTTCTGACATTTCCTCATACCAGATATTTGCGCCGAGTTCTACTAGTTTATTTGTAATGTTTTCGTATCCTCGTTCAATGTGGTCTACGCCAGTAATTTCAGTTACTCCTTTTGCCATTAGACCAGCAATAACTAATGCAGCTCCTGCCCTTAAATCTGAGGCTTTTACCTTTGCACCTTCGAGTCGGGAAGGGCCGGCGACGATAGCTGCACCGCCTTCGACTTTAATTGATGCATTCATTCTTCGTAATTCATCGACATGCTTAAATCTCGCTTGATAAATCGTATCCGTCACGACCCCTGTACCTTCAGCTTTTGTTAGTAATGTCGTGAATGGCTGCTGTAAATCAGTTGGAAAACCGGGATAGACAAGCGTTTTAATGTCAACACTCTTGATCTTTTCACCTGGTCTAATATAGAGCTGTTCATCATTCTCCTCAATCGTTACACCCATCTCGCGCAGTTTTGCCAAAAGGGATTCAAGATGCTGCGGAATCACGTTATCAATGATCATTTCTTCGCCTTGAGCTGCAGCCATGATCGTATAGGTTCCTGCTTCAATCCGATCTGGAATAATTGTGTGTAGACAGCCGTTGAGCTCCTCTACACCTTCAATACGGATCACGTCAGTTCCTGCCCCTTTTATTTTCGCACCCATACTTGTTAAAAGTGTGGCCACGTCAATAATTTCGGGTTCTTTCGCTGCATTTTCGATGGTTGTCTTCCCCTTGGCTTTGACGGCTGCAAGCATAATATTGATGGTGGCTCCCACGCTGACCACGTCTAAATAGATTCTTGCACCGCGCAGTTCTTTTGCACGCAAATAAATTGCACCTTGTTCGTTGGTCACTTCAGCGCCAAGTGCTTCGAATCCTTTAATATGCTGGTCAATCGGACGCGGCCCGAGGTGGCACCCACCAGGCAATCCAATGACAGCCTTATTAAAACGACCAAGCATAGCCCCCATAAAATAATAAGAGGCACGCAGTTTTTTGACACGGCCGTTTGGAAGCGGCATTGAAATCATTTCGGATGGCTCAATTTCAATCGTTTGGCCGTCACGGCGGACGGTACCTCCAATTTCTTCAAGCAAATCAGAAAGGGTCCCTACATCAGAAATGCTCGGAAGTCCTTCGATTGTTACTTTTGAGTTCGCTAAAATCGCGGCAGGCAATAGAGCAACGGCGCTGTTTTTTGCTCCACTTACGCGTACTTGTCCGCGCAAGCGGGTTCCGCCTTCTACTAGTAGTTTTTTCATGAGAAACCCCTCGCTTTAAAGGTAAAGATTATATCTTTATTATGTGCAATTTTTGCCAAATGACTCTTTATTTTTGATTATTCCAGTCATTAAGAAATTTTTCAATACCTTGATCAGTCAGAGGATGTTTAACGAGCTGGCCAAAAAGTTTAAATGGAACCGTTGCAATGTGGGCTCCATTCAATGCTGCGTCTGTTACATGGACAGGATGACGAACAGATGCGGCAATGATCTCTGTCTCAATCGCATGACGGTCGAAAATTTCCGCAATTTGAGCAACGAGTTCCATTCCGTTGTGACCGATGTCGTCAAGACGTCCAAGGAACGGTGATACGTAGGACGCTCCTGCACGTGCCGCAAGCAATGCCTGGTTGGCTGAAAAGATAAGGGTTACATTTGTTTTTATGTTCAAATCGCTCAAAGCTTTTACAGCCTTCAACCCGTCCAGTGTCATCGGGACTTTTACCGTGATATTTGGGGCGATGGCTGCAAGTTCTTTCGCTTCCTTGAGCATGCCCTCAACATCAAGTGAGATCACTTCAGCACTTACTGAACCATCGACCTCCTTAGTGATTTCTTTTAAACGGTCGTGGAAAGAAACGCCTTCTTTCGCAACTAAGCTCGGGTTTGTCGTTACCCCATCCAGCACCCCTAAAGCGTTCGCTTCTTTTATCTCATCAATATTAGCCGTATCTACAAAAAATTTCATCCTAAACACCCCTCCGATGTCGAAATATGTCATATGGTTGCGTTTTCATACATGTTGAAAAGGAAACCGTTACTTGGTAACGGCTTCCTTGGACGTGCATAGCTATGCTTTTTGAGAAGAACCAAATTCACGCATTTTGCCGATGACGGTTTCTTTAATTGCGTCACGACCAGGTCCCAAGTATTTACGAGGATCGTATTGTTCCGGCTGTTCAGCAAGAACTTTACGCACTGCTTTACCTTGAGAAATTTGGTTTTCTGTGTTTACGTTAATTTTGGCTGTACCGAAAGAAATAGCTTTTTTAACATCCGCTGTTGGGATCCCTGTTCCACCGTGAAGCACAAGTGGTTTGTCAACAAGCCCCATGATTTCTTCCATGCGATCGAAGCCAAGGTTTGGTTCACCTTTGTATGGTCCATGAACAGAGCCTAGAGCAGGTGCAAATACGTCAACATCTGTTTCGTCAACGAGTTGTTTACACTCGGAAGGAATCGCATAAGCTGCCTCTGCATCATCCACGATAAGGTCGTCTTCTTGTCCACCTACACGGCCAAGTTCTGCTTCAACAGAAACCCCGTGAATGTGAGCAAGCTCAACAACTTTTTTTGTAAGAGCAATGTTTTCCTCAAGCGGATCGTGAGACGCGTCGATCATGACAGAAGTAAATCCAGCGTGGATCGCCTCTGCACATTTCTCAAAACTTGATCCGTGATCTAAGTGAATCGCAACAGGTACAGTTGTCCCATAAGATTCCATAAGTGACTTAACCATAGCCACTACTACGTTAAAGCCGCCCATGTATCGGCCCGCACCCTCAGATACCCCGAGGATAACTGGAGATTGCTCTTCTTCAGCAGCCTGAAGAATCGCTTGAGCATATTCAAGATTATTAAGGTTAAACTGACCTACTCCGTAGCGTTCTCCCTTAGCTGTTTCTAGCATTTCTTTCATTGAAACTAACGGCATGAAAGATCCTCCTTCAAATAAAATACTTCTCGTATTTACTTCCATATTTTCAATTTCCGTACTGAAAAATATGTCGTATAAATAAAGCTACAGTATTAGAATACCAATACCCTCTCGAAGGTGCAACATCGCGAGAGTCAGATAGCGCTTTCAATTAGAAAAGTTTTTATATCATCAATAAATGCCAGCGTACTATGGCATAGAAAGCTACGTGTTTTGATCCTATTTATAAAAAATTTTCCCTTCGTTATAAGAATCTACTTCGAAATCGACTCTCGCAAAACTTAGAGAAATAAGGCAGAAGGTATGGAAAACTGCCCTCATATGTCCATCCTTATATAATGTAGAAGTTGTGGTTGTGCTAAATTTTTCTCGTTAACCTTCACGAACAAGACAGTCTGCTATCATTTGACGAATCGCGTGAATGTCAAATGGTTTTGAGATGACATGTTGAACAAAGGAATAGTGAGTATCTTCTTCAATCGAGCTTACAGAGAGACCTGTCATAATAAAAACGGGCTTATCAAATTTTTCAATATCTAAGTAGTTGAGAACCTCTCCACCACTCATTACCGGCAAATTGTAATCCATTAAAACGAGATCCGGGTTATGCTCCATTGCCATTTCACAAGCTTGTTTTCCTGTATTTGCACTAATAGTTTCATATCCTTCGCTTTTAAGAAATTCCTCTAGTAACATTCTAATTCCTGGTTGATCGTCAACAATGAGAATTTTGCTTGTCATAGGTTGTCACAGCCCTTCTTTTTCTAGTGTTAGCTGCCTCGACACTTGCTTAGAATCAAACAACTTCTTCTAAAGAGTCCCGGTCCAAAAAGCCATTTGTTATGGTGTGTCTATTGGGAGGCCACCATCTTTTACTATCTGCATGCCCATACCTTTTTCCTTCTCTAGTCTTATATCTTCTATATCAACTCGCAAACTCCTGCAATTTTTGGTAAATAACAAGTCTTTATATAAAAAGGCAAGCCGTAAAGCCTGCCTCTTTATCATTTATAATTTCTCATTAATAACGGCTCCGATAAAGCTATGGAACAGCTGCTGGGGGCGTGTCGGACGTGATTTGAATTCTGGATGGAACTGGCTTGCGACAAACCATGGATGATCTTCCACCTCAATAATTTCAACTAATCGGCCATCAGGGCTTGTCCCTGAGAAAAGAAAGCCTTTTGCTTCCATTTGTTCACGATAATGGTTATTAAATTCGAAGCGATGACGATGACGCTCGTAAATCACTTCTTCCCCGTAAGCTTCCAGCGCCTTCGTATTGGCCATAAGACGAGAAGGATAAACACCGAGACGAAGGGTCCCGCCAAGATCAGTAAGTTCCTTTTGTTCGGGTAAAAGGTCGATGATTGGATGCGGTGTAGATGGGTCAATTTCTGCTGAATGTGCACCTGTTAATCCGAGTTCATGGCGCGCGAATTCCACCGTAGCCAGTTGCATTCCTAAACAAATACCGAGGAACGGAACACGCTCCACGCGGGCATAATGGATCGCAGTAATTTTCCCTTCGATGCCACGGTCACCAAAGCCTCCTGGCACTAGTACACCATCCACATCACTTAGCATTTCGCGAACATTTTGATCTGAAACTTCTTCGGAATCGATCCACTTCACTTCTACATCTGTGTCATAGCTGTAGCCAGCGTGTTTGAGTGCCTCTACAACAGAAATGTACGCATCTGGCAACTCAACGTATTTCCCGACTAAACCGATTGTAGCTTTTCCTTTTAAATTTTTCACGTTATCTACGAGCTTGTTCCACTCGGTCATATCAGCAGGATCCGTTTTTAAGCCAAAATGCTTGCACGTGAGTTCATCGAGCTTTTGGGCTTGAAGATCAAGCGGCACGTTGTATAAAGTGTCAGCGTCTCCCGCTTCAATAACCGCTTGCTTATCAATATCACAGAACAAGGCAATCTTTTCTTTCATATCTTCTGAAATGGCCATTTCAGTACGCAGCACAATAACATCAGGCTGAATTCCGAGCGAACGAAGTTCTTTTACACTATGCTGGGTAGGCTTCGTTTTCATTTCTCCAGCAGCCTTCAAATATGGGACGAGTGTACAGTGAAGGTACATGACATGCTCGCGACCGATGTCACTTTTAATTTGGCGAATCGCCTCTAGGAATGGAAGGGATTCAATGTCCCCGACCGTTCCACCAATCTCTGTGATCACAACATCTGCATTCGTCTCATGTCCAGCACGGAAAACGCGTCCCTTAATTTCATTGGTAATATGTGGGATGACTTGCACCGTTCCGCCAAGGTAATCCCCACGGCGTTCTTTTTTAATGACGTTTGAATAGACTTTCCCTGTTGTTGTGTTACTGAATTTATTTAAGTTAATATCAATAAAACGCTCATAATGTCCGAGGTCAAGGTCCGTTTCCGCCCCATCTTCTGTTACAAATACTTCCCCGTGCTGGTAAGGACTCATCGTCCCCGGGTCCACGTTAATGTATGGATCGAACTTCTGGATCGTCACCTTTAATCCTCTGTTTTTCAATAATCGGCCAAGTGAAGCTGCTGTGATCCCTTTTCCAAGAGACGAGACTACACCGCCTGTTACAAAAATATATTTCGTTGCCACAATCATCCCTCTTTCTTTTATAAACTGATCCTTTTGGTAGTATTCTCAGGGTGGTGAAAAAATAAAAAAAACGCCCCCAATAAGGGGAGCGTTTTTGAATGTTAATCAAAATTTAAAGAGCCCAAGTAAAATACTACTCATTCGGACTTTGAAAGTCAACCTTAGGATTTATCTTTCTCGTCATCATCACCAACGAAGCTGACGTCGTCTTCAACCATTTCTTCTTCCTCTTCATCTAAGTCGTCATCCTCATAGTCACCTTCGTCATCATCTTCGTCATCATCACCTAGATCAAGGTCCTCATCAGTCAATTCAATATCCTCTTCCAGGTCATCATCATCGTCACCGCTATCATCGTAGCCAGACTCACCTAATTCATCTTCAAGTAATTTAGATGGTTTCTTTTTCTTCTTTTTCTTTTTACGTTTCTGTGGAAGGTTGGCAATTTCCTCTTCCATTTGTTCTACAGGATACCAACTTCTTAGGCCCCATCTATTTGTTCCTATCGTCATAAATTGACCGTCTACATTTAAATCTGTATAGAACTGGGCGATGTATTCTTCCTTCTGTTTCTCATTGAATCCTTTCAATGAAGCAATACGCTCGAAAACTTCGTTAAAATCGATCGCTTCTCTCTTATCCTCAAGGATCATTGTTGCTAGTTCAATCATTGATATTTCCTCTACTTGCTCTTTACTCAGTTCCTTTACACTCACCTTCAAAGCACTCCTTTACTCATCAAATGATCTATTAATTACATCATAGGCATACGGATCACATTTAATCATACCATCCATTATATGGTCAGCCTTAACAAAAATCAAATCATCCATAAGAAAAAGGCAGACAAACACCTACATCCACTACCCTTTTTCTTCCACCTCAGGTCATCCAGATTCTGGATGACCTGAGGTGGAAGAAAACACCATATAAGAAAGCATTCTCATTTGGTGTTCTCCATTTTTTGTCGTAAAATAACAGGAGAGAGTATGAAAAGGAGAGACGATATGAAGACACACCCTTTTGACTGGATCATACTAATTATTATAGTTGTTGGACTTGGTACATGGGCATTCACAAACTATGGAATCATTCACGAGAAACACTTAACTGAAGCGACGATTACCGAAAAGACTCATGGAGAAAAAGGCTATTTTATAACTGTCGATGATCAGCAGCTTCACGTGAAAGATACGAATACCTGGATGGTGCTGACATCTGGTGAAAGCTATGACATCTCTTATGAGTGGTACGGGAATACCCATCCATATATCGTACAAATTAACCAAGCCCATGACGAAGACAGCGTCGGCGGCGGTCATTAAACAAGGTCAGTCCTGCTTAGGCAGGGCTGATTTTTCTTTCTTCTATTATGCTAGATCTCCTCTGCCGAATGTCATCATAATTTGACTCCTTTAAAAACTGGTGACTAGCCGTAATTGCACATATTTTTGAATAATTGCACGAAATCCTCAATAATTGCACATATTCAAGGATAATTGCATGAAATTCTGATTAATTGCACGAAATATAGAATATATGCATATTTAGCCATTTTTCACTTCATTACATAGATCCACTCTTCAATAACGTTAAAAATCCAGCCCGGTTTAAGAGGCTGGGTTCTATTTTCCGCTTTTTTTACTGTATGAATCAATTTCATAATTTAAGCCCCTTCTGCCCAAGGGATTCAAAACGCAAAAAAGGAAGCACCTCCCCAAATCTAGTCAAGTAGGAAACTTGAAATCATTTTTATTAGGTTAAGGGCAGTAATCTGGAAGACTCGATCTCGAGATATGTTTCCGTTTCCTTGGATAGAGAAGGAGGTCCGGGAAATCACTCGCTTTCCGTGGGCATGCGCTGAGTCTCCTCGGACTCCGTCCTCCGGGGCCTCACCTGTCATGTTCATCCCACAGGAGATTCCTGTGGGATTTAGAATAGAGGTTCTTGCATAAAAAAAAGCCCTCCGTTATGATGCATTTGTACAACCAAATACAAACATCAAAAGGAGGACTTCCCCTTGAATCATAATAGGAATGAACGAATAAATCAAATCACCGAAGAGTCCTTAGTGATCGGTATCGATATCGCTAAGAAAACTCACTATGCATGCGCGTTAGATGACCGCGGACGCGAATTACAAGGTCCCATAGGTTTCAAACAGAGCTTGGAAGGGTTTGAAGACTTTCGCAAACAGTTGAATGAATGGCTTCGACGGCATGAGAAGAGCAGTGTTCTCATCGGCTTTGAACCCACAGGCCATTACTGGATGAATTTAGCTTCCTTCCTGATGGAATCGAATATTCCCTTCGTGGTCGTCAATCCCATGCATGTAAAAAAATCTAAAGAATTTGATGATAATCTTCAAACAAAAAATGATAAAAAGGATTCGCGTCTCATCTCGAAACTCATGGTAGGCGGGAACTTTAGCTATCCTAGGATTCCAGAGGGTGTGGAAGCTGAACTGAGAAACGGTTCGTCCATGCGATGGAAACTCAAAGAGGAACACGCACGTCTGAAAAACCAGATGACGAGGTGGTTAGACCAATACTTCCCGGAATTTAAAACCGTCATTAAAGGCTTTGGACAGTTGGCCTGTGCGATCTTAAAGCACACGCCATTACCGGAAGATCTTCTCCATCAAGAAGTAGAAGAACTGGCGCTGATCTACAGGGAAAAGGCGGACATACGATCACCCGCGAAGAGTACGATTCGAAAGATGAAGCGTACAGCCGAAGCATCCATTGGGCTTACGGAAGGGATAGAGATGGCACGATTTGAAATCGCCACCCTTGTAGACCAATTCCTCCTTGTCGAACGTCGATTACAGGACATCAATATCCGATTGGAGGAGCTGGCTACACAACTTGAGGAATACGAATACCTTGTATCCATTCCCGGCATTGGAAAGAATACGGTCATTGACTTGATCGCGGAGACCGGATCTCTTAAGCAGTACAACCACCCACGCCAACTCATTAAATTAGCGGGGTTAACGCTGCGTGAGAACTCTTCTGGAAAACACCAGGGACAGAAGAAGATTTCCAAACGTGGAAGGAAACGGCTCAGGAACCTTCTTTATCGCGCCATTTTACCGCTGCTTCAAAATAACAGCATATTTCAGGAGTTGTATCAATACTATATCACTCGCTCCATAAATCCTTTGAAGAAAAAGGAAGCTATGGTTGTACTTTGCGGAAAACTGTTAAAAATCTTTTTTGGTTTATCGAATCACCAGGTTCATTTCAATGAGGACCGAATGAAGCAGGACCTTCACTGCCTCAAACAGGCCGCGTGATCAAACACATTCCCAACTCATAAGATGACACGGAGAAGCTGGCGCCAGGCGAGACGGGAGACTACGAGTCTAAACAGGAGAAATAGGCCGGCCTCTGCCTTATGATGAGACCGAACGAAGGAATGTAGGCGCACGACGCCAAGAGACATGGGAGGGTACGTCCTCATAAGAAAGCAGAGATCCAAGATGCATCGATTTATACAAAACGGAACCCTACTCCATTTAGGGAACGCAACGCGTAACCGTAACTCCCTTAAATTTGAGGAAAAGGAATAAACTGATTGGTGAGTGGCGTGCAAAAAAATTTTTTGATAGATAAAAATAGCTTATAACCCTTGATGTATCAATATTTCCGGAGGGAGTGTCGCAATTTACCGGACCTCCTTGTGTTTGTGAGAAGAACGGAAACATTACAGATTCACAGTACCCAAAACGACAGAAGAACTTCCTATCAGAGAGCTGAAAATCTCTCTGTGACACGGTTATTATGCCACATCATGATGGATGAAGCCCTCTGAGAGACTCTTTCGGAATACGAATGGCTCCGTTCATCACAAAACAGGTGGGTGGGAAAACGGCGAGACTCCCGCGGGAGAAGGAGCGAGGCGAGACCCCGGAAGGCTTCGCCTGAGGAGGCTTGCTGTTTAGAGGATGTTCGGCTAAAACCGAACTTCCTTGAATCCTTTTTCACTGCGCCGCTTGTCTTATGCGTACGGGGCTAAACGGGCTTTTCCGCTTTTCTACTTACATATTACGTCGATATTGTCCGCCTACTGCATACAGAGCATTGGTAATTTGCCCGAGGCTGGCTACTTTTACCGTTTCCATCAATTCAGCAAAAATGTTGCCTCCACCGCTTGCTGTCTCTTGCAAACGTTTGAGAGCATCAGCTGTTTTCGCTTCATTCGTCCGCTGGAAGTTACGTAGTTCTGTGATTTGGTGCTCTTTCTCTTCTTTGTCTGCACGAGCAATATCCATTGAATTGATATCGTCCTCTGTCAGTGGGTTCGGGTTCAAGTAGGTGTTTACGCCGATAATCGGCAGTTCACCAGAATGCTTTTTGCCTTCATAGTAAAGCGATTCCTCTTGAATTTTACCACGCTGATATTGACGTTCCATCGCGCCAAGCACACCACCGCGGTCGTTCATCCGTTCAAACTCCTGTAAAACGGCTTCCTCAACTAAATCAGTCAGTTCACGAATAATGTACGCGCCTTGCTGGGAGTTTTCGTTTTTTGTTAAGCCGAATTCTTTGCTGATGATCATTTGAATCGCCATCGCACGTCGAACAGATTCCTCGGTTGGTGTTGTGATTGCCTCATCATAAGAGTTTGTGTGCAGAGAGTTACAATTATCCTGGATGGCAATCAAGGCTTGCAATGTCGTTCTAATATCGTTAAAGTCGATTTCCTGTGCGTGCAGAGAACGGCCGGATGTTTGAATATGGTACTTCAGCTTCTGACTGCGTTCATTGGCACCGTATTTATTTTTCATCACAATCGCCCAAATTCTGCGGGCTACGCGGCCAAGTACGGTGTATTCTGGATCAAGGCCGTTTGAGAAAAAGAACGACAGGTTTGGTGCAAATTTGTTAATGTCCATGCCGCGGCTTAAATAGTACTCCACGTAAGTGAACCCGTTTGCCAATGTAAAAGCAAGCTGTGTAATCGGGTTCGCCCCAGCTTCAGCAATATGGTAGCCGGAAATCGATACAGAATAGTAGTTGCGGACTTCATGATCGATAAAGTATTGTTGAATATCGCCCATCATCCTCAATGCAAATTCTGTTGAGAAAATACACGTATTCTGTCCCTGGTCCTCTTTTAAAATATCCGCCTGAACCGTTCCGCGTACGACATGAATCGTATCTTCTTTAATTTTCGACGCTTCATCTGCATTCGGTTCGCGACCATTTTCCTCCTTAAACTTATTCAGCTGCTGGTCAATCGCGGTATTGAAAAACATCGCCAGAATGATCGGAGCCGGACCATTGATCGTCATTGATACAGACGTTGTCGGGTCAACGAGGTCAAACCCATCATACAGCTTCTTCATGTCCTCAAGTGTACAAATGTTGACACCGCTCTCGCCAACTTTTCCGTAAATATCAGGACGCTCATCTGGGTCTTCCCCATATAGCGTAACCGAGTCAAAAGCTGTGCTTAGACGTTTGGCATCATCACCTTCTGAAAGATAATGAAAGCGGCGATTGGTACGCTCAGGTGTTCCTTCACCAGCAAACTGACGCTTCGGATCCTCCCCTTTTCGCTTAAACGGAAAAACACCGGCCGTAAATGGGAAGGCTCCTGGTACATTTTCACGCAGCAACCAAGTTAACCGATCACCCCAGTCGCTATAATGAGGTAATGCTACCTTAGGCACTTTAATTCCGGAAAGGCTTTCTGTCGTCAGGTCCATGGTAATTTCTTTATCACGGACTTTAAATGTGTAGGTTTCTCCGCTGTAGCGCTCGTGCAGATCATCCCAGTCCCCAAGTTTTTCGCTCGACTCACGGTCAAGCCTACGTTCATAATCTTCTATCAGACGTTCGATACTTGCTTTTTGTTCATCGTCTCCGAGCATCTCAAGAGTTCCATTGAGCTGGTAAAGCTTACGGGCCTGATCTGCTTGATCATTCGTATGTTTATGATAGTCACGGACAGCAAGCGAAATATCACGCAAATACTGCTTTTGTTCATTTGGAATGATCACGTTCTGTTTTTCTACTTTATCGACACGTTCAAATGATGTGTCATCCTGCCAGGCATAATCTTCATTTAGTTTATCGATGATACCGGCAAACAATGTATTCGTACCCGGATCATTGAATTGACTGGCGATCGTACCGTAAACAGGGAACTTCGTCGCATCTTGATGAAACAGCATGTGACTGCGTTCATATTGCTTCCGTACTTGTGAAAGTGCATCCTCCGAGCCTTTTTGTTCAAATTTATTAATCACGATAAAATCAGCAAAATCAATCATATCGATCTTCTCAAGCTGGGAAGGGGCACCGAATTCTGCTGTCATCACATACATCGATAGATCAGTAATGTCGGTGATTGCCGCATCCCCTTGACCAATCCCACTCGTTTCAACGATAACAAAATCAACCCCTGCTGCCTTGACGACTTGGATCGCTTCTTCAATCGACTTCGATACCTCAGAGCTGGCATCACGTGTAGCCAGCGAACGCATATAAACACGCGGGTTAAAAATCGCGTTCATGCGAATACGGTCACCAAGCAAAGCGCCCCCTGTTTTCTTTTTCGTCGGGTCAACAGACAGGATAGCGATCTTCTTATCAGGCACTTCATGAATGAAGCGGCGGATCAATTCGTCTGTCAATGAACTTTTTCCTGCCCCACCTGTGCCGGTAATACCGAGGACCGGTATCGTTTTTTCTGTCGTATCTTCTACGGCAGTTTCGAATGCTGCAACGACTTCACGGTCTTCCTTCGGCGTATTCTCAACATATGTTATAAAGCGTGCCATCGCCTGGTGGCTGCCATTTTTCAAATCAGCGACCGCTTCTTTTACATTGAGCGGCGGAAGGAAATCGCACTCCTCCATCATCGTATTGATCATACCCTGCAAGCCAAGGCCGCGGCCGTCTTCCGGTGAAAACACGCGGGCAACACCGTACTCGTGGAGCTCTTTAATCTCGCGTGGAAGGATGACACCTCCACCTCCGCCATACACTCGAATATGGTCGGCCCCTTTTTCTCTCAAGAGATCGACCATATATTTGAAGTATTCGACGTGGCCCCCTTGATAAGATGAGATGGCAATCCCTTGGGCGTCCTCTTGAATAGCCGCATTGACGACTTCCTCTACGGAGCGGTTGTGTCCGAGGTGGATGACCTCAGCTCCAGTTGCTTGTAAAATTCTGCGCATAATATTAATCGACGCATCGTGGCCGTCAAAAAGACTCGATGACGTCACAAATCGCACCGGGTTTTTCGCTTGATATACGTGCGGTTGTTCCATTATACCTCTCCTCCTTCACCTAAGATAAATTCGCCTTTGGAACATTCAGCCCTTGAAGCAGCAAATGGATTTGTCTGTCTGTATAAGATTCCAAAGTAAACGTGCGCTGCAGCATCCACCGTCTGAATCCCCACATCTGCCCTTGAACAAATATGTTATTGGCGATCAGTGCCGTATCCTCTTCCGGCAGCTGATTAGGAAGACTATTAATGATTACTTTCTCTAACATGGCGACCATGTCTCGTTCCTTCTGCAGGACATAGTCTTGAGCATCTTTTGATAATGATTTGACCTCCTGGTACATAACGAGAACCTCCCCCTGCATATCGTCCATCAGGGAAAAGTACGAACGCACAGCACAAACGAGGTTGTCGATACTCGTTTCATTCTGATCAATTGAACTTTCCATTCGTTCCTTTACTCGTTCGTAGATAGAATCACAAACAAGGAACAAGACGTCTTCTTTTTTTCTAATATATTCATATAATGTGCCGATACTGAACCCTGCAGCCTTGGCAATTTCACGAGTGGTCGTTTTGTGGAACCCTTTTTCCGTAAAAAGGGTTACCGCTCCTTTGACCATTTGTTCACGCCGTTTCTCTACGAGGGCTTCGTCTTTTATTGAAGAGGGTACTTGGTTTTTCGTCATGTTCAGTCACCCTTCCATTGTTGATACCAGGAGCGTGCGAGCCTGTATGGATCTGCTTCAGGATCGCTGACTTCACGCAGCTTCTCCTGATCATCCTCCACATGCTCTCTCACATCACGCCAAATTTCTTCACGGACCAACTCATAGACCTCAAGCTGAAGCTGCTGACGGCGTTTTTTCTCTCCTTGATCAGTGTCATATAAATAGGTGCGGTGGCGGGATACCCCATCCCAAAGTTCTTCCATCCCTTTGTTCTCTGTGGAAATTGTTCGAACGATGAGCGGCCGCCAGCCTTTAGGATCGGCGATCATCATGTATTCCTCTAAGGTCGCTTTTAATTTGACGACTCCAGGCAGATCCGCTTTATTGATAATAAAAAGATCAGCAATCTCCATAATCCCCGCCTTGAAGATTTGCAGGACATCGCCACTATTCGGTGTCAGCACTAGACCTGTCGTATCAACGACCTTCATAATGTCTAGTTCTGACTGGCCTACCCCGACCGTTTCCACTAAAATGACATCAAATCCATAGGCATCACATACACGTATCGCATCCTTCGTCGCCCGCGCCAGACCCCCTAAACTTCCGCGCGTTGCCATGCTGCGTATGAAAATGCCTGGATCGAGAAAATGCTGATTCATGCGCGTACGATCCCCGAGCAACGACCCACCGCTAAACGGACTCGTCGGGTCAACAGCAATGACCGCAACGGTAAGCTCTTGGTTTCTCAAATGGGTGAGCAGACGATTAATCAGTGAGCTCTTCCCAGCCCCTGGAGAGCCTGTGATTCCAATGTAATGGGCACTCTTTTTAATCGAAAAAATGTCACTCATTAACGACAGTTTATCTGGATGGTCACTTTCCACGACTGAAATTGCCCGTGCCAGTGCCCGCATATCCTGTTTTTTGATCCGTTCAGCTAGAGGGTGCATTGCTATGGGCCTTCCTTTCTCTTACTGTGTTACCATACGCCCGATAACGAGACGCTGGATTTCATTTGTACCTTCATAAATTTGCGTAATTTTCGCGTCACGCATATAACGTTCAACTGGATAATCTTTCGTATAACCATAGCCGCCGTGGACTTGGACAGCCTCAACCGTTATACGCATGGCAGCATCGCCGGCAAACAATTTCGCCATCGCAGACGCTTTCGCATAGGGCTGGCCTTCTGATTCTAAATAAGCCGCTTGGTAGGTTAATAGCCGGGCTGCTTCAATTTCGGTTGCCATGTCAGCAAGCTTAAAGGAGACCCCTTGATGTTTGGCGATCGGCTTACCAAATTGTTCACGCTCTTTTGCATAATTAACCGATTCATCCAGTGCTCCTTGAGCGATCCCAAGTGCTTGAGCAGCAATCCCGTTACGGCCGCCGTCAAGTGTCATCATTGCGATCTTAAAGCCTTGCCCCTCTTCACCAAGCAAGTTCTCTTTAGGAATCCTGCAATTTTCAAAAATCAGTTCTGTTGTTGGAGAGGAACGAATGCCGAGCTTTCTTTCCTTCTTCCCAAACGTAAAGCCTTCTGTTCCTTTTTCAACGATGAAGGCACTAACTCCTTTGCTGCCAGCATCCGGATTTGTTTTGGCAAAAACGATATAAATATCACCGACACCGCCATTCGTGATCCACACTTTGTTACCATTTAACACGTAATGGTCGCCATCAAGTTTCGCTTGTGTACGCATTGAGGAGACATCACTGCCTGCTCCCGGCTCTGATAACGCGTAAGCTCCCAGCTTTTCGCCTGAAGCAAGCTGGGCGAGGTAGGTTTTCTTTTGCTCTTCATTTCCGAATTTATAAATTGGCCAGCTGCATAGAGAAATATGCGCGGATAGCGTTACCCCTGTTGATGCACAAACACGGGACAGCTCCTCAACGGCAATCACGTAACTGACAAAATCTGACCCAATCCCGCCATACTCTTCTGGCCATGGAATTCCGGTCAAGCCAAGCTCCGCCATTTTGTCAAAAATTTCACGATCAAAACGCTCTTCTTCATCACGCTCAGCTGCTGTTGGCTCGACCTCATTTTTCGCGAAATCGCGTACCATTTTTCTAAGCATTTCTTGTTCTTCTGTAAGCTTGAAATTCATCGTCCATCCCCCTGTTCAACCTTTTATTAAATGATTACTGATGACAATTCGCTGGATTTCGCTCGTTCCTTCATAGATTTCGCACACTTTCGCGTCACGGAAAAAACGTTCGACAGCGTAATCTTCCGTGTAGCCGTAGCCCCCGTGCACCTGGACAGCTTCAATCGACGTGCTGACCGCTGCTTTTGATGCAAATAGTTTAGCCATCGATGCTTGCTTGCCGCATTTTTCGCCAGCCGCTTGTAAGGATGCCGCTTGATAGACTAATAGTTTTGCAGCTTCCACATCTGTCGCCATGTCGGCGAGCTTGAAAGAAATCCCCTGGTGCTTTGCGATTGACTTGCCAAATTGCTCTCTTTCTTTTGCATAGGCAACCGCGTGTTCGAGTGCGGCCTCTGCAATTCCTAGAGATTGGGCAGCAATGCCAATTCGGCCGACATTTAAGTTCGCAAGGGCAATCTTGAAGCCTTCCCCTTCTTCACCAAGCAATTGCGAAGTGGGAACTTGGCATTGATCAAAATTAAGTGACACCGTACTCGACCCATGCAGTCCCATTTTCTTCTCCGCTTTGCCTATTGAAAAACCTGGCGTGTCACGTTCAACAATAAAGGCGCTGACCCCTTTGCCGTTTTTTTCATCACGATTCGTTCGTGCAAAAACGATAAATGTGTCCGCCTCACCGCCATTTGTAATGAATACTTTTGATCCATTTAAAATGTAATGGCCACCTTGTTTTTCCGCACGTGTCTTTAAACTGCCAGCGTCCGAACCAGCGCTTGGCTCTGTTAAAGCAAACGCTCCTAAGTATTCCCCAGAGGCGAGTTTAGGAATATACTTTTGCTTCTGTTCCTCTGTGCCAAAATAAAGAATAGGGTTGGTACCTACCGACGTGTGCACGGACAAAATAACCCCTAATGTCGCACTAACTTTAGCAATCTCATGAATCGCAATGATATAAGATGTGTAATCCATCTCAGAACCGCCATACTGTTCAGGAATCGGGATGCCCATTAAACCAAGCTCCCCCATTTTTTTGAGCAACTCCACAGGAAAACGATCTTCCTCTTCCATACGTTCAACGGCCGGAGCAACTTCCTTCTCGGCAAAATCCCGCACCATCTTCCTCATCATCTGTTGTTCATCCGTAAACTGCAGGTTCATGCTTGCTCTCTCCCTCACCTGTTATTCGTAGCTGTAAAATCCTCGACCTGACTTTTTACCGAGCCAGCCTGCTTTTACATACTGTCTAAGCAGTGGACACGGACGATACTTACTGTCGCCAAAGCCGTCGTGAAGAACTTCCATAATATACAGACATGTATCAAGACCAATGAAATCAGCCAGTGTCAGTGGCCCCATCGGGTGGTTCATCCCGAGCTTCATGACCGTGTCAACATCTTCTACGGAAGCGACACCTTCATGAACAGCAAAAATCGCTTCATTAATCATCGGCATCAAAATCCGATTGGCAGCAAAGCCTGGAAGGTCATTGACTTCAACAGGCGCCTTATTCAGCTTCTTCGTCATTTCCTCAATCACTTGATACGTTTCATCACTCGTTTGAATGGCACGGATGATTTCCACAAGTTTCATGACTGGCACCGGGTTCATGAAGTGCATACCGATGACTTGAGATGGACGCTTCGTAACCGCTGCAATTTCAGTGATTGGCAAAGATGAGGTATTGGATGCCAAAATTGCATGAGCCGGTGTAATTTCATCAAGGCTTTGGAATACCTTCGTTTTTACATCCATATTTTCTACGACCGCTTCAATCACGAGATCGCAATCAGATGCATCGTTCAAATCAGTCGTTCCGGAGAGCAATTCGTTCGCTTTTGCCTGCTCATCTGCTGTTAATTTGCCTTTATCTACTACGCGTTGCAAACGTTTTTCAATACCTGTGATCCCTTTGTTTAATGCTTCCTCGTTCATATCATTTAATTTCACTTTCAGGCCTGACTGAGCGAATACTTGAGCAATCCCTGCTCCCATCTGTCCGGCACCAATGACCATCACTTGATTAACTGACATGTTGACTCCCCCTCGTTACTGTTTCGGTACTTCGATCAATACGGCATCCCCTTGACCGCCGCCAGAGCAAATCGCCGCAATACCTAAACCGCCGCCGCGACGCTTCAGTTCATGTGCTAAGGTAAGTAAAATACGGGCACCACTTGCTCCGATCGGGTGTCCAAGTGCCACAGCGCCACCGTTTACGTTGACTTTTTCCGGATCAATGCCAGCAATTTTTCCGCTCGCTAGCGACACCGTTGCAAAAGCCTCATTGACTTCAAAAAGATCAATTTCATCTATGGACTTACCAGCTTTTTTAAGCAGCTTATTAATTACTAACCCTGGCGTTTCCGGAAAATCATGGGCTTCAACCGCCACTTCATCATGAGCAAGAATGGTAGCTAACGTTTCAGCCCCAATTTCTTGCGCTTTTTCATCAGACATAAGCAGCATCGCACAAGCCCCATCGTTCACACCTGGAGCATTTCCAGCTGTAATCGTTCCATCTTTATCAAACGCAGGACGCAGCTTCGCCAACCTTTCAGCAGTCGTTCCTTTTCTCGGTGCCTCATCTGTGTCAATAACAACCGGATCCCCTTTACGCTGCGGAACCTCAACTGAGACAATTTCCTCAGCCAACTTGCCATCCTCAATCGCCTGAAGAGCACGATCATGACTGCGAGCCGCCCATTCGTCCTGCGACTCACGCGTCAATTCAAATTTATTGGCCGTTCGATTTCCGTAGCTGCCCATATGCACATTTTCAAAAGAGCAAGTAAGCCCATCATGCACCATCATATCTTTGACATCTGCATCACCCATACGCATGCCCCATCGCGCTTTCGGCATGAAGTATGGTGCGTTGCTCATGCTTTCCATACCACCGGCAACAATAATATCTTCTTCCCCTAAACGGATGAACTGATCAGCCATCGTTACACTACGCATGCCAGATGCACAAACCTTGTTAACCGTTTCCGTCTTCACATCCCAAGGAATGCCCGCTTCACGTGAAGCCTGGCGGGAAGGTAACTGTCCCTGACCACCCTGTAAAACCGTGCCCATGATGACTTCCTTCACATCCTCTGCTTTCACATTCGCTCTTTCTAAAGCAGCTTTGATGGCAATTCCGCCTAGCTGTGCAGCCGTTAAAGGGGCCAGACCTCCGCCAAATTTTCCAAAAGGTGTACGTGCCCCTGCTACGATTACAGTTTTCGTCATAATGAATTTCCTCCTTTATATTGGTAACGCTTACAATAATAGCGATTGAACGCTCGCTCAATTTCCCCTCATAAGGAAAGTGTACATAATTTACTGTACACTTTCCACATTTTTCACACTAGATTCATAAAAAGATAGTTTTTGTCCTTGTCGATTTGGAAGATAACCGTTCAAAATTCAATTTCGCGACTAAATCCTACATTTAGCGGGCACTTCCCAATTACCGTGGCCAACTTTAATTTTTTGCGGCTTTTTTAAATAGTTAGCGTCCAAACTTTACATCTTAGCCGTTTAGCTTCAAGGTGTTCCGCTTTTCTATGCCGACTTTTCCACTTTCTCCGGGAAAATCGATTTTGCTAAAATCTCTGCAATATCCATTGTACTGATCTTCTCTTCCACTTCCTTCGCTTTCGTACCATCAGAAAGCATCGTTAGGCAGAATGGGCAGCCACTTGAAATCATCGTTGGTTCTACTTCTAAAGCCTGCTCTGTACGGGCAACGTTCATGCGGTTACCTGATTTCTCTTCCATCCACATCATCCCGCCGCCGGCTCCACAGCACATGCCGTTTGAGCGGTTACGATTCATTTCAACGACTTTTACGCCTGGAATCATTTCAAGGACATCGCGTGGCGGCTGATACACTTCGTTGTAACGCCCAAGGTAACAGCTGTCGTGATAGGTAATCGTTTCGTTCACTTCAACGTCAGGCTTCAATCTGCCGTCCTTCAGCCATTCAGCCAGCATTTCCGTATGGTGAAAGACTTCCGCTTCATAGCCAAAATCAGGGTATTCATTTTTGAAAATATTATACGCATGCGGGTCAATCGTAATGATCTTTTTGACGTCATGCTTCTCAAATTCTTTAATGTTCTTCTCCGCAAGTTCTTGGAATAAAAATTCATTCCCCATGCGGCGGGCCGTATCGCCGGAGTTCTGCTCCTTGTTACCGAGAATCGCAAACTTAATGCCAGCTTTATTCATAAGCTTGGCAAAAGCCATGGCAATCTTCTGGCTGCGGTTATCATAGGAGCCCATGGAGCTTACCCAGAACAGATACTCAAATTCCTCGCCTGATTTTTTAAGTTCTTTTACAGTCGGAATCGATACATCTTCCTCGGTATCGCGCCAGTTTTCACGTTCCTTCTTAGATAGTCCCCAAGGGTTTCCTTGGCGTTCGATGTTCATCATCGCACGCTGTCCATCCTGGTCCATTTTACCTTCTGTTAAAACGAGATAGCGGCGAAGGTCAATGATTTTATCGACGTGTTCATTCATAACTGGGCAGGCATCTTCACAGTTACGGCATGTTGTACAAGCCCATAGTTCCTCTTCTGTAATCACGTCACCAATCAAGCTTTTACCGTTTACGTCTTCAGCCGTAGCAGCCGCCTCGTTTCCACCTTGGGACTCAGCCATTTTTGCAAGGGTATTGCCTTCAGTTCCTGCAAAAGCATAGGAAGGAACCCATGGCGCCTTACCAGTAACGGCTGCCCCTGTCTCCGTTAAGTGGTCGCGGATTTTAACAAGCAAATCCATCGGTGACAGCATCTTTCCTGAACCTGCCGCTGGACATACATTTGTACAACGGCCGCATTCAACACAAGCGTAGAAGTCAATCATTTGCAGCTGATTGAAATCCTCCACTTTTCCAACACCAAAGGAAACGTCTTCTTCATCGGCTTCCTCATCCATTTCAAAATCAATTTTCTTAAGTTTGCCGGGAGGACCCTCACGGCTTAAGAACACATTGACTGGCGCTGCGAGCAAGTGTGCGTGCTTCGATTGTGGAACATAGACAAGGAATGTGAGAAGAACTAATAAATGAATCCACCACATAGCGAAAAATACGCTGGCTGCAGCTGCAGGCGGCATCCACCCGAAAGCGTTTGCAATAATTGTCGCAATTGGTTCTGTCCATGCTCCTTCATGACCATGCCAAATTAATCCCATTCCATTTCCAATAAGTACTGAAACCATTAATAATCCAATAAAAAGAAGGACCATTCCTGCTTTAAAACCACGCTTTAAGCGAACAAGCTTCTCAATATAGCGACGGTAAAACGCCCATATGACAGCGACAAGAATTGTTAATGTCACAAGCTCCTGAAAAAAGGTGAAACCAGGATACAGCGGACCTAGCGGTAAATGTGAATCAGGTGCTAGTCCCTTCCAAATGAAATCGATCGCTCCAAACTGAACGAGGATAAAGCCATAAAACATCATGACATGAATGGCTCCCGATTTCTTATCCTTCAACAACTTCTTCTGTCCAAACACGTAAATCCATATTTTTTGAAGACGTCTCTTTATCTGACCATCAAATTCGACTTTTTTCCCCATTTGGATATAGGCGACGCGTGTACGCACAACTCGTACAAACAAATATAAGCCATATACCGTCACACCCAGGAATAAAATCCAATTTGCCAGTAACAAAGGATTCATCTGTTCTCCCCCTCTACGTTGGTTACACAAATTTCCGAATCACACCCCCATGCCAATTCGAAAACCTGTCAATTTTCTGAATCTTATATATTAACTATAATTATGAATGAGCATTCAGTCAATACATTTTACATATTTCCTGTTCAAATCAGCAATATTAGGGAAAGCTACCTAATGGGAAAGGAGACACTACTAAATGTTTACTATGATCTTAATCTGCCTACTCATCCTACTTCTTATTATTTTAGATTTTAAATTAGGAAAGAAAAGCCATCAAAATAATGCTCGCATTCTTCCCTTTGCCGAAACAACCGGGGATTATCGGTTATATAAAAATGGAGCACCTTTATTTGAGGACCTTTTTCAAGAAATATCGGAAGCACAAGTGCAAGTGGATATATTCTTCTATTTAATTAGCAGCGATCAAGCAGGACGTGATTTTCTCCAAGTGTTGAAGAATAAAGCACGTGAAGGGGTGCCAGTCCGCTTACTCACGGATCGATTGGGAGGCTACCAGATGTCTAAGTCGATTCGCAGCGACTTGAAAGACGCTGGAGTACAATTTCAATTTTCTGCCGTTCCTGGTTTCCCGTACTTTTTTTATAAATTAAATCGGCGCAATCATCGAAAGATCACAGTCATTGATGGAAAAATTGCTTATGTTGGCGGATTTAATATCGGCCGCAACTATTTAGGCGAGAACCCTAAATTCGGCGATTGGCGTGATTATCACCTGCGCTTAACTGGTCCTGTAGTCAAAGAGCTTCATCACGTTTTTCTTGATGACTGGTATGGAGCAACAGGCGAAAAACATGCTCCCTCAGTCCATCACGCCGAAGCCAAGCATCCGGTCAAAGTGATGGCGACAGACGGCGTTAAACTTGAGCATGAATTTTTGCAAATGATTGAACGAGCTCAGCAGGAAATCTTAATTGGTACTCCTTATTTCATCCCTACAAGGAAATTGATGGATGCCCTTAAGCAGTCGCTTGAAAGAGGAATTACCCTTCGCATCATGGTACCGCTTAAAGCTGATCATCCCTTTGTAAAAGAAGCTGCCATTCCCTATTTAGAACAGCTGTATCGCTTTGGCGCACACATTCACTTGTACGATAACGGTTTCTATCATGCAAAAACACTCATTGTGGACCAAAGCCTGGCCGATATCGGAACAGCCAATTTCGACCGGCGCAGCCTGTTTTTGAATAAAGAAGTCAATACCTTTGTCTATGACGAGTCATTTATTAATGATCTACGAAAGGGGTATATGGATGACGTTCAGAATTCCATCCCCTTTAATGAAGAATGGCTGGCTCAACGCTCCCTCGCAACAAAAATTAACGTTCAAATAGCTAAGCTGCTACGGCCGCTTCTCTAACTATTTAAAAATCGTCATCACCATCGGCCCCACCCAGGCAAAGAATTTAAACCCCAAATAAATGCCAACGATTCCCGCAACTCCGGCTAACGCTGGAGGAGCCGGGATCGGCAATTTAAACGCAGCAAAAATAATTCCTACGATAAAACCTGTTAGTAAAGCTAAAATGACTTCCTTCATTGTCTACTCCTCCTCTTACTCTTATTACTATCTTTCTCCGTTCATGAAGAGCTATCCTTTCGACTCGTGTGATTCTGACCAAATACAACGCGATTCTACCCAAATATGTAAAGATTCTTTCCAAATTCAGAAAGTTTCTCCCTGATTTGAGAAAGATTCTAACTAAACTCAGAAAGATTTTGTCCAAACCGGAAAAGATTCTGACTAAACTCGATTCATCGCGAATTCGATAGGCCTTTTCTTTTGAAAAAAAGAATGCCCCCGCCAAAACAGCAAGGACACTCTTTGATTAGGTTATGCAGCTACATTTGTTCCGGTGCAGAAACGCCGATCAAGCGTAGTGCATTCTGCAAGGTGGTACGGACGGCCTTCATGAGCGCAATTCTTGCAGCCGTACGTTGCGGATGTGCTTCGTCAAGCACTTTTTCTGCATTGTAGAAGCTATGCAGATTCGATGCTAACTCAAAGGCATACTGTGTCACACGGTGCGGTGTGCGCTTTTCGGCGGCATCGGCAACGATTTGCGGGAATTCACCGAGGCGCTTCAGAAGATCTTCTTCTTTTTCCGATGTTAAGAAGCTGCCATCGAATTCTCCACCTGCAAGTCCCTTTCCTTCAGCCTGGCGAAGCATCGTGCAAATACGCGCATGAGCATATTGAACGTAATAAACCGGGTTCTCATTGGATTCTGAACGGGCGAGATCCATATCGAAATCAAGATGGGAATCACTTGAGCGCATCGAGAAGAAATAGCGCATCGCGTCGATTCCGACCTCTTCCATCAGCTCTCTTAGTGTAACGGCTTTGCCTGTCCGCTTACTCATCTTTACTTTTTCCCCGTCCTGGAACAGGTTGACCATTTGAATGATTTCCACTTCAAGCGTATCTTTTTGATAGCCAAGGGCTTGAATCGCCGCTCTCATCCGTGGAATGTAGCCATGATGGTCGGCTCCCCAAATGTTAATCAGTGTATCGAAGCCGCGGTCGAGCTTATTTTTGTGGTAAGCGATGTCCGGGGTTAAGTAGGTGTATGTGCCATCATTTTTAATGAGCACTCGATCTTTATCATCATCGAAAGCTGTCGTCTGAAACCACGTGGCAGCATCTTTTTCATAGACATAATTCTTTTCTTTCAGCACATTTAACGCGTTGTCAATTTTGTCGCCTTCATAAAGAGACGTCTCTGAGAACCATTCGTCAAAAGGAACACGAAACTCTTCTAAGTCTGTCCTAATTTTGTTCAACTCGTAAGTCAGCCCATATTTACGGAAAAAGGCCAGGCGCTCTTCTTCAGAGGCATCCACCCATCTCGTGCCGTCTTCTTCGACCAACTTTTTGCCAAGCTCGATGATGTCCTTACCATGGTAGCCATCTTCAGGCATGTCCCAATCTTTGTCGAGTGCCTGCATGTAGCGTGCCTCGACAGACAAGGCCAGATTCGCCATTTGGTTTCCGGCATCATTAATATAATATTCACGCGATACTTGATAACCAGCTGCATCAAGGACATTGCTCAACGAATCACCAACAGCGGCTCCACGTGCATGGCCTAGATGCAACGTACCAGTTGGGTTCGCTGAAACGAACTCAACTTGGATTTTATGGCCTTGTCCGCTATCCGTTCGTCCATAATTTTCGCCAGCCTCAATGATGGACGGCACAAGATCTGAGAGATATTGATTGTCCATGTAAAAATTAATAAACCCTGGTCCGGCGATTTCAATTTTTTCAATCGAAGCTTTGGAACGATCAAACTGTTCGACAAGCTCCGTTGCAATTTGGCGCGGGTTCTTTTTCGCAATCCGGGCTAATTGCATCGCCATATTCGTGGCATAATCTCCGTGTGATTTATCCTTCGGCTGTTCAAGAACGACGATCGGCATTTCCTCATCTGTGGCCAGGCCTGCCTGTTTCACAGCTTGGACAATTTCATCCTTCAACTTCTGTTCCGTCTGTTCGACAATGTTCATGATTCCCTTTCCTCCTCAAAAATAAGCGTCAATCGATGACGTTGTGTGACATCATCGTTTACTGTCATCTGATAACTAATAAACAGACGACCTTGAGAAGCTTCTGTCAGCGAACGATACTCAATTTGGTCTGTCCATGTCCTCATATGAAAATCACCATAGGTATGGCGATAAATATTTTCCGTCTCTTTTTTCCTTTGAAAAACTTGCCGCATCTCTACCGCACCTGTTCGTTTAATACTAATATGATCCGGCTTAATTGTCACCATCGTTTTTACAGACTCCCCTTCTTCAGGATGCTCTGTAAACGTGAGGACCTCCGTTTCATCACGCGTATAAAATTTCCCAGGCTCAGACAGCGTCATCTCTTCTTTACGATCCGCATCTCTGATTTCCGTTATGAGCTTAAGCTTCACGTCTGTCATTTCATACTCCTCCATCCATCAGATCCTGCGTCCATCCTTAACTTATCTATTATAAGAACTCAGCAGCAAAAACTCAAGTTAATCTGACAACTTTTGTACGTTCTCTTCAACCTTTTGAATTTGTGAAAAGTAATTAGGCACGGTTGCTGCGGTATAAATGAGAATAACCGCGCAGACAATCCCGAGGAACCATTTATAGGAGAGCACCTTTTTAAATGGCCGCTTGTCTTTGAAAATAGCAAATAAAATCAGCGGGAAAAACAGGGCTAGCATAATGATATCCGTGTGCCAGTGAGTCTTCACATCACTAATGGCTACTTGAAAAAGCAGCACGTTCGACATGTGCTCACTAATTTCAACAGTTGTTACCTCTGAATGGCCGAGTCCTTCTTGTACGGTCAGTGTGGAACCGTTCACTTCGTAGCTATACCCAGACGGGTTCCAATCGAAATTGAAGGTCAAAATAAGCAGGGCAGCCATAATGAGGGCGTACACTGCAGTTACGCTGATTAGTTTTTTGTTCATAGTCGTAAAACTCCTTATTTGGGTGAGTCAGAAAGTCATCCATTCGGCTGCCTTTTTATACGATAGTGATCAGCACAATTGCACGAATTTACGGCTAATTGCACATAATTTCAGATAATTGCACATTTCCAGACTTAATTGCGCGAAACAGCACGATAATTGCATGAAATCATCAATAATTGCATATTTGCATAAAAGTGAGTATTCAAAAAGTTGCCAATTTAGAAGAAAGAAGGTCGTGGCGGCGAAGCTTTGATCACCAAGGAAATCTCCCCCGAATTGGCTTCGCACGAAGGAAAAGTGTCCTTCTTTTCCAAGGAACGGACTTGCACAGGACGTGCTGACTTCTAGGTTGTGCACAGCACAGGACCGTGCACGGTTTTAATAGAAGTTCCACTGCTGCCTAATAATACGTAAGTAGCGAAGCCACTTCAGAGAATATCCTTCTTCGCTGCCTTGTCCCGGGGAATTTACTTCTTTGAATAGGCTCGTAGACGGCAGGGCACACGCTCTTCAAAAGCAAGCCAACGAAGAGATTCGTCTCTTATCATTTGGTGACTTTTTGAACAACCTCTAAAAACAAAGATCCGCTGCGTCTAGCAACGGACCCATTTTATCATTTATTTAACAAACCCTAAAAGCATTTCGCGCACAAATTTACTGGCTGCGATCGCCGTTTGCTCTGTTTGGTCGTAAGCTGGAGCAACCTCAACTAAATCGGCACCCACTACTTTTACATCAGAAGCAGCAATCTTATGGATGGCGGCGAGCAATTCTTTTGACGAAATGCCGCCTGCTTCTGCTGTGCCTGTGCCTGGGGCGTAGGCTGGATCGAGAACATCGATGTCGATCGTGACATAGACGGGGCGGCCGGCCAATTCAGGCAAAATCTGTTTCAATGGTTCGAGGACGTCAAACTTCGACATGTGCATGCCGCTCTCCTCAGCGTACTGGAATTCCTCACGCATGCCGGAGCGGATCCCAAAGGAGTAGACGTTCTCAGGCCCGATCAGCTCACATGCTTTTCGGACCGGAGTGGAATGGGAGAGAATTTCTCCCTCGTACTCCTCCCTAAGGTCGGCATGGGCATCGATATGGATAATAGCCAGGTTCGGCTGCGTTTTATGAAACGCTTTAAAGACCGGCCAGCTGACGAGATGCTCTCCACCGAGTCCGAGCGGAAACTTCCCTTTTTCCAAAAGCCCGTCGATATAGCCCTCAATAATCTCAAGACTGCGCTCGGCATTGCCAAACGGAAGCAGCATGTCGCCGGCGTCGTAATAATTGACTTCTTCTAAATGACGATTCAGGTAAGGGCTATACTCTTCAAGTCCGATTGAAGCTTCACGAATCCGGTTTGGACCGAAACGGGAACCTGGGCGGAAGCTTGCCGTCCAGTCCATCGGCATGCCATAGATCACAGCCTCCGCTTCCTCTTCATTCGGGCGGCTCATGATAAATACTTTTCCTGAATAGGCCGGGTCAAATCGCATAGGTTAATCCCCCTCGGTTACATCTTTGACGAATTTGGGCAGGGCGAAGCAGGCATTGTGAAGCTCTTTCGTGTAGTATTTCGTGTCGATTTCCTGAAAACGCTCGTCTGGCACTTGGAGCGGATCGTAAATCTTGCTCCCCATTGTAAACGTCCACAGCCCGCTCGGATATGTCGGGATATTCGCCGTGTAGACGCGGGTAATTGGGAAGGTCTCTTTTACATCACCGTACACTTGGCGAATCAGATCCGCTTTAAACCACGGATTGTCTGTTTGAGCGACCAGAATGCCATCCTCTTTCAAGGCGTTCGCAATTCCTTCGTAAAATCCTTTTGTGAAAAGGGTAACAGCTGGACCTACAGGCTCAGTCGAATCGACCATAATCACATCATACTCCCGCTCGCTTTTCGCGATATGCATGAAGCCGTCGCTAACTTGCACGTCGACACGCTTATCCTCTAAGGCACCTGCAATACTCGGTAAGTATTTTTTCGAATACTCGATGACCTTGCCATCGATTTCAGCCAGGGTGGCCTGCTCGACACTTTCATGCTTCAAGACTTCACGAATCACGCCGCCGTCACCACCGCCAACGACGAGTACTTTCTTTGGACTCGGGTGTGTGAACAACGGTACGTGTGCCATCATTTCGTGGTAAACGAATTCATCCTTCTCTGTCGTCATCACCATATCGTCAAGCAGCAGCATCCGCCCCCACTCTTCGGTCTCGAGCATCTCTAATTCTTGAAAATCCGTTTGCTCTTTATGCAATGAACGGTTCACTTTTGCGGTAATGCCAAAGTTCTCCGTTTGTTTTTCGGTAAACCATGTAGCCATATTGATGTTCTCCTTTCAACACTCATGTAAGACGTTGTTCAAAAAGTCACCAAATCATGAGCGGCAGCCTCTTAAACATACATTTGTAACCAATCAAATTATAGATTAAACGTTAGAAAAAGCAAGGGAATGTTTAATTTGTCCACCATTCTCCCATAATAATAGCAATATTTATTATTTCTTTACAGGCAGGAGAAGTAAAAATGCTATTATTTATTCGTTTTAAATGGAAATGGATACGGAGAACAATGAAAACCGCAGTCACTTGCGGAGTCCTTGGCCTCATTGCGTTTGTTGCTGTGTTTATTTATGCCGTTGGTCTGGGACCCCCTTCTCTTCACACCGAGCAGAATTCCATCTACTATGGCTCGGAAGGGAAAGTGATTGACGAAACCCACGGGGCGCAGGAGCGTTATTGGATTAGTAAAAAGGAAATGCCTGAAGAGATCGTCCATGCAACACTCGCCATTGAGGATCACCGCTTCTACGACCACTTTGGCTTTGACTTTAGACGAATTGCGTCTGCTGCTTTGACAGACTTAAAGGCTATGAAAATGGTTGAAGGGGCGAGTACGATTACCCAGCAATATGCACGTAACCTCTACTTATCTCATGAAAAAACGTGGACACGAAAAATTAAGGAAGCTTTCTATGCGATGCGTTTAGAAATTTTCTATGAAAAGGATGAGATCCTTGAGGGGTATTTGAACACGATTTATTACGGACATGGCGCTTACGGAATTGAAGCGGCCAGCCGATATTATTTTGACAAGCATGCAAAAGAGCTAACGCTTGCTGAGGCGTCAATGCTTGCCGGCATTCCAAAGGGGCCGAGCTACTATTCCCCTCTTAACAATGCCGAAAATGCTAACTCACGCCAGGAACAAATTCTTTCCCGTATGGAGGAGCTTGGCTATATTTCACCTAATAAAGAGCAACAAGCGTTAAAGGTGTCCCTCGATTATTATGATCATTCCGGCGAAGCAACGAAAGCTGTGGCTCCTTACTTCCAGGATAAAGTAACCGAGGAAGCAGCTAGATTACTTGAAACAGATGTGGATGCCATTAAAACAGGCGGGTACCACATTTATACAACTTTAAATAAAAATCACCAAAAGGAGCTTGAGCAGTCGATTGATCAAACCATTGCCAATGGCTCTGAAATTCAAACAGCGAGTGTCATTATGGACAGTCAGACAGGTGCGGTCACAGCTCTAGCTGGTGGAAAAAATTATTCCGAGAGCGCCTATAACAGGGCAACAGATGCACAAAGAATGGTTGGCTCTACTATTAAACCATTCCTCTACTATGCTGCCCTTTTGCGTGACTACACACCGCTGACGATGGTTGCGAGTAAACCGACAACGTTTGAGCTGAAAAACGGCAAAGTCTATTCACCAAGTAACTATAACAATTACTATGCCAACCGAAAAATTACGATGGCTCAAGCTTTAGCTTTATCTGACAACATTTACGCTGTAACAACGAATGTCGATATCGGCCCAGAGAATTTTGTTGATACATTGCGTACGTTTGGGATCTCTGGTGAGCTGCCTGCCGTACCTTCTTTGGCCCTTGGCACTGCTTCAATTTCACTTTATGAAATGGTCGATGGCTATATGAGGATGGTGAGTGGATCTGAAGCTGTCCGCGGTCACACAATCACAAAGATCACCGATCGCCATGATAACGTGTTGTACAAGTATGAACCCGATACAGATACCGAAAGAAACATCGATCCCAATGTTGCTTTTACCGTCACCCATATGATGACAGGTATGTTCGATACAGCACTTAATGGTTACATGAGTGTGACAGGGGCGAGTATTGCTGACCAATTGACCCGTATGTATGGCGGTAAGTCAGGAACAACAGATTCTGACAGCTGGATGATCGGCTTCAGCCCGCAGTATATCATGGGGGTTTGGACAGGCTATGACGACAACCGTGCGATTACAAAAACAAAAGATCATCAATATGCCAAACATTTGTGGGCCGACACGATGGAAACGATCCATCAACCGCTGCCCGCCGCAGCCTTTACCCCGACACCTGGAGTTAAGGGTGTGTACATTAATCCTAAAACGGGCAAACTATCCGGTCCAGGCTGTCCAAAGGAACGGCTCGTTTACATGGATGAGGAGAACATTCCAACCGAAACATGTGAACAAAACGAAAAAAGCGATGAGGAAGAAATCAACGAAGAACTCAAAGATGACTCCTGGCTCGATGGCATCGTCGACTGGTTCTCCTAATATATTCCACCTCAGGTCATCCAATTTTCTGGATGACCTGAGGTGGAAGTAAATGTATAAAAAGACAAAGAAAGCGACCGGTGACTAGCCGGTCGCTTTCTTTGTCCTAGTAAATACATGTATAACCCATGTGTTAATTAATATATTATCCAGATAGCTTGTTCGTCAAGATTCGTCTTCTAAAAAGCCACTTATTTTAAGTGAACATTTTGTGAACTTTTTATAAAGGCTACACGATGGTAATATCACCAATGTCATCAAGCCTGCAACTTGTTGTTTCCTTCGACTCTTCCTCCTTGCCAAAGACCTTACGTTCAAACTTGTTCATGTAAGTAATTTTCATACGAATATTTTCATAATCAAACCCATTATGGACTTTGACATTAACCGTTAAATCGTCATGGAGCGCTCTCTGCAAAATAAAGTCAATCTCCACCGCCTTTTGCTCATCGATGATCCCTTTCTCGACTCGTTGATCCTCCTTCCATTGCTTTTTGATCAATTCCACATGCTCCGGCAGCATCAATGATGTCCATTTGATTGTCCCACGGTCATGATTGCGATGATCCATAGTAACCCCTCCTTTATCAAGAACACTTGTTCTCATTCTATCACAATAACACCTCACGTATACTTGTATTTTCTCCCAGAAAAAGTTCAATCAGGCCTTGTGGAGGGGATTGCACGAAACAGAAGGTTAATTGCATATTTACACAAAAAAGCGCCTCCTCTTTTTGAAAAAGAGAAGGCACAGCAGCTCAGTTATTGTACTCCAAGTGAGTCTTTCAATTCTTGACCAGTATTTTCCCAAAGTTCTGGTTTGAAATCACGTAAATATTCACCAAGGATCCGCTTCGACTTCTCATCCATATGCTCGACAACAAAGCGTCCTTTCAATGATTTGTCCATCTGATTAACATGCTCCGGCATCGATTTATAACCCCGGCGAATTTCACGATCAACGACTAGTTCACTTCCAGCCACCCCATAATAGCAAGGAAGACCTTCACGATGAGCGACAGTCACCCAGGCAATCCAATACAGCTTGCCATTTGGCACCTCAAAACGATCAGGCTTAAAACGAACCCGCTTCTCGACCTTGCTTCGTGCATGGAGTGCCCCCATATCAACGAACGCCTCTTCTTCATTAGGATCGACGATGACAGGTGTCATATTCTCAAGACTGATGGACCCAACCCCATATCCGCCATGTCCATCAGTTGAATCGTCTTTTATGATCGTAAATTGATTTTTCTTCTTATCACTATTTTCGCCTTCATCTTTATTTTTAAATTGATCAAATTCCTTCATGCTAAACGACATCCTCCTTCTAGACTAACTGTTGCTTCTACTTTAACATAATCGCATGCTACTTTTCACAACAGAGAACTCTAAAAATTCTATTAAAAGCAAGCAGGAATTTGACGTTTTTTGCAGAAGAAGGTGTAGTAACCCAATTAACGCATTAAAGGAGAGAACAGCATGCCGATTATTACAGTACAAATGCTCGAAGGACGAAGCGACGACCAGAAACAGGCTTTGGTTGAAAAAGTAACTGACGCTGTGACAGATACCACAGGTGCCCGCAAAGAAGCGGTCACTGTTGTTATAGAGGAAATGTCCAAGCAGAACTATGGCGTGGCAGGAAAACGATTAGCAGATTGATATTGTGAAAAATAAAGCCTAACGATATGTTTTAAAATTATAACAAGTGGAAGGTAGTCTATGTAAATTAAATTTCAGAAAGTGGGGAATGCAAACATGAGTCAATTAACATTGGAAAAGGCAAAGAAACTGATTGAAAGTGCAGAAACAGAGGCGAAAAACCTTGGTGTGGCGATGGTTATATCGATCTATGATGAAGGAGGCAACCTCACTGCTGTTCATCGTATGGACGATGCTTGGCTTGCAAGCGTTGACATTGCCCAAAATAAAGCATGGACGTCTGTTGCCCTTAAGATGCCTACATCTGATCTAGCAGATGCAACCGTACCAAAAGCAGAACTTTATGGACTGAACACAACCAATAACGGTCGTATTGTAGTGTTTGGCGGCGGAATCCCGCTCGTTAAAGAAGGAAAAGTAGTCGGATCTGTCGGTGTCAGCGGCAGTAAAGTAGAACATGATGTGCAGGTTGCGGAAGCTGCTGTTAAAGCATTCGAAACGCTTTAAAATAAAACATCCCCAGCCTGCTTAGGTATGCGATTACTGATCATACCAAGTGGGCTTTCTTTACGTCTGCTGATCTGCCGACTTCCTAAAAGGAAACAAGCGCGATGCTCCGATAAAAATCCGCTCCTGCTTTTGTCACTATCAACACCTCTCCTTGGGCTGGTAAAGGGAAGTTACAGTCTATATCCTCTTAGACCAACTCCTTGTTAACATTCCACTGCCCACTCATAAAAGTCAAAGCATGTTCATCATGGTGATATTAGACCGGTTTCCCCTTCTGAAAAACTATTTCTATCTAAACCACAACCTCTTAGACTCTTCTTCCGACAGTTCCAAACGATTAACAAAATACAAATGGAGAGGGACCTTTTCATCCCACTTTTCATAACAATCAATAAGCCCCCCAACACTCCCGTCAAAATATTTCTCCACAAGCGTACGCACTGTTTTCGTACTGCGCCAATAATCGTAAAAGTCAGCAGAATAACCCGAACTATTCCCTTGCCTATATCCTGACTTTCCAAATTGGTCAAGTGTATATTCACCGTAATCCTCTTTGTAGGCCTCAATCAAAAGATTTTCCACTTCTGAAACTTCATCAAACTTTTCTTCCGATAGCATGAACTTTCTCGCAATGTAATCGCACATGCCTTCCTCAAACCACATATTCTCCTCATCACCTTCAAAATCATCACGAAAGAAGTCAGCATGATGGGTAAGCTCATGGGCAGCAATGATAGCAACATCAACGTCCTCAAGTGATGAGTAATACAATTCCGCTTTTGTGACGCTCTTTCCCCTGGCTGATTCCAAAAAAATGTCTTTCCAAACTTCAGTTAATGGATTGATATGGATCAAGTCTCTAGAAGTATAGGCGGGTAGCGGGATCTCTGAATAAAGTTCTGTTGCTGATTTGAGATCATGGAAAACAATTCCTCTTGGTTTTTCAAAGCTCGTAATTTCTGCTAATGACTTAGCAAAATCGGCCAACTGCTCATTTAGGCTGATTCCACTCTCTTCTATCTCTTTTACAAATGTGGTATCTGTAACTGAAACGGCATATCTCATTAAAAAAATTCCTCCAATTAGATGTAGTTCATCTTTTACCATTTCTATTCCCTTTCTAATAATCCCTTCTGTTTTTTCTGTAAAAAAGACGCTCTTCCCATTAAGATAGAACGCTTTTGCCAAATTTATTAGTCTTCATCCTTTCTCTGAATACCTCAGCTTTTTGTAGGTTCACTAAACTTACTTCCAATTGAATAGGGGAGGTAACTTAGAAATTGTTTCTTACACCCCCACCTATCTTACATATAACGACCCTACTCCATAAATTGGATTTTAATTACACGAGAAGGACTTTTCACCTTTCATTCGAGCTTCCGGGAAACAAATAAGCTATAACGTCAGAAACTCTCTGTTGAAAAAACGAATAATGGTGTTCAGCACCTTCTACTATCTCAAACTTTGTCTTCGCTACTTTCTTGCTCACCATTTCATAGACTGATTGATTACAGGCGAAAAATTTACTATTTATCCAATCGTCCCTCGTTTCTCTCGTCCCGCAGTCTAGATAAAATCTGTCAACCTTTGACAAATCCGACACATGAATCAGCTTTTCTATTTCTTCTTGATTACGCCAAAACGCGGAGGATAACACGCCAACTTTAGAAAAAGTATCAGGGTAACAGCAAGCCGCATAGGTGGTGATTAGGCCCCCTAACGATATGCCTGCCATTGAAGTATCATGTTCAAGCGTACGATACTTATGATCTATCAAAGGTTTAAGTTCATTGATAATAAACTCTATGTACCCTCCCCCTTTGCCCCCTAAGTCACTATCCTTGCCCGTGATCACTTTACTGAACTCACCCCCCGCCCATGGGCAATATTCGTTCACTCTATCCTCTTTTATTAGGCTAGTATCAATGGCTACAACGATTACATCAAGTTCCTTGTCATCGAGATAGTCTTTAAGTCCAAGGGAAACTCCGCCAATCGCATCATGATCTTCAAATACGTTTTGACCGTCGTGCATGTATAACACAGGAAATCTTATATTCTCTTTATAGTATTTAGTTGGTAAATAGATTCGAATCATTCGTTCTTGGCCAAAAGGTGGTATAAACATTTTGAATTTTTCCAGCATTATGGGCCACCTCCAAGATGTCATTTCCTATCCACAATTTTATTTCTTGAGATACTTTTTCAGGTGCATCCCAATGGACATTATGTTTCGTATTCTTGATTCCTATCACCTTAAGGTCTGGAATACTTTCTTGAATCTGTCTTAAACCCTGCTTTCGAGACTTATCGGTTAATGGTAAGGCAGCGTGAAATAGTAGTGTCGGACAGTTAATATCCGTGTAAGCAGTTGAACTAGGCTCCCGATAGAAAGCTTTAATCATTGATAACAGGGAAAAGGATTCTGCTACTAATCTATATTTTCCTTTTTCTTTCTTAAAGTTTGAGGCAATTGTTAGATCAAGTGTGTCATCCCATTTTTTCGTTGTATATCCCTGATAAGTATCAACAAATTCTCCCCAGGATGAGTAAACACTCGTATGACTGTACTCTCCCCAAGCGGAGAGGGCTTTCTCTTTCGTTAACCCTGGCACGTGCTCTGGGAAAACATATCCACCATCAAGCAAGATGACACCTTCTATTTTTTCCGGAAAGGCTTTTGTATAATGAAGAGCCAGGTCGGCACCCCAAGAATGTCCCATAATAAAAAATGGCTTACTGGTGAGCTGCATTATGACTTGATCTAACCGCTTCGCTAGGAATGAAAACGCATAATCCTCTTCGTGGACAAGCGGTCTGGTCCTCCCATGGCCGGGTCCATCCAATAAAATAAGATGAAAGTGATTCTTCATGTGCTCAACCATCCCGGTAAATGTCTTCGAATCAGCCGTCACCCCATGAAGACAGACAAGAGCGGGCAATTGTTCCCTGCCCTCTGTATATACGTGAAATGTATGTTGTTCTATCGTTTTCTGAAACTCTTTCATGGTCACTGCTCCCCTACCTTTCACGAAAGTAAATGGTGTGAAAATTCTTCTCCTTTACAAACATACAAGCTTTCGCTATCAAACCAGTATCCCTTATTTGTCTTCAATTAGAGATATGAGATAATATATCCTGACCCCATCATCTATTGGAGGAGTATCTTTATGTCAAACAATTGGGAATACATCATAACATGGTATTTCTGGCAAGATGCTTTACTTGTTTGTTTCGCCTTACTTGGCATCTTCGCATTAAAATGGATCCTGCATTTTGTCATCGTTCGAACAATTAAACACAATAATCGCATCCAACATGCACTCAATTCATTTATCAATTGGGCCGCTTATAACGGAGCCTTTCTTTTTCTATTGATTTACTTTTCAAAAACTAAATGGTTATTTCAAGCCATTTTTACCGTAGGCGAGGTAAGAATTTCTGTATTTTTAATTGTTATTGCCATCCTTATTATTTCTTTAGCCAACCGTCTGTCGAAAATTCTGAATCATTTATTGCTGCCCGCCGTCTATGAGCGGTACCGTCTAGACCGAGGTATTCGTTTTACATTAGAGCGAGTATTCCATTACGTGATTATGGTTATTGCTGTGATCGTCAGTTTAACAACTGTCGGAATTGACCTCAGTGCGTTAACGGTATTTGCTGGGGTTGTTGGTGTGGGGATTGGCTTTGGAATGCAGAATATTGCCTCAAACTTTATTTCCGGGCTGATTATTCTGTTTGAACGCCCAATTAAGGTTGGGGATCGCATCATCGTTAACGATGTAATTGGAGACGTAGAAAAAATCAACATGCGAGCAACGGTTATTCGTACCATTGAAAATGAACACATTATTATGCCAAACTCATATTTTTTAGAGGAACAAGTCGTAAACCGTTCCTACAGTGATCCTAGAATCCGTCTTGCTATTCCTGTTGGTGTCGCTTACGGTACAGATGTTCACCTAGTAAAAAAGTTACTTGAAGAATTGGCTGAAGAGGCCGAGCAAGCATCTGAAGTTGTTTTAGCTGAACCTGCAGCATTTGTGAACTTTGTGGGTTTTGGTGAATCGTCCATTGACTTTGAACTTTTTGTTTGGCTGTCTAACCCTGAAGAAGTCATTAGAACAAAAAGCGACCTCAACTTTCGAGTTCATGATAAACTGCTGGAACATGACATAGAGATTCCATTTCCGCAAAGAGATCTACATGTTAGAAGTATCGATGAGGAAGTGCTGAGACAGACAAGAAAATAATTCGGGTCTTCGCGGAAGCCTGCAGCAATGGAAAACTGCTGCAGGCTCCCTCTTTATCTACGCTTCCCCAAACGTTTGTATCGCCCCTTCTTTTCGGATAAGTGGGGATCATTTAAAGAATAAAACAACCCTCCAAACTTTTCTACTTTCTTTTACAAATTTTTTACTTCATTTTTCTCTTTTTTACTCGTTATATCTCATTATATCTAAACCCTTGATCTGTATAGGGTTTTGGAAGGTTTTTACCACGCTAGAAAAATCAGATTTCTTAAAATCGTCTGTATTTTTAACTATACACTAGCAATTTGTAATATCGCGGTACTTAGTGTGTGCCATCCCCATTCATACCAATTAATGCCGTTTTTTACCTATAAAACTGGTTTGATTATATCTGGACAGAACACTATTATAAAAATATTGACAACGGCAGAATTTCCAAATGGCTAAGCGTAAGCGATTGCAGAACCTTTCTGTCTTGTTTGTTCAATGATCCTAAAAAATTAGTTATAAAACTTCTAAAGGAGGACATTGTCATAATAACATTCCAGTATGAAAAAGGTGATCTTGCATGAATCAGGAAACCGCAACCATCACTCGTACTAATGAACAGCTAATTTTTGATAAACCAACTGTTGAAGACGGCTCAGCTATGTGGGACCTCGTAAATAACTCATCCCTCGATCAAAATTCACCCTACAAGTACATTATGATGTGTGAATTCTTTTCCGAAACATGTGTCGTTGCAAAGGAAGGCGACAAATTGGTTGGGTTCGTCACTGCCTTTATTCCGCCTGAGAGAAGCGATGTCATATTTGTCTGGCAAATTGGAATCGATGCTTCCCAGCGTGGAAAAGGCATAGCCTCTAAAATTTTACATGAGCTTGTTAAACGTCAGGACGGCAGCGAGGTGCGCTACCTCGAAGCAACAGTGACACCATCGAATGATGCCTCACAGTCCTTGTTTAAACGATTAGCTCGTGATAACAAAACAACTTGTACAATTACAGAGTGCTTTCCGGAGAAGCTATTCCCTGGAGACGAACATGAAGAAGAATTGACATTTCGAATTGGACCATTTTCTAAAGAGAAATCTCCCGAATTAAATAAATAAAACTGACTATTTCAAGGAGGATTGCACTATATGAATAACGATCTAAAGGTTTTTGACGAATTGGAATCAGAGGTAAGATCCTATTGCCGCAGCTTCCCAACCATTTTTACAAAAGCTAAAGGGTACAAGATGTGGGACGTTGATAACAAAGAATATCTAGATTTCTTTAGTGGGGCTGGTGCCTTGAACTATGGCCATAACGATCCAAACATGAAAGAAAAGCTTATTGAATATATTACCCATGATGGAATTACTCACAGTTTAGATATGGCTTCTACTGCGAAAGCAGACTTTCTAAACAAACTAAACGATGTGATCCTAAAACCTCGTGACCTTGAATACAAGGTGATGTTCCCTGGACCAACAGGCACGAACACTGTAGAAAGTGCTTTAAAACTAGCTCGTAAAGTAACAAAACGTACGGAAGTTGTCAGCTTTACAAATGGTTTCCACGGCATGACCATTGGTGCACTTTCTGTTACCGGAAATTCTTTCAAACGAAAAGGCGCAGGTATTCCACTTCATAACGCTATTACCATGCCTTACGACAACTACATCGATGAAAATCTCGATACACTTGACTATTTCGAGCGCTATCTTGAAGACGGCGGAAGTGGTGTAGAAATTCCAGCTGCAGTTATCCTTGAAACGGTACAAGGCGAAGGCGGCTTAAACACAGCACGTTTTGAGTGGTTGAAGAAGCTTGAGTCCATTTGTAACCGATTCGACATTTTCCTAATCATTGACGATGTTCAAGCAGGTGTTGGTCGAACAGGTACGTTCTTCAGCTTTGAACCCGCTGGTATTAAACCTGATGTTGTTTGCCTGTCTAAATCCATTGGCGGGTACGGCTTACCGTTTGCGATCACATTGATTAAGCCAGAGCATGACATTTGGGCTCCAGGTGAACATAACGGTACGTTCCGCGGTAATAACATGGCCTTCGTTACGGCAACAGAAGCTCTTAGATATTGGGAAGATCCAAGCTTTGAAGAAGGGATTAAAAAAAGAGCCGACAAGATCACTACATTCCTAGACGGCTTGATTGAAAAATACCCTGAAATGAACGGCTATCGTAAAGGCCGTGGAATCATGCAAGGAATCTCTTCTGATATCGAAGGTTTCTCTGAAAAAGTCGCGGAGCTCGCATTTGAACAAGGATTAATTATGGAAACAGCTGGCGCAGACGATGAAGTATTCAAGCTGTTCCCACCGATCAACATTGAGATGGAAGCACTTGAACAAGGCTTTAAGAAAATTGAAGCAGCCGTTGAAGCTGTTGCTAAAGAAAAAGAATTAGTTACATCTTAATTACACGATACAATTAAACATATAACACCTATTGGAGGCTAACATTATGAAAGTAGTAAAACTAGAAGACGTACTTGGAACAGAAAATGAAGTAAAGGGCGATAACTGGACATCCCGCCGCTTGTTATTTAAAAAGGATGGCATGGGTTATTCCGTCAACGATACTGTGATTAAAGCAGGCACAGAAACACACATTTGGTACCAAAATCATCTTGAAGCGGTTTATTGCATTGAAGGGGAAGGCGAAGTTGAAACACTAAAAGACGGTAAGGTTTGGCCGATCAAAAAGAATGAAATCTACGCACTTGATGAGAATGATGAGCATCTCTTGCGTGCTTATGAAGGCTCAGATATGCGCATGGTTTGTGTATTTAACCCGCCGCTTACAGGCCGTGAAATTCATGACGAAAATGGAGTATATCCAGTAGATGATGAATAAATGATGAAATCCTCCCTATCGGATAGGGAGGATTTTTATATTCATAGAAAAACAGGGCATGAGTGAGAAACTCATGCCCTGTTTGATCTGTACTTATGAAGGGAGGCCTAGAATCGCTTTTGTTTCGAGGTACTCCTCGATGCCGAAATCGCCCCATTCCCTACCAATACCTGACTGCTTATAGCCGCCAAATGGTGCGGAGAAATCTTTCCCCTTATCATTGACCGTGATTCGACCGGCACGAATGCTTGTCGCCACTTTGCGAAGAAGCTCTGGATCTTCACCAACTACATAACCAGCTAATCCATAAACAGTATCGTTGGCAATCTCAATCGCTTCGTCTATCGTTTCATAGGTGATGATCGACATGACTGGACCAAAGATTTCTTCCTGTGCAATGATCATGTTATTTTTCACATCCGTGAAGACAGTTGGTCTTGCAAAGTAACCTTTTTCAATGCCTTCTGGTTTACCTTTCCCACCAGCAATTAGTGTGGCACCTTCTTCAATGCCTTTCTCAATATAGGATTGAACCCTATCCCACTGCTTTTTGGCAACAAGTGGACCAACGAAGTTTTCTTTACGCGGATCCCCAACAGGAAACTCTGGAAGTACATGCTGAACCGCTTCTTCAAAAGATTCCTTAATGGAGGAAGGAACAAGGATACGTGTAGCTGCCGAGCACACCTGACCTGTATTCATTGCAATGTGAGTCACAGCTGATCTTGCTGCTTGTTCTAGATCCGCATCCTCAAGCACGACGAGGGGTGATTTGCCTCCTAGTTCGAGTGCAAAGTTCTTAATTGTCTTCGCAGCATTTTCCATAACCTTCTGTCCGACGCCCACTGAACCTGTAAAGGAAACGAAGTCAATGTCAGGGTGGGAGCTAATGCCGTCTCCGATTACTTCTCCTGAACCGTTCACGAGATTAAAGACTCCTTTTGGCACGCCAGCAGCTTCAAAAATCTCCGTCAAAATAATCGCGGCAAACGGCGTCAGTTCAGATGGTTTTAAGATAACCGGGCTGCCTGCCGCAAAAGCACTGGCAATCTTAGTTGACGTTTGGTTTGTTGGGAAGTTCCATGGTGTAATAAGCCCACTGATTCCTACCGTTTCTTTCACGAGAGTATGATTGCCGCGCTCCTCAGTGAATGAGAATTCCTTAAGAGATTCGGCAGCTTGTGAAAAGTGTGCATAGCCCATTTTATAATGAACTTTCTCTGAGATGGACAAAGGAGCGCCTAACTCATCCGTCATGACTTCAATCAGATCCTCTTTACGCTTCTCGTACTCAGCGGCAATTCTTTCGAGCATTTCTACCCGCTCTTCTTTTTTTGTTCGTGAAAAAGCAGGAAGTGCTGCGCGTGCTGCCTTTACAGCTTTGTCCAAATCTTCCTTCGTTCCAAGGCTAATTTTACCCATAACTTCTTCCGTCGCTGGATTAATGACCTCTTCTATTTCAGAACCCGTTGATTCAACCCATTCCCCATTAATGTAATGCTTCAATTGATTACGCATACCCACCGTCTCCTTTTTATAGAAAGATTATGCTCCTGTTAAACAAATCATCTGAATTATATTCGTTTCTAGAAACTATATAACCTTAACTCTTCCATTTAAAACAAAGATCAGTAACTGGAGTATAACCAAATTCTTAGAGATTATTTACCATAAAACCGTATTCCTAGACTCGATGAAACCTTTCTGTACCCTAAGTTTCCCGTATGTGTACCCACAACGATCCCCTCCTCCTTATAAACTTCTATACATTCTTGGAATTCCCTCCATGATCAACCGCATTCGTCCACAATTCTAAAATCCAAATTACAACAATAGATTCATCTTGTTGATTTTTAACCATTTCTTAACGGAAATTAATAATACTTTACACTACGTTTATTAACTTTTTCACCAGGTGTCCCTATACTTTAACTTGTAAGTCACTAATCTATGGTTAAGGAGTGGAACGTAAATGGATCGTCGTAGATTTTTAACCTATATGGGGAGTGGTACAGCTGCTTTGGCTGTCGCTTCTACAGGAATAAGTGCTGCAGGCTCCAAAAAAGGCCATGGTCAAGGGCCGCCCCACAAAGGACATGGCAAACCTCTCACGGCTCCGTTCAAATCTATTGAGCGTACATGGGACAATGATCTCGTTCTGCCAAAAGGGTACCACTATAATATCGTTGCTTCCTATGGTGATGTCATTAACTCTAAAGGAGAAACATTTGGGGATTCTGCAGATCTTACAGTCTATTTCCCCATTGATAGTTTAGAAGGTGGCAACAGTTCAGAAGACGGTGTGATCTGGGTCAACCATGAATTTCCTGAACCTGAGCATTACATGAACATGCTAGGCATAAATCCGGAATCCTTTGACTCTTTTAATTTGAAGAACTATCCGAAACTATTAAACATGCAAAAGGAATCAGTAGGCGGATCTGTCATCCGAGTTACGAAGGAAGATGGCCAATGGAAACTTGTCCAAGATGATCAATATAATCGTCGTGTTACCGCCAAAACTCCTATCAAATTAACAGGTCCCGCTGCCGGAAGCAAAGCCGTCAAAGGTGCAACAACGGTAGAAGGAACTCTTGGCAACTGCAGTGGTGGGCGCACACTATGGAATACCGCCCTTTCCTGTGAAGAAAATACATTCTACGCCGATGATTACGGCTGGCCAAATTTCACGGATGAACATTATGGCTGGGTTGTTGAGGTTGACCCATTTAATCCAAATAGACCCATACATAAACATACGGCACTTGGACGTTTCGCGCACGAAAATGCCGCTATGGGACTAACGAAAGACGGCAGAGTCGTTGTCTACATGGGTGATGATAAGCGCGATGAATTTTTCTTCAAATTTATTAGTGACAAAACGTACAATTCTTCCAGCCGTGAAGCCAACTTTAATCTATTAGAAAAAGGAACACTGTACGTAGCGGATCTAGGCAATCAAAAATGGATAGCTCTTGATTATGATAATAATGAGGATTTGCAAACCTATAAAAAATATGGGGAGACCTTCTTTAAAAATCAAGCAGATGTGCTAACTTATGCGCGTGATGCGGCGCGTGCAGTAGGAGCAACCCCGCTTGACCGTCCAGAGGATGTGGAAATTAACCCTGAAGATGGCAGTGTGTTCCTTTCATTAACGAATAACTCAGATCATGGAAACTTCTATGGCCAAATTGTTCGCTTCGAACCTGCCAAGGAGGATCACGGCAGCCTTGAATTTACGTTCCAGGTATTTGTAGCAGGTGGACGCGAATCTGGAATTACTTGCCCTGATAACCTTCACTTTGACAGCAAAGGAAACCTATGGGTCGTAGAAGACTTCGCAGCTACAGAGGATAACGTTTACTCTGAATATAAGAATTGCGGTGCCTTCATGATCCCAACTGATGGAAAGAACTTTGGAGAACCATTCCAATTTGCTTCAGGACCTGTTGGCAGCGAGGTCACAGGCCCATGGCTGACTCCAGACGAGCGTACACTATTTTTAGATGTACAGCATCCTGCCACCTGGAATCAACACCCAGGATACGAGTTCGGACGTTCTTGTCTTGTGACCGTTGAAGGGGGAAAATTCAACAAATAGCCGTTGCTCGAGTATCACACCATTTTAAACTGGGAGGTGGACAGGATTGATAATGGTATGTGCGAAACACGTCAAAAATGCCTTGAAATTGATTGATCTCCCTCATGTCCATTCTTTATCTCACGAGGAGCATGAGAGCTGTGATAAAGAATGCCAGCTATGTGAAAGAAAAGCGGATTATAAGCTGTTCAACTTTCTCCGGCAAAGGCACCAAATCACCACCAAACCATAAATGAAAGGTGAATCTATATGCTTCAAAATATTGGAATACCTGGTTTAATTATCATTCTCGTAATTGCGTTGATCATTTTCGGACCGTCTAAACTTCCAGAAATGGGACGAGCATTTGGAACGACTCTAAAGGAATTTAAAAAGTCTACGCAAGATTTAATGTCTGATGATAAAGAGGATAAAGAGGATAAAGTCGATAAAGAGCAACAAGCCGCTTCAAGCGAGCAAAAAGAAAAACAATCAACGAACTAAATCAAATAAAAGAAGATGTAAGTAGCCCTCTCCTGCTTACATCTTTCTTTTATCCTTTAAGGAGGCATCATGATGACAAAGCACGAAATGGATCTTATCGGACATTTAAGCGAATTGCGCAAACGACTAATCATTGTCCTCGGCTCATTTATTCTGTTTTTTATTTTGGCATTTATGTATGTAAAAGAGATCTACAGGTGGTTGAGTAAAGATATCGATGTCACACTGGCTGTTCTTGGACCTAGCGAAATTCTTTGGGTATATTTAATGATCGCCTGTGTCGTCTCAATATCCGGCACAATCCCGATCGTCGCCCATCAAATCTGGCTGTTTGTTCGGCCCGCCCTTACCCCTAAAGAGCAAAAAGTAACGCTAGCTTACATTCCAGCGTTATTCATCCTGTTCCTTGTCGGTATTTCATTTGGCTACTTTGTGATCTTTCCCATTGTTTTTGATTTCTTGCTTTCTTTATCAGAGGACATGTTTTACACCTTTTTCACAACAGAGAAGTATTTCCGCTTTATGTTACATATGACCCTGCCCTTCGGATTTTTATTTGAACTTCCTGTCATCATTATGTTTTTGACTAGCCTTGGTGTATTAAACCCGTACAGACTTCAGAAAATCAGGAAGTATGCCTATTTTGTGCTAGTTTTAATTGCTGTCTTGATTACACCGCCAGATCTATTGGCAGATATATTAGTTGTGGTTCCTATGCTATTTTTATATGAATGTAGTGTCTTGCTGTCTAAAGTGGTGTATAAACGCAAACAGAAGCTCTCGGTCGCGGCATAGTAATGAGTTGCATCCGGTTACGGAAAGAGGAGTAACGGTGGCCTTTTCTTTTGGAAGATTTGAAGGATAAAGATAACAATATTTATTTCTAGGAAATTGGCCGAACTCGTTATCAATTTGCCATACGATGATTTCTTTTTCATTTTGGCAGGGACGAACGAGTTCTCTGGTGACGGGGACGCCATACTCCCTATAGATATAAGAATTGACAGCACTGATGACGATCACCCAATATCTTTCCCTGCCTGTTTCAGTGATATATGCTTTAGCAAGTCCTTACTATTTTAATAATAGAGGATGTTCATAAATTCACCAAATGATAAAGTGAAACTTCCATCAGTGGGGTTTTCACTAATGGTTCGTTGAGGCCTACACGACGTGGGTCACACAGACGTTGCCACAAGACGTGGCGACCTTAGTCTGTGTTCCTTAAAATCGGACATTAACGGACAGTTAACCCCCCCTCCCCGCTTAGCTTCTTATTTTCACGACGATATCTTTGGGGTTTTACTGACCGTTAATGCAGGATAAACGATGAACTTCCTCGTTTTCATTGCTCAATTTTTCCGCTCCCTGTATGAAAGGCATATGCTGTGGCCCTCAAAACTTTCGTGGCTCGAACTTCTCGCAACGCACAGGACGTGCTAGTGTCGACTTTGGCACAGGATATGACGATCTTTGTCGACGTTCTCATTCGGCAACTTTTTGAACACGCACTAATAGAGTGGCATACCCTTCCACGATCTAACCCTTCGCTAGATCTTTTATATAGCGCTCTCAAAACTAACTTCAATGTATCAAGAATTTCCCTTCATTTAATTGTTAAATTTTAAGAAACGATATAATCTTTTTACTATTCCTACTTATTCTAACTGTGTTTAAATTATACGAACCTCCCTATATAATGATAAATGATTCTAGTAAACAACTATGTATAGTTTTTAGAAAAATTTCATTACTGGTTATTTCCCAATAACGGAGAGGAGAACGAAAACAATGGAAAAGAAACGTAAAGGACTGTTCCAACGTTTTCTGGACGGGGTTGAACTCTTAGGAAATAAACTCCCCCATCCGGTTACATTATTTGCTTTATTAGCGTTGGCCGTTATTTTACTTTCAGCTATTATCTCTTCAACTGGTGTTAGTGTAGAACACCCCGGTAAAGAAGGAGAAATGGTAGAAGTCAAAAACCTGTTAAATGCTGAAGGTATTCAATATATCTTTGAAAGTATGGTAGATAACTTCATAGGATTCGCACCACTTGGAGTGGTACTGGCTACAATGCTTGGTATTGGACTTGCTGAAAGAACAGGTCTAATTAGTGCTTGCTTACGCGGATTTGTGCTATCTGTACCAAAACGTCTCGTTACAGCTGGACTAGTTTTTGCCGGTATTATGTCCAGTGTTGCTTCTGATGCAGGATATGTGGTGCTGCCTCCATTAGGCGCCGTCATATTTATCGCCCTGGGAAGACACCCTTTAGCTGGCTTGGCTGCTGCTTTCGCTGGTGTTTCAGCTGGCTTCAGTGCTAACCTGTTTTTATCAGCGACCGACCCAATGCTTGGGGAATTAACCATTGACGCGGCTGCCATTATAGATCCTGCTTATGCAGAAGGCATGAACATAGCTATGAACTATTATTTTATCTTTGCTTCAGTCTTCTTGCTCACCTTTGTTGGTACTTGGGTAACTGAAAAAATTGTAGAACCGCGTTTAGGTAAGTATAAAGGCGAATCTACAGAAGAACTCAAAGGGCTTAGCCCAATAGAGAAAAAAGGACTTATTGCATCAGGTATTGCCCTTGCAATAGGAATCATTGCATTTGCTTTACTCATCGTACCGCCTAACGCTCCACTTCGAGGAGAAGATGGATCCATCGTTCAATCTCCGTTCATGAATGCGTTAGTACCGATTATTGCTATTTTATTCTTCATCCCTGGCCTTGTATATGGAAAGGTAACCAAAAATATCCGCAACGATAAAGATGTTGCTGATCAGCTTTCCGACACCATGGCGTCTATGGGAATGTTCATTGTCTTAGCTTTTACAGCAGGACAGTTTGTTGCCTTTTTCTCAGAATCAAATATGGGAATTGTCATTGGAGTTTATGGGGCCCAGTTCCTTGAATCGATTAATCTTTCTGGTATCCCGTTGATTCTTGGCTTCATTGTCGTCTCTGGTTTTATTAATTTGTTTATCGGGAGTGCCTCTGCTAAATGGGCAATGATGGCCCCTGTTTTCGTACCAATTATGATGCAACTTGGTTATTCTCCGGAATTGACCCAAATGGCATATCGGGTGGCAGACTCGTCCACGAACATTATTACACCATTAATGACCTATTTTGCTATCATTATTGCGTTTGCGCAAAAATACGATAAAAAAATGGGGATTGGTACTCTTATTTCCGTAATGTTCCCTTATTCCATTTTCTTTCTCGTCTCATGGACGTTATTCCTAATCATATGGATGTTATTAGGAATTGATCTTGGACCAGGGTCACCTATCCATTACTAAAAAAATAGACTATAACAAAGAAGTAACCGCTCAATGACGGTTACTTCTTTATATACTTGTACTATTGTGCTTAAACCTTACACAGGAACAAATGTTCTGTTATAATGATCCTAGGGAAGGAGGGAGTAGTTTTAAATTAGTGACCTCCCCGGATCTAATTTACTCAGAAAAACCCTTCCTTCTCAATTGCTCTCGTTTGTATTACACCCTTTCTCATAAATAGATATAGCCTCATTGATAAATCGTGTAATTTCTTGTGATACCGGATATAGCCTCATCTTTTGAGAATGATTTTTCGGTTTTCGCGCCTTCCAGAACTTTCCAGCTAAAAGCTCATCCCCCTGAAACATCTAAGGATGACGACCTTTTCGAGCATTAGCATTTCCTTTTCCGTATAGAGTCTTTTCCCTGTAGCCTCCTTGCCAGCTGGTTGCACTAGTGCAATTTGATCGTAATAACGAAGGGTCCGTTACGTCACGTATTATCATGGATTTAACACTGATTTTTCAGAAAGGATTGAGATGTTCGGAAAAACAAACAATATCTGAAAAACTATGGTCATGGAAAGAAGTAATCCTTTTACTAGCTCTAGCTTAAGCCTTAGGGTAATTAAAGACATGCGTTTCACTATAAAAAATGCCACCCACTATACTATAGGGCTGATCATAAGGCGGCGTGCATTCGATCAGTGTCCGCTCCGCCCTCTAGGATAGATTTTTTATTTTAACTCTGAAAGGAAATAACAGTGACCACTCCCGCAGAACAAACGCCTCCCCATTCAAGAGAGACGCTTGACTTTGTAGATCAGTTTAAAATGCTCTTAATCCTTAGTAAATTCCTTTGTGCTCCTCACGGTGTCAATCGGGCGAACGAAATCTTCAATTTTCTCACGTTTTGGTTCTAATAATGGTGGTAAAGATAATTTTTCCCCAAGTGTTTCATACGGCTCATCCCCCATAAACCCAGGCCCATCTGTCGCAAATTCAAATAATATTTGTGGTGCCACATTTGCATATAGTGATTGGAAAAAGTGTCGGTCGACGTAACCAGAGGTTTGGAACCGGAAACTATGCATACGTTCAATCCATTCTTCTAAAACAGAGCGGTTTTCGACACGAAATGCCGTATGGTGAACCGTACCATAACCTTGTCTAGCTTGAGGAAGAATCGTGTTATATTCCACAACAACCTGTGCACCATTTCCCCCTTCCCCTACTTCAAACAAGTGGAATGAACCTTCTTTATCGATTTCTTTGAATAACAGAACCTTTTCCATCATCTCTTTGAAATAATCAATGTTATCGACCCGCACAAAGATCGGTCCTAATCCCGTAATGGCAAATTCTAAAGGGACCGGTCCCTTTTGCCATGGTGTACCAGCAGCTACTCCTTCATTTCCTTCATCTGAAATCAATTGATATTGCTGATCATCAAAATCTACAAAAGAGAGTGTCTTTTTACCAAATTGCTGTTTAATTCCATTGTGTTTCACTTCTAAACGATCAAAACGTTTCACCCAATAATCCAGTGCAGAATCACTTGGCACACGGAAAGATGTTTTTGACATCTCGTTTGTGCCATGTACCCCCTTTGGGATGCCAGGGAAATCAAAGAATGTCATATCTGTACCTGGGCTGCCTGTGTCATCTGCAAAAAACAAATGATAGGTTTGAATGTCATCTTGATTCACCGTTTTTTTCACCAAGCGCATCCCTAATACGTATGTGAAAAATTCATAGTTCTTTTCTGCACTACTCGTAATGGCAGTAACGTGGTGTAGTCCTTTTAATCCGTTCATTTTAAATTCCTCCATTTCACCTCTAGGATAGGGATTCTCTCTCCCTTTACTGAACTGACTTCTAACTATTTATTTTTTTAGTAAATGACCTGTTTTATTTACGTATTTACATTTAGCCTAAAATCATTTATCTCTAATTCAAGATAAATATACTATTCATAAAATTTGCTGTCAATATTTTGGTTTTGTAGGCCAGTAAAAATACAGGAGGATGCTATATTCATGGGCAAATCAATCATTTATTAAATGTTTATACCCAATAAAGGAAAAAACCGAATATATGATAAAAGGAGATTAAAGGATGTCTTCCCACAATTCATCCCAACCAGAGTGGCACCCCTATCGTCAAAATCAATGGGGAAAAAGTGAAAGGAATGGATATCAAAGTTACGTCAACGATCAAGGCGAAGGATCAGAAGAAAGAACACAATCTCAAGGTGCCATGCACAAGAATGGGGTATTTCCAGAGTATCCCTCTCCCTCCCAACGCCCTTTCCAAAAGAAACAGAACGTTCATGGCTACCCATATTCGTCTTTCCCAGCCAATTCATATCATGGTAACTCACCAGATATGCAATATATGCTGCAGGTGATACACAGACTTGAAAATCAGATGGATAAGCTTAGTCAATTGATTGCACAAAATAATCAATTGCTGCAGTCGATGCATGGTCAGGAAGATACCAAGTGTGTCCAAGGGAGCGGCGGCGGTGCAGTAATTGTTCGTATGTAAACCAAAGCTTGGAGGAAGATAGGGTAAGGATCTCCCTATCTTCCTATCAAATTAACGTAATATGAATATGGCTAATCTTTTAAGTCTACCTTTGAATAGACGCAAGTATCCCTTAGCTCCTTCTCTTCCACTGAAAGGTCGTCATTTCTAAGTACTCCCTCTAACTTAAAACCCAGTCTTTCGGGTATAGCCATACTTTTCGAATTATTTGAATCGCACCTTATTTCCACTCGCTTTGCACTTAGTTCTTTAAAGGCAAACTCTGTTATGCCTGCTACAGCCTCAGTTGTATATCCTTTTCCACTAAAACGGGTGTCTGCCCAATATCCTATTTCAAACTTGGGGACATCCCAATCGATACGGTGTAGACCTGAGGAACAAACCAATTGCCCTGTTTCTTCAAGAAAAACAAGCAATCTTAGATCCTCCCGTTTTAAAAACTTGACATGGGATTCACGTATATTTATTTCAGTTTCTTCCTCGCTTTGGTCATTTTGAGCAAACGGCATCCAGGGCTTTAATTCTTTAATTGAAGCTTTTATCGCACTATGTACGGCCTTTCCGTCCCCAGGTTTCGGCATCCTAATTAGTAATCGGTCTGTTTTAAATTCATGAGGAAATTCGAGTAGTATAGGATTCATATAAAAGGACTCCTTTCGTCTAACAAGTCTCATCATATTTAATAATGATGAAGGTGATGAATTTCAATCTTATTCCATGTTGATTTCCAGTCTTTTTGCACTATACGCTCTTTGTAAATAGCTGATACTCCCATATTATTGATGAAGTAAGGGTTCCACTTCAGTAGTTTTAGTTTTTAATAGCATCGATAATTAAAGATGGAAAAGCTACTCCATCACCCTGGTTTCTGGGATCATACTTCTTCGAGCGAAAAATAACCCCCTCTTTTCCCTCCCACTCATTTTGTCGAAAAACGCCAGCTTCATCGCAGTATTCAAGTAACCTTACTTCAAAACCAGCTTCTTCAAATAAGTGTGTTAAAGTCTTATAATTATGTACGTATTTGTGACTAGCTGCAGGATGATCTTCAGGCCCAGGACCGCCTACCTTAACCATATTCTGATAGGTCTCATTCCTAAAAAAACCATCTGGTACAGCACAACGGACATAACCGCCTGTCTTTAAAAATTCAAAACAATTTTTTGCAGCTGCTTTTCCTTCTTGATAGGTCAAATGCTCCCAAACATGTTCAGCTAATATGGCAGATAGACTGTTTTCTGAGAACTCTTTTATCCAATCGTTCTTATTGAGTAAGTTAAGTTCTGTTTCTTGAGTTTGCCTCCAACCAGGGTTATTGTTATATTCGCCAGCTCCAATCACCACTTTTTCATGGCTCATTATCCACCGCTCCTAACCATCATTTCATTATTGCCGTCTTTGCTAATCGATCTTTCTTTTAAACACATAACTTACCTTGTCGTAGTCCATCCGTTCTTCATAAAAACGATGCGCCTCCATTCGTTGCAATCCCGATGATAAAGCAACACTTTCATACCCATTTTCGTTCGTCCATTCATGTACAAAAGTAAGCAGCTTGTCTCCATATCCTTTTGAACGACTTTCGCTGTTTGTTACAAGGTCACACACCCACACAAACCGACCATAGTAAAGGGTGATCATAGGTTTAAACCCCGTTACAGCAACGATTTCACCTCGATCATATAGGGCAAAAAGCCTGTAGCTTTCCTTTTCTTTTGCTTCTGTTACAAGTGCTAAGTATGTTTCTTCATCTAGATGAGTTCGTAGTTGATTCATAACTGGAAAGGCCTCAAGTATTGCTTTGTGAGATTGTAATTCTTTAATCACTGTATTTTTCATAAGATCCCTCTTTCTGATTAAATATGATACTTCTCCTTAAATCAGGACTTAAATTACTCTAGAACCCTCGCCGTTGCCGTCCTATATTCATCCCTGCTATGGTCAGTTCATTTTTATGAAGAACGGCTGTGTTCACTATGTTTAAATACAAAGTCCTCTTTTGCAGGTTGCTTTACAGGAGCTTTTTCCACTGTCCGCTTGCGGAAAAGTCTTCGGAACCATTGGCTGCGGTCAATCGGTACACCGACACGCTTTTGCTGAACTTCTTTAATTCCCTGAATGACAAACTGCATAGCAATGATGACGACCATGAATCCGAGAAGCGGAGGAATGATGTACCACCATCTCCCTGTCATCAAAGCATTTTTAGATGATCCAACCAGTCCAGACCATTCATATGTTGTTGATTGCGGCGGGTCTTGCATAAACCCGCCGCTTGAGACGATGGTTCCGCCGAAAAATATGTCGAGAACGCCTAAATGAACGAAGATGAGCAGGGTTTGGATGAATTGCTGGCCAAAAACAATTCCCATACGAGCACTCAGATGGGGTAGCAAATGCTTCCACAGTAAATGAACCGAACTGCCACCTAACACCTTCGTACTCAACACAAATTCTTCCTTCATAATCAACTTCATTTCGTTTCCAAATAACATGATGACGAGCGGAACCGCTAATAAGGTAAGAATAACTGCCTGGTAAATAATGCGCTCCACTTCCGTAGTCGTAAAACCACCCGGGGGCATCAAAAGGACAGGGCTCAGTAATAAATAGGCGATGACGGTTAAAGGGAGAAAATGCATCCCATCCACAAGTTTTTCTAGCACCCGTTGCAGCCGTGGCGGACAGAAAAAAGCGTAAGGAATGGCCAGGATAAATCCAATCGTTACGCGGAGGAAAGCAATCGCTATTCCAAATAGAACGGTGTATTTTGCCCCTGTTAACAGCTGGTCAAGAATACTAAACCCAAGTTCATCTGTACCTAGAAACACGTATTCAGGACTGTGCGGAGCGGCACTGACCAGTTGACCATTTTCCCCATAGATGTGATAAAACTTATCAACTAGCGGATCGGCAGTTGCTGTATAAATCACACTGATAGCCACAATAACAAAAATGACACCAAAGCCGATGAGGAATTTTATATTTTTAAAATGGACGCCTGCTTCACGAAAGAACTGCTTTAGCCATTTTCCGCTTGGCCTTCGTGAAAAAGAATCAACAAAGCGATTCATCTTCAAATTGGTTTCTTCGGCTATTTTATTTTCCTTAAAAATAAACAATTCTGTTCCCTGGTAGAAGACAAAGAACGGTGTAAATAACATGGTCAAAATAACTGTTGTTACGATCGGTCTAAAATCATTCATGAACGCCGTTGTAATGCCGTTGATATTAAAAATATATTCAATAATAAGCAAGCTGGATAATGCACCCCACAGAATAATCTTGGAGTGGTAAAAGACACTTTTAATAATGTTTCTAAGAATATGAATGTTGAGGATGAACGATTTAACCATGCCTTTACTTTTTGCCATCTGCACATAGGATTTCGTCATTTCTTCATCTAACTGAACTAAGATGATTTTGTATAATGAAACCATTGGAAGGATGGCCAACGCGATGATAGGCAGCCAATAAATTTTCTCTTGGCCAACTGTTACGAAATCCATGAACAACACATTTGTCTGCTTATACAGCCAAACAATCAGTAACTGAAAGCTGAAAGCGAGGAGCAAGTCTGGAACAGCTTCTACTAGATTTAAGAAGCGCATAACGATCCGTTTTAAAATCGCTGGCAGAAAAAACGTCCCGACTGCAAATACAAACGCTAAAATGAATCCTACGGCAATGGCGCCGAAAAAGATTGTCATCGAGTAACGATAAGGTTCCCACAAATACGGTAGCAACGGCTCAGGGCTGCCTTTAAAAAAATACACCCATTCGGAGGGTTGAACCATGTTACCGAATAAATTTGTAAGTTCATCTAGGTATGCAGGCATGTTGAGAAAGGTTCCCGCTCTAAATAATGCAGGTGATGCACTGATCAGTAAAATGCCAAATAATCCAAATACATAATAAGATAAAAACTTGATTATCTTCATTTTTTAACCCCCGAAAGCTTTTAACAAGCCTTTCTGTTTTTTAATTTTTATAATTATCAGTCACCTGTATGTAAAAAAAAGATACACTGTATAACAGTATATCTTATCTACTATCTATATTAATGAATACGGCGGATTTTTTCAATAAAATTCCAACCATCTGTTATTTCTTCACTAGAATAGTTTTGTTTACTCTTTACAGTGTGTACTTTCTCGGTAATCTCATCTTTAGGCAGATGTTCAAAGAAAAGCATCGTCGAAACGAGTTCAAGAAAGCGGGAGCTCTTGGCATTCATTTCCTTCATATGTTGATCAAACGGCGGAAGTTTTACTGACGATTGTTCTAGAAACTCACGGCCGGAATCTGTAATGCGGTACCGATACTGGTAGTAATTCTTTTTCTCCTCTTTGGCTTCACTTATAAAACCTAAATTGCACATTTCCTCGATTCTAAGCGTCAACTCCTCAGAATAGGGTCCATAAAAGTGAAATTCATACCGCTCCTCAAAAGGGATTTCACACTTTTTCAAGATGTAAATCATTTTTTGCAGCTTTTTTCGTCCTACGATATCTTCAGAGCTTGAGAAGAACTGCATTAGCTTTGCATGATTCTCCAACATAACGGCTCCACTCCTTATCCAAACAAAATTTCCATAATACGCTGTTTCGTCTTGCTTCGACTCGACATTTCCTCAAGAAAATCGAGAGGAATATACAATTTATGATCCGTCCGCTTCTTTCCGGAAATCGATTCAACGATATCGGATAGACGGGACAATTCCTTAAGCTCCTGATTTGGCTTCAGTAAATGAATCGGCAGGCGCTCGCCTTCTTCCCCGGGACGGTAAAAGTCATAGGGCAAGTCGGAACTTGAGTCAACAACTAAATAGTAGTCTGGATTCAAACCTGCTTTGTCGAACAGCTTATAAAGCTCCATCCATTCATTCATTTGCAAATTAGGGTTAAATTCAATGTATTTAAAGAGACGCCGGTTAACGAAACGTTCACATAGATCAGATAAAACCGGGTCGTCCTCATTCATCCACATTTGGAAGTAGTAGAGCGTAATCGATTCATCTAACGCTAAATACTCTCTTAAATTCGGTTCCCCTTTGAAAAAGGAGAGGAAGTGTGTCGGTTCAAGTTTGAAAGTGTAACCTTTCTCATGAAGCTCTTTTGCGCGGTGGAGGATCTTTGACAAAATTACTTCGGCACTTCTCGTTACCGGATGAAAATAAACTTGCCAATACATTTGATAGCGGCTCATAATGTAATCTTCTACTGCATGCATGCCGCTCTCTTTCACGACGACTTGATCTTCCATCGGGCGCATTACACGAAGAATCCGCTCCATGTCAAAGTGTCCGTAGCTTACACCTGTGAAATAGGCATCACGCTGCAGATAGTCCATCCGATCCGCGTCAATTTGGCTGGAAATCAGGCTGACAACAAGCTTATTTTTATACGTTTTATTAATGATATCTGCAACTTTTTTCGGAAAGCCTTTCTCCACTTTTGAGAGCACTTGATTGATCTTTGTGTCCCCAAGAATAATCGCTTGCGTAAAGTCTTCATGATCGAGCTTAAATACTTTTTCAAACGAGTGAGAAAAGGGACCGTGGCCGAGATCATGCAGCAATGCAGCCGCTAAGCATAGCAGCCGTTCTTCTTCATTCCAATTCGGACGATCCTTAAAGTTGCTAATGATCCTTCTAACAATCTCATAGACTCCGAGTGAATGGTTGAAGCGGCTATGCTCTGCCCCGTGAAAGGTTAGGTAGCATGTCCCAAGCTGCCGGATTCTTCGCAACCGCTGAAATTCCGCGGTGCCAATCAAATCCCAAATCACACGATCACGTACGTGTATGTAACGGTGAACGGGATCCTTAAATACTTTTTCTTCACTTAATTGTTCGTCACGATAGGCCATTAGCTTATCCTTTCTTCACGACATTTCCTACTATTATATACCTTATTTTAATATAAAAAAACATCTTGACAGATACGAAAATGCCAACCGAACTGAGATACTATGTAAAAGCTTAAAACACAAAAAAGACTGGTAAGTTATCAACCTTACCAGTCTCTTATTAAGTTAAAAGAAAATTATCCTTTGTGCGGATCGACGTAGTCAGGAAAGTCTGTGATAATACCATCCACTCCCACGCTTAATAGAAAGTTTGCTGACTCTTGATCCCTAACAGTATAGGGGTGTGTCTTCATACCAAATTCATGAATACGGTTTACAAGATCTCCTGTAATCATCGCTTTATTTGGATTGAAATACTCTGCATAGGAAGAGAAGTTTGCCAGTTGTTCATTTGAGACCCCCTCTTCACTATATCCAAGCAGAACCCCTACTGGCATAGACGGCAGAATCGAATGAAAAGTTTTCATAGATTCATGGTCAAAAGATTGGACGATGATTTTATCATTTTCAGGCTTATGCATATTGCGGGCAACGAGGGCAGCAGCTACCTTTTGCTCAATTCCTGGATATAGGGATGGCGATTTCAACTCAATTAAAATCCCGGACCTTCCTTTATAGGCATCAAGCACTTCCCCGAGTGTCGGAATTTTTTCACCAGCAAATTCTTCACTGAACCAGCTGCCTGCATCAAGCTGTCGCAATTCCTCATATGTAAAATCCTTCACCTGTCCGGATCCATTTGTCGTGCGGTCGACTGTGGTATCATGAATGACGACAAGCTCTCCATCTTTACTCATTTGAACATCAAGCTCAAACATTTCCGCTTTCATGTCGACTGATTTTTCAAAAGCTGCCATGGTGTTCTCAGGCGCATATCCGGAAGCTCCTCTGTGGGCAATGGTCAATGTTTGCTGGCGATCCTTATTCTTCAATTCATTTGCCGATACGGATTCTCCTGACGTGCTAAATACTCCCATAAATAAAACCCCCGTGATCAAAATAAACAAAAAACGCGGCATATACTTCTCTCCCTTCTTTTGGTATCTCTAACTCTATCAATCTTACATTAAAGGAATATATAGGTAATATTGTGTTTTTGTAAATTTAGGTAAATCTATCTAAGGGAGGTTTTTTCATAAAGGCACTTACTCCTTTCATCTGTTATAATAAGTACGGTTTACTAAAAAGGAGAAACATTTTCATGAACAACATTCACACATTATTACACCCTAAAACATATCGTTTCATTGACCAAAGCAGCTTAGGGCCTGGATTTTCGGCCCTCCAATCATTTGCGACAGATGATGCCCTGGCTATCTCCGTTGGACAAGGGACGTCTCCGACTACTGCAAGGTTATGGGTTCATCATCATACCGTTGTGCTCGGCATACCCGACGCACGCTTGCCTTTTATATCTGAAGCTGTCGATTATTTAAAAACACAGGGATATCAGGTTATTGTGAGGAATTCGGGCGGGCTTGCTGTGGTACTTGATGAAGGCGTTTTGAACCTTTCTTTCATTTTTCCTGATTCAAAAGAGGTCAATATCCACGAAGGGTATGAGGCAATGGTCGTGTTCATCAAGCATCTCTTTGCAGATCTCACTGACGAAATCGAGGCCTATGAAATTACCCAATCTTATTGTCCAGGAACTTATGATTTAAGTATCAATGGACGGAAATTTGCCGGGATATCACAGCGTCGTGTTAAACAAGGATCAGCCGTGCAAATTTATTTAGACGTGACAGGAAGCGGCATGGAGCGGGCACTTTTGCTCAAGAACTTTTACCAAATTGGAAGACAAGATGAGGAAACCCGCTTCAGCTATCCTTATATCGATCCATCGGTTATGGCGTCAATGAACGAGCTGTTAGGAACCCAGTTAAGTGTCGCTGATGTTCGCGACAGGATCCTATATCAGTTGAGGACGTTATCAGAAAGAGTTGTCGTTCAGCAGCTTGAAGGTGAGGAAATAGACTCATTCAATAAACGATTTGAACAAATGATTGAGCGAAATGCAAAAGCACTCGAGCGGATGGAATAACGCACGAGTGCTTTTGGTTTGCCTACTATGGAATTGCGTGAAATCTGAGGTTAATTGCACATAATTTTAAATAATTGCACGTAAATCCAGATAATTGCACATTTAACGGAATAATTGCATATTTGATAAAAAATGAGCCTGAAAGCTGACTAGCCTCCGGGGCATTTTTTAAAGAGACTGTGCCGCGGTAATGATCGCAAGTTTATAGACATCATCAGAATTACAGCCGCGGGACAAGTCGTTGACCGGCTGGTTCAGCCCTTGCAAAATTGGCCCCACCGCGTCAAAGTTACCTAGACGCTGAGCGATTTTGTATCCAATGTTCCCCGCTTCAAGGCTTGGAAAAATAAACGTGTTGGCCTCACCTTTTAATGGAGAATCAGGCGCCTTTTTCTCGGCAACAGAGGGAACAAATGCAGCATCAAATTGGAACTCACCGTCGATCAGCAAGTCTGAATTCTGTTCTTTAGCAAGCTCCAGTGCGTCCGTTACTTTTTCCGTTTCAGTGGACTTTGTTGAACCCCTAGTTGAAAAGCTAAGCATCGCAACTTTAGGATCAATGTCAAAAAGCTTCGCAGTATCAGCACTAGCCAACGCGATTTCCGCCAGGTCCTGGCTGTCTGGTGAAATGTTGATAGCACAATCTGCGAATACATATTTCTCCTCGTCACGAACCATGATAAATACGCCGGATGTTTTCTTTATGCCGACCTTTGTCTTAATGATTTGCAGGGCTGGACGTACGGTATCAGCTGTAGAATGAGCCGCACCACTAACGAGCCCTGCCGCTTCGTTCATATACACGAGCATCGTTCCGAAATAGTTCTCATCCTTTAGAACTTCACGTGCTTTCTCCTCTGTTACCTTGCCTTTACGGCGTTCCACAAAACTTGCAACCATGTCATTAAAAGCATCGTAGTTTTCCGGGTCAAGAATTTCAGATGTAGAAATATCCACTCCTAGCTCTGATGCTTTCTGTTCTACTTTTTCTTTATTTCCGACTAGTACAGGTGTGACTAATCCTTCTGCACCTAGTTTACTGACAGCGGTCAGAATACGGTCATCTAACCCTTCAGGGAACACGACCTTCTTACCTTTTCCATCAATTTTAGCCTTCAGCGTGTCAAATAGGTTACTCATATTGACCCCTCCTATTTCTTATTCTGTACTATATAATAAGATGTTTTGTGTTTAATTAAAAGTAATATGATAGGAAATATTTTGGTAAAGCGATTACATCTTCAATGTACCCTACTTTTTTGTTCACAATACCTTCAAATTTCCTGAACTGATGCGGGTAGGGCAATTGTGTTATATTGGGATAGGAAGGATTACTTAAACATTTTATATAAAAAGGAGCGATCAAGCCATGCCAGAAACAGTTGTTACGGCGGATGGTTGGTATTGCCTGCATGATTTCCGCTCAATCGATTGGACCTCATGGAAATATGCAAGCAGTGAAGAACGCGAACAGGCCATCAGCGAATTTCACCAGCTGATTGGAAAGTGGGATGATACGGAGAAAAGCAAACAGGGAAGTCATGCTTTATATACAATTGTCGGTCAAAAAGCAGACTTTATGATGATGTTTGTTCGTCCTACTATAGAAGAACTGAATGAACTTGAAACGGCTTTTAACAAGTCCAAACTAGCTGAATTCACTGTGAAAGACTATTCTTATGTTTCAGTAGTTGAACTATCGGATTACATGGGGCAAGTGGATGAGGAAGATCCAAATATTAAAGGGCGCTTGAAGCCGATTTTACCGAAATGGAATCACATTTGCTTTTATCCGATGGACAAGCGTCGTCAAGGGAATGATAACTGGTACGTACTTGAAAAAGATGAGCGCGCGACGCTGATGTACGCTCACGGCATGACTGGGCGTCAGTATGCAGGTAAGATTCGTCAAATCATTACTGGTTCTATCGGTTTAGATGACTGGGAATGGGGCGTTACGCTATTTGCACACGATGTGCTGCAGTTTAAAAAGCTCGTTTATGAAATGCGCTTTGATGAAGTAACCTCCCGCTATGGCGACTTCGGTTCCTTCTACGTTGGAAATCTGCTGAAACCAGAATCCGTTGAACAATTCTTACACGTATAACCTAGCTTCTAAAACAGCCCCTAAGCAGGGCTGTTTTTTGTTTTACAGTTACTTCCACCTCAGGTCATCCATAAAATGGATGACCTGAGGTGGAAGTTTATTCCTTTATACGGTTCGTTTTTGGATGTTGATGCTTCCTGCGGTATAGAAGATGATGAAACCTGCTCCGATGGCGATTATTAGTGATTCGATAGGGACAGAAAACACGCCTCCTTTAGGCATCATCATCATAAATGGCTGTACCCATGGATAAATGGGACTGAATGTTTCTGAGTTCGCTACTAACATATTAGGCAATGTAAGGATAACATTGACAGTGAACGGTGCTGCGAAGCTTGACCAAATCATCGCTAACCATAAAGTGACCGCGATCAAAGGCAGTGTTGAGATCAAGCCACCAGCCATGCATTTAAGTACCAGTTCAAGTGGTATAGCTCCCCGATTTCTTTGATCGCCCCCACTAAAACAAAGGCCCCGGAAAACATCATTTGATTTAATACCACTAATCCATATACTATCAAAAACTTGGCTGCATAGACTTTCTGCCTAGAAACGGGCATACTAAACAACCGTCTCCATCCTCCATTCTGGTGCTCGTACCGACAGATGAACCCTGAAAATACGCTCACCATTAATGGAAGCAAAAGCAACGAATGTACTGGCACCATAACCATGAATAAAAAAGCCCATCCATTCGTCCCTTCTTCCATAGGAGGAGAGGCTGTAGAGCCGATAACCCCTGCTAATATCGGGCTGACAAATAACAGCAGCCAGACTTTCGTTTTTCTTATTTTCAAAAACTCTGAAGAAAGCAATGATAACAGCATTAGGCAATATCCCTTCTCTTAAAATCAAGTACACCAACGAAAACAATTAAGAATCCAACTAGCAAGCCGAGTCCTACAAATGGAAGTGGATCTTTTCCTGGGAACATCAGCGGCCATTTCCAAATCAACCAGTCTGGTGCTTCATAAGCATAGGTTGAGAAAACAGCAGCGAAAATGCCAATAGCCAGCGGTCCAGCCTGATTTTTTGCTGCAATCGACATCCAAAGCTGCAGGGCCAAAACCGGAAGTCCTGCCAGGAAGGGGTAAAAGCTATTTTCCAGGATAGCGACCATTGGAAAGTTCCAGCCAAATCCCAACACTACTCCAAGGACAATTGTTCCGATAAACAATAAGATAGATGATAATCCGATCATCATTGCGGTAATCAAAAATTTTGAAATAAACACATCTCTTCTTCTTACAGGCAATGCTAATAGTTGCTTCCAGGAGGTTTGCTTATGTTCAATCGAGGCGATTTGCGAAGCTAAAATCGCCATTCCTAACAATAAGGCTGGACAGACGAACATGTTGACGAACTGAATTAACGTCCCCCATCGATCAGGGTAATTCTGCATGATCCAGTCATAGCGTACCCCATAGTTCACCCCTTGAAGAGCTATCACCCCAAATGGCCCTAAGAACACAAGCAGCCAAAACCATTTCCGCTTTACTTTTAATAAATCAGCTCGCAGAATGGGCAGCATGTGACCCGCTCCCTTCCCTTGTCAGATCCAGAAAAATATCCTCGAGAGACTGGCGTTGTTCCTCAATGCGATAAACAGGAATCCGCTGGTTTACCAATGTGGCTACAAGTTCCGAAATGTATTCATCTCTTCCATCTTCCATATAAATATAATCGTCATCACTCTCAACCACATATCCTGATTTAAGCAGTTTCGATTTGGCCACAGCCCCGTTCCCTACCCTCAGACGAATGTGCGGACGAGCTTTGCTCCTTAACTTTTCAATTGAATCCTGATAAATCATTCTTCCTTTCGAAATGATTCCAACTTGTGTCGCCATCTGATCAATCTCACTCAGTAAATGGCTTGAGATCATCACGGTAATCCCATACGTTTCTGGCATCGATTTGATTAATTCCCTCATCTCATGTATCCCGGAAGGATCAAGGCCATTCGTTGGCTCATCCAAAATAAGCAATTCTGGATCTCCGAGTAAGGCCGAAGCAATGCCTAAACGCTGCTTCATGCCGAGCGAATATTCTTTCACAAGCCTGTGGGCATCTTTTGTCAAACGAACAACAGATAATACATGGTCAATTCGCTCCTTTGGTACTTGCAAAAGCTTTCGCAATGTTTCCAGGTTTTCTTTACCACTTAAATGTTCATAGTAGGACGGGGACTCAACGAGAGAACCTACCTTGCGAAGAATATCAATCTTGTGATTCTTTAAATCTTTGTTAAACACCTGAATACTTCCGCCACTTGGCTTCATCAGTCCCAGCAGCATTCTGATCGTTGTTGTTTTCCCTGCGCCATTAGGACCGAGGAATCCGTAAATCTCCCCTTTTTTAATCGTAATATCCACACGGTCCACTGCGTTTGCCTGTTTAAATGTTTTTAACAATCCATGGGTTTGAATAATCGTTTCATTCACCACTCATCACCTCTACACCCATGTTACACACCCTTATTTAAATGAAACTCAAGGTTTGTTTAAATTTGGTTTAAATTTCAGGAAACCTTTTACAAGTTTCATCCGTACATTATAATGAAGGAGGTTAACACACGATGAAAAACCAACCCCGAATTAAATTGCCTGCCTCTACATTCGAAAAATTCTCTACCCTGCTTTCCTTTCTCGCCATTGTTGTTGCCTTTATTTATTTGTTTATCGTCTGGACTCGCATCCCCGATACCATACCTGTTCATTTTAGTGTAAGTGGAGAACCTGATCGATATGGTGGGAAGTGGTCTGTTGTGGCTCTTCCTATTATTTCTCTATTCATCTGGGTAACCTTTACAATGCTTGAAAAATATCCTCACGTGCATAATTACATCGTCAATATAAATGAAAACAACGCCGGAGCTCAATATAAAAATGCCGTGCTGATGCTGAGTATGTTAAAACTCGTCATTGTTCTAACCTTCTCTTATTTAACTTGGGCCAGCATTCAGATCGGCCTCGGTTATCAGGAAAGTCTAGGATTATGGCCCATGATTATTACGCTTGGAGGAACCTTAGGGGTGACTTTCTACTTCCTTATCCGCTCCCTGCTGTTAAAATAGGACGCCTGCTGTTTAAGCATCGGCGTCCTTTTTAGTGATATTCACTTTTGTACCTTGTTTATTGGTTTCTATCGCTAATTTCACATTCATTTCCCGGGTCATTAATTCAACAATCGACAAACCGATTCCTGCCCCCTGCCGATCTGCAGTTCTTTCCATCCCTGGACCGTTGTCCTCAACCGTTATCGTATCATGGGTGACGACCAATCCAGCATACCTTCCATCAGAGGCATACCTCACAAGATTCTGCAAAAGGTTATCAAACACGCGCTCCATCCACTTGGGATCAACATTCCAATAAATTGGCGTATCTAATGTTTGCACATCGACCTCTATCTCATGCTCTTCTAACGCTGGATACCAGTGTGCAGCTGTTTCTCTAATAAAACGGTTCATCTCCATTTTTTCTGGATGATAAGGGTACTTTTTCCCTGTCAAAAGGGTGAATGAAAATAAATTATCGATCAGTTCACTCACATAGTCGATTTTATTATTGACGGACAGTAACTTGTTCCGCCCCTGTTCACTTGTTACTTCCGGGCTGACCCCATTCAATGCTGCTCTGATCGTCGTCAATGGCGTACGCAAATCATGGGACAAATTAGCAATCAATTCCCGACGGATTTTCTCTTCTTGTTGCTCGCGCTGCCGACTTTCTTCGAGCTCATGGATCATATGATTAAAACTTTCTTCCAGTTGACCGATTTCATCATCGTTCGACCTTTTTACGGGGAAAGGAATACCCGCTTCTCCTTTTCGTTCCATTGCATCTTGCAATCTTACAAGCCTCTTATGGAACTTTTTAAAAAATAGCCATGATAGAAAAACAAATACGCTCATAAACAAGAGGATAACAGCACCAAAGACGTAGTTGTAAAAACTGCTTAATTGTGTAATCGGGGGGCCGATGAATTCACGATCAAGCTGGACTACCATGAAACCTTGATTTTCTTCTGACTCCCCAATAAACGAAACGACAGTAAACGGATCATTGTCATAGTTGTTTTTCATAAATTGAACAGTGTATGACGATGACCATTGCTCAGGCAATGAGTCCTCATAATTTACGGTTTCCATTGTTTCTCCCTGTTCGTTCACCCAAAACATGGATGCATCTGGAAACTCCTCGTACAGTTCATAAAGCCGTGCACTCACCTGCTCATCTTCCGCCCCGCTTAAGGCATCTGCTTCTTTATTCCACCTAGCTTCAAAGGTCGAATGGTTTCCATATGGCTCATTCGGTTCTTCCAAAAGGGTGGCTGGTAGGTAGACAACCATAGATACAAACGGGAAAGATATAGGCAATGCAAGGAAAGCAAGCAAGATAAGGAGTAAATATTTTGCTTGCAGCGATTTTAGCCATTTCTTCATGCTCTCACCCGATAGCCGATTCCGCGTATTGTTTCAATAATAATGGGATTGGACGGATCTTTCTCTACTTTTTCCCTTAAATGTCTGATATGGACCATTAACACCTTATCGCCTTCACGATAAGGCTCCTGCCATACCCCCTCATATAATTGTTCCTTTGTTAAGATTTGGTTTAAATGCTTAAGGAAAAAACGGAATATGTAAAATTGCTTCCCTGTCAAAATAATTTCTTCGTTCGTTTCTCTATTCATAATGACATGTTGCTCAATATTTAAATGGCCTATTCGGATCGTTTGCTCCGTAGATCGTTCATACTTTCTTAACTGCACCTCGATTCTCTTAATCAATTCCTCCGGATGAAAAGGCTTTGTCATGTAATCGTCAGCGAATTCAAGCCCTTCTAATTTATCATCAATTGAGGTTCGGGCTGAAAGCATAATGATTGGAATGGTCGAGTCATTTCTTTTCACACGACGGCCTATCGAGAAACCATCGAGCCCCGGAAGCATCACATCTAATATGACCAGGTCATACAAGCTGAAATTTTCAGGAAGATCAATCCCCGATGTGAGCCATGTAGTCTTGTAGTTACGCTCCGTGAGCTTTTGCGTGACCCATTCCCCTATTTCGGTATCATCTTCAAGGTATAAAATATGCATCATGATTCCCTCTCCCTTTTACTTTTTCTTACAGTAAATGATACACCATCTCCGCCACTTTTTTAATATTTACATTCATAACATACAGGCAGTTGAATATAGTGATTAAGAGTCAGCTTTTGATGAAGTATAAAGCGAGGTGACAGGATGGCTGTCATACCTAAGACCGAAAAAGGTGTAAAACTGCTTGCTAGGTTAATGAGGGCTGAGGCTGAAGGTGATGGCAAACTTGGCATGTTAATGGTTGGAAATACGGGGGTCAACCGTGTAAGAGTACATTGTCTAGATTTTACTGAGATTAGCACAATCAGAGACATGGTTTTTCAAAGCCCAGGAGGATTTGAGGCTACACAGAAGGGGTACTTTTACCAACGAGCACGTGAGCAGGATATTGCCCTTGCCCGTAAGGTAATCAAAGGTAACAGATACCACCCCGCTTCCAATTCCCTCTGGTTTTTCAAGCCGCCAGGGAGCTGCCCAGCCCAGTGGTTTGGACAATGGAACGTAGGAAGATACAAATCACATTGCTTCTATGCACCTCTTAGCTCCGAGTGTCCAAAAGCTTATTAATAATATAAGGAGTGATTACATTGGCTAATGAACAATCCGGGAAACAAGAAGGGGCACAACAACAGCCGAACCCCTACTATCCAGGAAATCCTTACTTACATTACTATCAAGCCGCACGAGCATCAAATCAAGGAGGTAACGTCAACGCCAACGCTAACCCATACATGCAAGGGGGACAAATGCAAGGAATGCCTCAAGGACAGCAAGGAGGGATGCAAGTTCCACCAATGCCTCAAGTTCAGCAAAGTGGTGGAGTCAACCCTCAAGGAATGCTTCCCATGCAAGAATCCTACATCGAAAATATTTTACGTTTAAATGAAGGTAAAAGAGCAACGGTTTACATGACCTTTGAGAACAATGAAGAGTGGAACGCTCAAGTCTTCAGAGGAATCATTGAAGCTGCCGGTCGTGACCATATCATCTTAAGTGACCCTGAATCAGGCAAGCGTTATTTACTGCTCATGATTTACTTAGATTACATTACATTCCAAGGTGAAATTAACTACAGCTATCCCTATGGATCACAGGGAATGAGCCAGTACCCGCCACGTTAGTAAATGTAGGAAACCCACTATCACATAGTGGGTTTCCTGCATCATTCTATTTTAAAGAGGGTGATGTTATGAAACACCCCTATGAACAATACTATAAGCTGCAGTTGGCGACATTGCTTGTAGCAGTTGTTCTAGCCATAATTGCTCTATTCAACCTAGGGCATCAATGGATTATTTTGTTTATGTTTTACATTTTAGCAGCCGGCTTAGCCATCGAAGCATTTATTGAATTAAAAAAACAGCAACTGATCTCATGCATAAGTCAGCTGCTGCGTGCTATCGTTCTGTTCATTTTCGTAACGATTCTCTATTTTTAAATATGTTTGATAATAGCGTAACCAAGCAGGATCCAGCCGATCAAAAATGACAATCCACCAAGCGGCGTAATCATTGCAAAGGTCTTAATCCCAGTCGGTGCATAAATGTATAAACTACCTGAAAATAGTAGGATTCCTATAAAAAAGAACCATCCCGCACTCGTCATCATACCGGTCTGGATTTTGCTCATTAATAACCCTGTCACAAGCAGTGCCATCGTATGGAACATTTGATAGTCTACTGCTTTACTCCATTGGCTTAACCCTTTTTCGGAAACTTTTCCTTCCAATCCATGTGCCCCGAATGCTCCTAGCGCAACAGATAAAAATCCATTCAGCACACCAAGTATTAAAAACAGTTTCATTTGTTCCACCCCTTAAAAATCAAAAATCGACTTCCCATTTGCCTCATCATGGTTTAAGCCGGATTCCGGCTTGGGTGCTTTTTGTACAGGCTTATCGGCCCCCATCATTTTCCGGATTTCTTCAACAGTCGGTTCCTGAACCGCCCCCGCAGTAGTCTGCTTGGAATCCGATCCTTCTTCTAATACGAGATCAGACAGCAGTTTAACTGCACGAATATGCTCACGAACTTTATGGTCATCCCCATGATTCAGCATTGCTTCCTGAATTTCACTCGACATCTTTTTTAATATCGTTTGATTCGTTATAGCCATTATCTGACTGCTCCTTTTTCATGTTTCCGTATCTCAGACACTACATTAAAGTATCTCCGCTATCATCTTAACATGCCCCCATTCTTTATGTCTTGTAGAGGGCAATCAAATAAATAAAGGTTTGGAATAAGTTCCGTTGTTAAAAGCAGAGACAGGGGGAAGGGGATGACATGCTATCAGCCATCACTACTATAAGTCGTGCGTATGACAACTCTAAACGTTAAGGAGGTAAGAGTGAAAATGTATACTAATGATTGCCGGAATGGAACACCTAAAACAGTGATTTCTTATCACAGGCTCACCTATCACGAACTGATAGGAGCGGTTCCGTTCATTTTAATGATCATAGGTGGTGGGGAAACGGAGAGACTCCCTGTGGTGCAGGATTTGGCGAGACCCCGCAGCGAAGCGAGGAGGCTCGGCGCCCGCCCACGAAAAGCGAGTCGTTTCCCCCACCTTTCTCCTTTTTTATAACGGAACCCATTTTCAACAATCGAAAAATTTTGCAAGAAAATATTTTACACAAAAATCATACGGCCATCTCATACATATTCCTCTTTTATAAAAATTGCCCACGTCTATTAGATAATCCCGAGAGCTTGGCAGAAGATGAGTATAATCATAACCGGTGCGATATATTTAACTACCTTATACCACACGCCCCCAAAGACTGAGTCCGTCATATCAGCTGCTTGTAAAGCTTGTTCTTTAGTAAAATACCATCCTACAAACAAGGCCATGGAAAGTCCACCCATTGGCAGCAGAATATTCGATGCCACATAGTCCATCGAATCTAAAATGTTGTTATTACCAATTGGTGTTATACCAGACCAAACCCCGAAACCTAACGAAACAACAATTCCAATCACAAACATCGTTGCACCGACGAGAATGGTCGTAAATTGACGTGACCATTTAAAGATACGCATGAAGTACGCGGTAGGAACTTCAAGCATCGAAACAGATGACGTTAAAGAAGCAATAATAATGGCAAAGAAGAATACAATTCCAATGATCCCGCCAAAAGGCATTTGTTCAAATATTCCGGGGAGCGTAATGAACACAAGCTTGGGCCCTGATGCTGGGTCAATCCCAAAAGCAAATACTGCCGGAAAAATGACGACACCTGAAATCACAGCAAAACTTGTTCCCACAAGCCCGATTCCAAGCGTTGCTCCAGGCAGTTTATTTTCACCCGATAAATAACTGCCATATGTCAGCATTGCACCCATACCGAGACTGAGAGAGAAGAATGCCTGTCCTAGTGCAGCTAAATAGATCGATGGATCACGGAGAGATGACCAGTCAGGATAAAATAGGAACTTCAATCCTGCTGCTGCTCCATCAAGTGAAACACTGTAAAAGGCAAGAACAATTAATATGATTGCAAGAATAGGCATAAACAGTTTGTTGATAAACTCTATACCTTTATTCACACCACCTAATACGACAAAGATCGTAAAGGCCATAAACATAGCCGTCCAAAAAACAGGATGCCACGCATGTGCGGTAAAATCACCGAATACGGCAGCGTAGCCTGCTGCTGGCTGGGTGAAAAATTCGCCGGTTACATACTTCCAGAAGTAGTAAATCGACCAGCCCGCGACAACACTATAAAAGCCTAATATTAAAAATGCACTTATAACTCCAAAAAATCCAGATAAAAACCAGGGTGTACCTGGGGCAAGCTTTTTAAAGGAGCCGACTACATCACTCTGCGCCTTTCGCCCAATACTAACTTCCGTTAATAGGAGCGGCACGCCGATTACAATAATAAAAGCAATGTATAAAAGTAAAAAAGCGCCTCCTCCGTTATTTCCTGCTACGAAAGAGAAACGCCAAATGTTACCTAATCCTACAGCTGAACCTAAGGCCGCCAGCATGAAGCCGAGCTTCGTCCCCCATTTCTCTCTTGCCATATCTTCATCTCCTTTCATTCTATTTAAATATTTTTCAGCATATCATACATTTAAATGAAGAACGACAAACAATAGCAATTACATTTTATTTACATCCTGATATCTATATGTGAATGTGGCGATGAGTATGGTTTTTGGGATGGACTAGACTTAGACTCAAACTGCATACAGCTCGTTCCCGTTGTCTTCAAAACTAGATCAGAAGGCATTTCTTTTCCTTTAAACCCATAAGCTTTGCATCCCCTGGGAAACTGCGGATTCCATGTAGTAAAGAAATGCTTACATTTGAAACAGTTAACCTTACGCATGATACCCCTCTTTCTATAACGTCTGTATAATAGAATCATAGCACAGCAAAACTAGAATCACTAGGATGTGTATTGATGAAACAATGGTTCGGCCCATGGATCGATCAGCCTTTTCATGCCTTTGGAACTGCCCACTTAATCATGCTTGTGATATTCAGCATTGGAATGATCGGATTATGGCTGTCTTCTTCACGTATTAAAAAAGGAACACGCATTCACGATTGGATAAGGTGGGTATTATTCTTCCTACTCGTCACCTGCGAAGTCAGCTATCAAGTATGGACGGTAGCTAATGAAGTATTCTCCCCTGCGGAACATCTACCACTGCATTTGTGTGGGGTCGCTTCCCTGATCGCAATGATTGGACTGCTCACTTACAACAAAAAACTTATTCAAATCAACTTTTTCATTGGAATTGCCCCAGCCCTGCTTGCACTAATCACTCCAGATATCCCTCATGGCTATGAGCATTTCCGCTTCTGGAAGTTCTTCCTGCATCATATGGCGATTACATGGGCAAGTCTATTTCTGATTGTCACAACTCATGTTTCTATTAACCGACGAGTCCTATTTGAAACGTACAGCTATCTTGTTCTCTACTCCATTCTGATTGGGTTTGTTAATAAGCTGATTGGATCAAACTACCTTTATCTTAGTGGCCCGCCCGCCGCTGCGACTCCGTTAGATTATTTGGGTGAAGGGGGCTGGTATTACGTCCACTTATCTTTACTTGCTTTGCTCGTCTTTTTGCTTATGTTAGGGGTTTATCGTATAGGAAGCTCCCTTAGATGAACATTCCCTTTTTCATCTTTCTGTCCATATCTGGAGAGATTCTGTCCAAAATCTATTTAATTCTAACGAAGTCACAAAGGATTCTTTCCAAATTGAAAGAAATTCTAGAGTTAGTATAAAAAGTGGACACTAGTATTGAACCATGTTTTAATCATCACAAAGCATTAAAGGACGTGTTCACATTGACCCAAAAGTACAGAAATTATGACCCTGAGTTTAAGCTTTATGTTGTGAAGTTAATGGAATTGGACGGACACAAAATGACGGACCTTAGTCAGAAACTCGATATTCCCTACGGTAACCTTAAAAGATGGAAGACGGAGTATCGTGACCAAAAAAAGAAGGAAGAAAAAGAAGCACAGAATCAACTGTTGACCGCCTCTGAGTACAAGGAAATGTATGAAAAAGAGAAAAAAAGTAACGTAGAGCTCCAGGAGGAAGTCGACATTTTAAAAAAGGCCATGCACATCTTCAATCAGGAAAAGTAGTGAAGTTCAAGTTCATTCATGAACACCGACACGAACACACCATTTCGAGGATGTGCCAAGTTCTTGGTGTGTCTAAATCTGGTTATTATGATTATTTGAATCGTCTGGACAGAGAAGAAACGGAAAGAGAGGCTTGGAACCGTTATATCGATGAACGGATCCTCTTCCATTATCATGATAATTATGGGTGTTACGGCAGCCCTCGCATCCACTTTATGCTTCGAGAAGTGGATCAGGTGGAGGTTTCTCAAAAGAAAGTGACGAATCGAATGAGAGAACTGGACCTTTATGCCACACCACCTAAAAAGTTCATCAATACGACAGACTCTGATCACGATGAAACCATTCACTCAAACCATTTAAACCGTGACTTTCTTCCAGAGGCCCCAGACCAGGTTTGGGCTACTGATATTACTTATATTCACACAGGAGAAGGCTTTTTATATCTGAATCCTGTTATTGATCTTGCTTCCCGACGGATCATAAGTTATCAGTTAGACGATCATATGGATCACACCCTGTGCTTAAAAGCTTTAGAAAAGGCTTTGGCCATTCGTAACCCTAAGTCGGGTTGGATTCACCATTCAGATCGTGGCTCTCAGTACTGTTCTAAGGCTTATTTAGATACACTTAAGGAGGCAGGAGCGACCATAAGTATGAGTCGGAAGGGAAACCCCTACGACAATGCATGTGCAGAGAGTTTCTTTGCCTCTCTGAAAAAAGAATACCTGTACAAACATGTTTATGAGACAAAAGCAGAAGCCAAACTAGCCATTCAGTTTTACATCAATTTTTATAACCAAAAACGAATCCATTCTACATTGGACTATTTAACTCCGTTAGAAAAAGAAAAGAGCTATAAAATGAACCATGATAAAAAGCTCAAAAAGAACCAAATGTCCTCTGCCTAAAGGAATGAATTGGTTTTTGATTCTTTCCTTTAGGCGGAGGCATCCAAGCGTCTCGAAAGAGGACGCGCGGAAGAAAAAGAATGGTTCAAATACCGGTCTATGAATGTCCACTATATTGACAGATCTCCAATTCTGCCCAAAACTCCTGGGATTCTGCCTTAATTGAAAAAGATTCTTCCCTAACCTGTTTCCGGGTCAGACTTTTTCAGTCTCTCGACGAACATGCTTTCCTTTCATCCATGAGTAGATTACTATATTAGATAGAAGGGAGAGGTTTTTTATGGAAATCAAAGCATTATCAGATTTCGCTTCATTCACAGATATTCAAAGCCGCTGCTACCCAGGGATGGGATTGAATACAGCAGAAGATAAGCAAAAGGCTACCGAACATCGTGAGAAAATGGATCAATATGATCGAATTAGCCATATAGGTGTGTATGAAGAAAACAATCTCGTTGCAGGCTATATCCACTACTCTATTCCAATGAATGTATATGGCCAAACGGTTCCATCTGCTGGTTTAGGTACACTTGCCGTTGACCTTCCATATAAGAAAAAAGGCATAGCTAAACAAATGGTCACACACGTCATCGAACAGGCGCAAAATGAAGGTTATCCGCTTGTCCATTTGTACCCTTTTCGTCCAGACTTTTATCGAAAAATGGGTTTCGGATTTGGACCACAACTCAGTGTCTACCAATTTTCACCAGGTCAACTTCCCTATTTTGAAAATGTAGTCACAGCGACCCGTCTTGAGAATCAGCAGGAAATCCAACGTTTTTACAATGAATGGGCCGAAGAAACCCACGGCGCCTGTAATAAAGATGACTATGAATTTCGCCACGTGGCTATGGAGCATACTGATGCAATTGGCTGCCGGAACAACGGAAGACTCGAAGGCTACATGATCTATCAATTTAAGCGAGAGACAGGTGATACTTTCTTACGTCACGACCTGCATGTTACCGACTGGTTCACACGGACAGATGAAGCCTTTCAATCTCTTATTAATTTTCTTCATAACCAAAAGGATCAAGTACGATCCATCGTGTTTCCGACATATGATGACTCGCTGGCTTTTTTATTGGATGATCCGAGAAACGTTACCGAGGATCTTATCTTCCGTTTGTATCATGAAACACATAAACGAGGAACAGGTGTGATGTATCGCATCGTCGACCTTCCCCTATTCATGAAATACATCAGTGAACACTCTTTTGGTTCTGAAACGGTTACGGTGCATTTCGATGTGGAAGACACCCTTACGGATACGGAGCCGACAACTTATTCCTACCGTTTTGAACAAGGAAAACCTCAAATGTGTGATGACCTTGGCGATGGGGTCCGTGTCGCTATCGGGATTGCCGACCTCTCTTCTCTTTTAATGGGGTGTGTGTCCTTATCTACCCTTTCACGTTATAAAAGAGCTGAGATAAAAGGGTCAGAAGGTCAGGCCGGACAAGTGAAGCGGCTTTTTGACTCGCCACAAAAACCAGAAAACTGGTCCTTCTTTTAGTGCGAGATTATTCTTCCCTCTTTAAAAAGGATTCTGACTAAAATGGAAAGAATTATAACTGAAATTCATTGATTCTGACCAAAATCGCTTGATTCTGCCCAAAACGAGCTTGATTCTACCCAATCCTTGATTTTTCCAAAGAAAGGCGACTAGCTTGCTTAAGACTAGTCGCTTTTTTGATGCTAAAAGAAATAAGGTGCATATACGAAGATAATGATCATGACCCAAATAAAATCAACGAAATGCCAATAGTAACTGAATATCTTTTGTTTTTCCTCAAATAACGCCTTAGGTAGATCCCGTTTCAATTGAAGCATGAGCAGAATCATCCAGCCAAGTCCAAAAGCTACGTGGGAGGCGTGCAGCCCGACGAGAACATAGAAGGAGGCCAGAAAATTATTCATTGATATGACATAGCCCTCATGCACATATTTATAGAATTCATGGATTTCTAATCCCAAAAACACGGCACCGAGCAGAAACGTTGTGATCAGCCCCATCCATATCTTCATTCGATCCCCATTTTCTAAGCCTTTTTCCGCGATGAGCAATGTCCCACTGCTGGACAGTAGAAATACGGATGCCAATACAACAGAACGCAGCTCAAATACTTCTGAAGGAGCGGCCCCTTGTGAAGCAGGAGTAAAAATAATATAGGTGGCAAACAATGTCGCAAACATGACAGCCTCTACTCCTAAATAAATGAAGAAACCTAACCGTTTATCACCAAATAAAGTCTGAGACGCTGACTGGCTCATTTCTCCGCCTCCTCTCTGTAGGCTGTTTTCCGTTCATCCGTTAACGAACGGACAATAAAAAAGATGAAAACGGTGATGCCAAAAATCACTTGCAGCCAAATCCAATTGTAGACAAAAGCAATACTAAGCACGATCATAATTCCCGCCAGCGTGACAGGCTGATAGCTCTCAACGGCAATCGGGGGGACGGTCTCGGTTCTTCTGCATCTTCAAGCTTCGCCTTCCCTATTTTGCTGTACCAAAAGGAATCGATTGTCTTGACTTTAGGCATCGGATTAAAGGGATGCTCAGGGGCCGGGGAGTCCACTGACCATTCAAGGGTCCGCCCGTCCCATGGATCGCCTTCAGCCTTTTTACCAAATCGATGGGTTTTATAAAGATTCCAGATGACGAATAGCATACTTATCCCCATTAAAAACGCTCCAATGGTACTTATGAAGTTAAAAACAAACAGGCCATCCTCCCATGTGTAGGTATAAACACGACGCGGCATTCCGTTCAGTCCTGCGAAATGCTGCGGCAGGAAGGTAAGGTGAAAACCGATAACGAATAGCCAAAAATGCCAGCGTCCAAGTGTTTCATCAAGAACTTTCCCGGTCATTTTCGGATACCAATAATAAATTCCGGCAAAGGCCCCTAAGATCGTACCTCCAACCATCGTATAGTGAAAATGGGCAACGACAAAATAAGAGTCGTGATACTGGTAATCGGCTGCAGCTACAGCGAGCATTACTCCTGTTACCCCACCCATGACGAAGGTCGGGATAAAGCCGAGCGCAAACAACATCGGGGTTTTTATTCTTACGACACCGCCTCGCATCGTAAATAACCAGTTAAATACCTTGATCCCTGTAGGAATCGCAATCAGCATAGTTGTAATGGCGAAGACAGAGTTCGCAAGCGGACCGAGTCCGACTGTGAACATGTGATGGGCCCAAACCATAAAGCCGAGTAAACCAATCAGGGCCAGGGCGATCACCATTGATGTGTAACCATAGACTCTTTGTCTAGAAAAGGTTGAAATCACGTCAGAAAATATACCAAAGGCCGGCAGTACGAGAATATAAACTTCCGGATGGCCGAATATCCAGAACAAATGCTGCCAATAGACAGGTGATCCCATCTCCCCTCCGAAGAAGGATGTCCCATAAAATCGGTCAAAGGTTAACAACAATAAAGCGATGGCTAAAACAGGAAACGCGATAAGAATGAGAAAGGATGTCACAAGTGTTGACCATGAGAATAGCGGCATACGTGCTAATTTCAGCCCTGGGGCTTTTAAACGGGCGATGGTTACAATCATGTTAATCGCTGTAAATATTGTTCCAAGTCCCGATACTTGCAACCCAAATATGTAGTAATTGATGTTCGGTCCTGGTGAATAGGTATCGGTAGATAGCGGGGCATAGGCTGTCCACCCTGCGTTAGGTGCTGCATTAAAGAAAAAGGACATATTGAAAATAATTCCGCCCGCAAGAAATAGCCAAAAGCTTACGGCATTTAAGTAGGGAAAGGCTAAATCATTAGCTCCGATTTGCAGCGGTACAGCGACATTCATTAAACCGATCAGCAGCGGCATGGCCACGAAAAAGATCATAATCGTTCCATGGGTTGTAAAAACCTCATTGTATTTATCGCCTTGAAATACCCAGAAATCGTTATTTGGCACAGATAGTTGTGTTCTTATAAACAAAGCATCTATCCCGGCTCTAAAGAAAAAGACAATCGCAAACAAGATATACATCGTTCCAATTTTACGATGGTGGGTTGTTCTCATATATTCGAATACGACAGGCCATTTTTGTTTCTTCGTCACCCATAAAAAGAGTACAATACCACCCAATATTGAAAAAATCCATGCTGCCACCACATCAGAAGGTACTTGTCCAATCAATGGTAGATTCATAGTCTATTCACCTCTATTCACGATACTATCACTCTGTTGCCAACCAGCTCTCAAACTCCTCTTGAGTCACTACTTTTGTTTCAAAGCGCATATTCGCGTGTCCGGTACCACAGAATTCAGCACATTTCCCCTGAAAAGTTCCAGTGACACGCGGGACAAAGGAAAGCCTGTTTTCCTTATTTGGCCGCACATCCATTTTGCCTGCTAAACGTGGAATCCAAAAAGAATGGATCACGTCCGTTGATGTTAGCCGAAATGTAACTTTTTGATCCTTAGGTAAGACAAGTTCATTAATCGTTGTTTTCCCATTCTCATAGGTGAATTCCCAGCGAAATTGCTTCGCTTCCACATCAACGACCACCGCCTCCTCTGGCTCGCTTTCACTCAAATCAGACATTTTGCTTGTAATATCATAAGTCGCTTTGACAGTCGGTACAGCCAAGATAGCTAGCAAAAGAAAAGGAATAACCGTCCAGGTCACTTCAAGCAGCTTATTTTCTTTTTTTTCCTTTGGTATGTAGTCAGACGTTTCTGGTCTTTCTTTATACTTCCTTATGAACAAAACAAATAAAACGAAAACGACCGCCAATACGAGCATCATGATCGCGAAACTTACATAAATCAAATCGGTTATTTTTTCCGCCGAATCACTAGCTGGGTCTAAGACTCGTAAATTACAACCGCTCAGCAAAACAAGTGTAAGCAAAGGAAATAATTTCTTCATACCACTCAACCTTTACTGTTTTATTTTTTCCCTCTCACCCTCAAACCTATCTTTGTTATAACCATTTCCCATATATCAACAGCTAAAACATGTAGGATTCCTATCATGACTTAGTACCCGTAGAAAAAACACCCACTTTAGTTATCCCGCTTTTCTAGACGTTCAAGCCTTCTTCTAATTGTTCATATTCTTCTCTCGTTACAAATCCAAGCTTCTTCAATTGTCTTTGTATTCTTGCTTGGGATTGTTCATTCCACTCCTCGTTTGTTTGTTCACCTTTTGTTACCCAGTCATTTAAGATATCCTTTGCTTCAGTGGGATTTACATCACCTTTGACGACTACCATTTCATTTACCTTTTTTCAAACTTCTCTTTCCCACTTCCAGCTGCACCTAACCCGAGGTAAAAACCTTGTCTTAATAAACTTCTCACTTTTTACTCCTCCTCATTGTTGTGTTTACTATTTTTTTATCATACGAATGTGACTGATTCCCACAACAAGCATTCCTATAACACCTAGTCCACAAAGAACGATCCCCATTGTTAAAAATAGACGAATGTCACGGACCATTGCATAAAGGGCCGAAACTCCCCCTGACGTCATGAGTAAAAAAGCCATCATCCCGTAAAACAAATAAAACTGATGAAAAAGTTTCTTCTGATGTTGAGTACGCTCCCACTCCCTTTGCTTGTTGCCATCCTCTAAATAGCGAATCAATGCTCGTGGAAGTGAAAGAAGGGGCTTAGCTGATTCACTGATAATCTCTTTATAAAAGGAAGCACGTGAACTTTCCCCTGACATCCACCGTTTAAGCACGGGTCTGCCCCAATCTACTAAATCGACCTGCGGATAAATGGCCATTAATACCCCCACAACAATCGATGTTGCCCTTCCTAGAAAAGCATAGTCTGCTGGAAGTTGGATCGGCTGTTCCTTAATAAAAGATTGCAGTTCATCCATGATGTCATTCATTTTATTCGCATCCAGTTTTCCGAAACCGCCCTCTAAATATAAATCAGTTGTTTGCTTAATTAACTTTTTCACACGTTCAATATCTGCATCCGCTAGTAAAAAATCCATTTCAATCAGTGCACGAATCACACGATCGTAATCCTCTAAAATAAACCCTTGCACCATTGATCGAATAGAATCCGCCTCTGTCTGTTTCATCACACCAACCATACCAAAATCAATGACTACAATTGTTCCATCAGATCGGATCATTAAATTTCCCGAGTGGGGATCTGAATGGAACATCCCTGAAAATAAATATTGCTCGACACATAGTTCAAACAAAGTTTTGGCTACTTTCTCTGGACTGATCTGATGTTTCTTCATAAAAGCTAGATCCGTTATTTTCGCTCCTTCAATCCATTCCATTACGAGAACACGTTTGGTGGATATTTCTTTGTAGTAGTCGGGAATGTAAACAGAAGGGAAATCTTTAAATCTTCTTTTAAAACGATTGGCATTTGAAAGCTCAAGAGTGAAATCCAGTTCATTCGTAATGACTGTGACGACCTCTTTATACAAGGCCGGTAAGTCAGCCTTTTTTCCATATCTCGTAAATGTTCTTATAATAAAGAAGACCATCCGTAATGCTTTGAAATCGACTTTAAAAATCTCGTTCACGCGATAGCGCTGGACTTTGATTGCTACAGGGGTTCCATCATGTAATACGGCACGGTACACATCCCCGATGGATGCGGAAGCTACCGGTGTCTTATCAATTGATTTGAGCTGTTCATCAATAGGACCTCCCCACGCTTGCTCTATCATCTGCTCGGAGTAATGGAATGGAGTAGGCTCGACTCGATCAACTAATCCTTCAAGCTCCTTAATAAATAAACGTGGAAGCAGGTCTGCCCTCGAACTAAGAAATTGCCCAAACTTAATCAGCAGCCCGCCAAGTTCAATGGCTTTCCTTCTATATTCCCATGCCTGTTTTTCAAGCAACTCTTTCCACTTATCTTTTGTATCTTGATCCCATATACGATGTATTTTATGAAACCAAAAAATTTGCAATAAAAATTTCACTGCCATCCAAACGATTACTGTGATACGGTAAAGCGATATGTATTTCAACTGGCTGTTCATTCCCCTCCCCCATTTCCTATAGGTTGTATGTTGTCTTCTTTACCCTTATTAGAAATTCATCAACCTTAAAAAGAGTTGGCTTCTCATTCGACAATATATGCAACGCTTCGAGTTCAAAAGGGACTTTCGAATGATGACTTCTGATTCTTTTGTCGTAAATATCATCCTAATTTACTATTCTAAATTTTTTGAAAATTATTCACTCTGCCTTTATAATAGAAGATGGTTCTAAGGGGACTAAATAATTGGGGGAGGTACTTCTACATGAAGAATAAGATGACAGCTTTACTGTCGGTCGGCGCGTTATCGCTTTCTTTGCTTGCACCTACAGCATCGGGTGTAAGTGCAAATGCCGATTCAAGCGCTGATTACAGCAACTGGAACGTTGAGCGGTATGGGGATCGGGTTGATATTGATGGAATGCTTGAAAAGAAATCACAAAGTGAAGAGTTTCAAAAGAAAGCAGTTAAGGAAATAAAAGAAGCTGCTGAAGAGGTTAATTTTAATGAAGCTAAGTCCTCAGAATCTAATGAGGATAATTCTACCTCTACATACGAGGAAGGGGAAACCAAGTTATTTCTTGACCGTAACTTAGCATTCCAAGAGTACACGTTACGCAGTGTTGGTGAGCATGTAGAGATCTGGGTAGCCAATGACCTATCCTTTGGTGAAGGTGACCCACGTGATCCACATGTGGTGACCCAAGAACAAGTGAACAAGATGGCTGCTGAATTTGACTCTAACATTTATCCAAAAGCTACTGATTTCTTTGGCATGCCTGATTCACTTGACGGAACAAATGCCCAACTTGAGGATTTGGGTCTTGTCCCTGAAGGATATTACGAAGGTGATGGCGACAAAGTCATGATTCATGTCAGTAATATTCCTGATGAAAACTTTAACAACCCAGATTATCCATTTTTCGTCGCAGGATTCTTCTGGCAAACACTCGAAAATTATACGGACCGTAACATTATTTCCATCGATTCCGCCGATTGGGAAGAAAGACTAGAAAGTACATTTTTCGCAACCACAATTCACGAACTGCAGCACTTAATTCACGCTGACAATGACGGTGATGAAACAACATGGTTGAATGAAGGAATGTCCACGTTTTCAGAATTTCTTGGTGGATATGGTCTTGGAACAAATAGTATCAACTTCTTGCTTGACCACCCTGAAAACTCCTTAACAAGCTGGGACGAGCATGTAAATGCAGCCACTGGGCCCGAAACGATTGCTGACTATGCCTTAGTGCAACTGTTTACCGTCTATAACTATGAAAGATTCGGACAAGAGTTCATTCGCCATGTAGCTGTTGATGAGGAGAACAGTATTGCTAGTTTTGAGCAAGCCTATAAAGACTTTGGTCTAAATGTAACCTTCAATGAAGTGTACCAGGATTTCTCCACTGCCCTTGTCGTCGACGATGACAAGTTTAAAGGCGGGAAATATGGTTTCGAGAACATCGATTTACGTGAAATTCCAGTAGAAGATGGCAGCGAACGCGGCTTTACCGTGAATTTTGAAAAGGCAAAAACGTATGAAAAAGACGGTGTCCCTGCATGGGGTACGGATTTTAAAGAGTTTAATTTCGCACCAAACCAAAATGTTGAGAACTTCAAGTTTAACGGGATCGACTTCCTTCCACTACAATGGGAGTCCGTCCAAGACCCACTAGGCAGTGATGATCAAGTGTACTGGGCTGGTAAAGGGAATGAACTCGATAACAAGATGATTTTCGATGCTGATCTTACCGGCGTTAATGAGGCTACACTTACATTTGATAACTTCATCGATATTGAAGAAAGATGGGATTTCGGAATGGTTCAAGTTTCCACAGATAATGGGGAAACGTGGACATCGTTAGAGAACGAAAATACCCGGTCAGATGTCGTTGAAAATGGTTATCCTACGATTAAAGAAAATGTTCCTGGGTTCACAGGACACTATGAAGATTTCCAAAAAGAAGCGTTTGATCTATCTGAATATGCTGGAGAAGAAGTGCTAATCTCCTTCCGTTATCTTACGGATTGGGGCTATAATGATTCAGGCTGGTTCATTGATGATATTTCCATCCCTGAAATCGGACTTAGCTACGATGGAACGAGCACAGAGGACTTTATGTCTGAAGCTCAGCTGAAAGAGGAATACGTAAACTATGGTGTGACGTTCATCAAAGAGAAGAACAATGGTAAATTCCAAGTCATTGAAGTTGATCCATTCAACGTGACCGACGAGGAAGCATTGGAACTTCAACAAGCCTTTAGAAAAGGAAAAACGTACATGACTACGTATTATGCTGCACCACTAGATAGCACAATTCCTGTTCCTTTTGAATATGAAGTTGAGTTCAAAGAGAATAACGGGAAAGGACCTAAGAAAAACTAACTTTTTTCATCCGTTCACCAACCAGCCTCTTTGCTGGTTGGTTTTTCTTTATTTTTGTGGCATGATTTGATTAAAAAGGAAAAAAGGTGATCGTATGCAGATCCGTGAATTAGAGGTAAAAGAGTTACACACCATCGCTCAGTGGCTTCACTCCATGAACGAACAAGATAAACACTTTGTTGCCTGGCTTGCTTCAGATCCAAATGAGATTTTTGAACAAATCTGGACATTGACACAATTTCAGGAACCCCTTGCCTATGTAGCTTGGGACCAGGATGAGATCATTGGCTTTATTGGGATTCTCCCTTTCTTCGATCAAAATCTTGCTCGTTTGCTTGGGCCTTTTACTAAAGGAGAAAACACTGATGTGATTGAACAGCTATGGGATAAAGCTTCCCTTACCCTTATGCTCCATTTTGATAGTGTAAAGGTAGCTTGTTTCAAAGCGAATCAACCTTTAGTTTCTTTTGCGGAACGGCATGACTTTACGTTGTATAACATTGAAAAAACGTTAGCCATGCATCGCTCGCAATTCTCCCCTTCACATGAGAAAAGCACACATATATCTGAACGATCAGGTAGCGATTTTGAATCATTACATGTGCTTCATCCAGCAGGGGCTTATTACACGACCGAAGAAATGATTCAACATGCTCAACAAGACGAAAATAGGCTTTTTGGCTACATGGAGAATGGACATCTTGTCGGGTACCTTTATTATGAAACGATCACTGCCTCCGAGGGAGAGATTTGTTTTGTGAATGTTCAGCCTAATGACCGTGGCGAAGGGATCGGGACAAAGTTAATCGAGCACGCTCTACAATATGCCTTCTACGTCTATGGAGTCGATGCAGTGACCTTATCTGTCCGCAATCAAAACACCCAGGCTGAACAGCTCTATCAACAGTTGGGGTTCCGAGATATTAACACGATTTATGCCTATGAGAAAAACCTGAATGATTTAGAAGCACCGCCGTTCTATCATTAAGAACCATTCGTTGATGACATTAAGCATATTTTTCCACGGAAAGTCAAAGCAGTTTCTATAACGCTGCTCTGGCTTTTTTTCTTAATCAGACTTTCCAGCTGTACGGTATAGGATATGGTGAGTGGTCCATTTAAGCAAATCCGATCAGTCTAAATCCCAAAATAATCGGGGACCCTTCCCTATTTTTAAGTTTAGGACGCAAATAAACTCGGAATCTCCTTTACATAAAACAGGATCGTGATCAACAAACAAACGAATAACATGGTTAACTAAAATTATTTCACTATTTCAACTTTTAGGGTTTTAAGTTATTGTAAGAAAGAGGAGGTTCTTATGAAGCCAGTCATTCAAAGAGCACTTGAACAACTAAATGACCCTGGCCCTATCAAGGTGATGCAAAGTGTAAGCGGCGGTGATATTAACGAAGCTTTTTATGTACGGACAAGCCATCATGAATATTTTATTAAGGCAAATACCAATGTACCGTCACACTTCTTCACAGTAGAGGCACTTGGGTTAGAGCGTATTGATCAAACGAATACCATAAATGTCCCAAAGGTTTATCACTACAATGAACCTGACGAGGGAGAAACAGGAGTCCTTATCATGGAATGGATTGAAGAAGATAGACAAGCCCATTCTGCAGAAAAATTTGGTCAAAACCTTGCGAAAATGCACCTACATCCGGCTGAACAGTTTGGACTCGACCAGCCAACTTTTATTGGGCGGCTGACTCAAGACAATAGCTGGAGCGAGAGCTGGTTAGATTACTATAGGGAAAATCGCCTGCAGCCTCAGCTTCAATTGGCCATTGAAAGCAGCACGTTGCCACACAAAAGAAGAGACAAGCTTGAACGATTGATTAGTCGATTAGATCGATGGATTCCTCACCACCCTTCGCCTTCTCTTCTTCATGGCGATCTGTGGGCTGGAAACTATATGATTGGACAGAAGGGTATCCCCTATCTCATCGACCCATCCATTGTATATGGAGATCATGCATTTGAACTAGCTTTTACAGAGTTATTTGGAGGGTTTCCATCAACTTTTTATGCGGCTTACCAAGAAATGATGCCGCTCCCTTTCGAATACGAAGACATGAAACCACTATACCAGCTATACTATCTTCTCGTTCATTTAAACATGTTCGGTGAAAGCTATGGTCCGCCTGTTGACAGAATTTTAACCAGATATACAGGGGGGTAAACTGTCTCCAAATTAAATACTGGTAAAAAATTTTTATTGGCAACTGACGGTTTTTGTATTAAAATTTATTTTGCTGCATATTTATTCTGTATTATAAAAATTGATCAGTCAGGAGCGATACTTCGATGAAAGCAAGCGACTTCAAAGTTTCATCACATTTAAAATTCATATTGCCATCTTTACTAGGTATATTCTTATTTATGGTCCCATTTTATAATCCAGGGGATGGGAGTGTTACGATTCTAATTGCTATCATGGCAGGCTGGATTCAGGGAGCACTAGCCAACTACCTTTCTCTCATCATGATGTTGATTATATCGATCACAGCGATCGGAACTGTTCTCGTTAAATTGGTTGGACCCGACAAGCTGGATAATACTCCATTCTTCAAACAACTGTTCAATGTGCCATGGGTATGGGTTGTCACTCGTGTTCTAGGGATGATTTTTGCTGTTATGGTTTATTTTCAAATCGGACCTGATGCCGTCATCTCTGATGTTACGGGCGGACTACTATTAGATTCCTTATTGCACGTTCTATTTGCGGTCTTTTTATTTGCTGGTTTATTCCTGCCATTACTGCTTAATTTTGGACTGCTTGAGCTCTTCGGTGTCTTATTAACGAAGATCATGCGCCCCGTTTTTAAACTGCCTGGACGTTCTTCCATTGACTGTTTAGCCTCATGGCTTGGCGATGGAACAATCGGTGTCCTTTTAACAAGTAAACAGTACGAAGAAGGATATTATACAAAAAGAGAAGCGGCCGTGATCGGTACAACCTTCTCCGTCGTATCCATTACTTTCAGTTTAGTTGTTATTACTGAGGTAGGTCTTGAGCATATGTTTATTCCCTTCTATTTAACCGTTGCTCTTGCTGGTCTTGTTGCGGCGTTAATCATGCCGAGAATCCCACCATTATCTCGCAAGCTTAATACGTATGTTACCGAAGAAGCTGATGATATTAGCGAGGCGATTCCTGAACAGCATAATACCTTTACTTATGCCTATACACAGGCCGTTAATCGTGGAAACAAATCAAGCGGAGTAAAAGAATTCTTTAAACAAGGCGGACAAAATATTCTAGACATGTGGATGGGGGTTGCTCCGATTGTTATGGCTTTAGGTACCATTGCGCTTGTCATCGCTGAGTTCACGCCAGTATTCACTTGGCTCGGCCTACCTTTTGTTCCAATACTTGAATTGTTGCAAATCCCTTATGCTCAAGCCGCATCTGAGACGATTTTAGTTGGCTTTGCTGATATGTTCCTGCCAGCCATTATTGGTGCATCGATTGAAAGTGAAATGACGCGTTTTGTGATAGCTAGTTTATCCGTGACTCAGCTGATCTATATGTCAGAGGTCGGTGGATTGCTGTTAGGCTCTAAAGTACCTGTAAACATGAAGGATTTATTCATTATCTTCTTGTTAAGAACGATTATTACACTTCCAGTTATTGCTCTTATCGCTCATCTAATCTTTTAGAGGTTGTTCAAAAGTCACTTTCAGGAAAAATAAGCCGCTATCCTATGTTGGAATAGCGGCTTTCTTTATGTCAATTTCTTAAGAAAAGCTTCGGCGGTTGCTAAACTTGATTGAGGGTTCTGTCCTGTAACAAGTTTTCCATCCACCTCAACATGTTCCTCAAACGGGGCAGCGGTTTGAAAGTTTGCTCCTTCTTCTTTCAATCGATCTTCAAGCAAAAATGGTACCTTGTCCGTAAAGTCCATTTCCTTCTCCTCTTTCGTACTGAAGCCTGTTATGTTTTTTCCTTTTATAAACGGGTCCCCACTAGAATCTTTTGCCCCTACAAAGGCTGCTGGACCATGACAAACAGCACCAATCACTTTATCTTTCTCTACAAAATGCTGCAGTACAGAATGGATGACTTCCTGATCGGGAAAATCAAACATCGTTCCGTGGCCGCCTGTGAAGAATACACCTGCATAATCATTCAAGTCTATGTTTTCAAGCTTTTCCGTATCGTGAATCGGTTCCATGACTCCATCCCAAACCCTGGGTAGTTCATTACTGTAGCTGTTCGGGTCAATTGGAATCCTGCCGCCTTTTATGCTGGCCCCAGTGACTTCGAATCCAGCTTGTTTACATTCTGTAGCCGGCTCTACAAACTCCTGCAACCATAACCCAGTCTTTTGTCCATCTTCCCATTGATCAACATTTGTAGCAATGAATAAGATCTTTTTTCCCATACAAAAAATACCTCCCTTAGGCTCTATATCAATAGTCTTTCACTAGACGACCCATTTCAATCCTAAGAGAGGTATGATTCTTTCAATTAATTTGTTGTATAATCTTTTTTGGCTAGTTTATACCACCATTTTTTCATTAATTGTACTCTTCCTTCGATCACTGGCTGTGTTAATGTACGAATGGAAGTACTTGACAGCAAGAATACAATACTTGCCGATACAATAGCCAAGCCGGCAAAGTCAAAAATATTATCAACTTTAAACCAACCAGCTTCCCGGAAAAACTGGATGAAGAAACCATGAAGCAGGTACACATACAGTGTTCTTCCACCCAATACAGAAAAGCGATACGATTTATTCGGTATCCAAGCAAGAATACAAACCGTCATTATTCCACCGATTACATAAACACCAAAACGGAGTAAACCGCCAAATTCAGGATTTCCTAGTATACTGTACGATTTTGAACCGAGCAGCCACCCTGAATCAAACTCTGGGAAAATGGCGATTAAGCCCACTACAACAGTTGCAAAAAGAAGTGTCGCTTCGCGAACTTGAGGTGTTCTCCATTTCTTGACGTTTTCCTTCGTTAACCAGTATCCAGCTAAGAAAAATGGAAAGAACACAAACGTCCTAGAGAGGCTGAACATATGGCCGATATCATTAAAATACCCGACAACTATCCCAAGTCCAACCGCAACAAACATTCCCAATGGGGCAGGAACCTTTTTGAACCAATAGAGCATAATGTGCCAGCAAAACAAACTAAATAAGAACCATAATGACCAATGAGGATAAAATGGACCGCTCAGCCAGCCATCTTTTCCTATAAAGAAGAAGTAGCCTGTATAGGTGAGTTGAAAAATCATATACGGTAAGATCAATTTTTTCGCTAAATTAACAATATAATCCTTATCCCCTAACCCTTTAGCAAAAAAGCCTGATAAAAGGATAAACGCTGGCATATGGAACGTATAAATCCACATATAGATGGTGTACATGATGTGTGAACCATCGGTAAATGGCTGAATAAGATGGCCAAACACAACTAGAAAAATCAGTAAGAGCTTCGCATTGTCAAAAAGTGCTTCACGTTTCATAATTGTCCACCCTTTAAATTTCTGTGGTTAGTGCATAAGCTTCAAACTATGTCCTACTCCTTTTTACCACATTTATATAGGGGGAAAGTCATTTTTATCGCTTTTTAAATGAACTGTAACCGGAATGTCAAAAATGTAACAGCTACATCATATCTGGGACTTTCAAATAAACTCTATTGTCAGAAACCGCGAAAATACCGCAGGCTTTTAAAAATGACTTATGATTCAAATTCCATAGCCCATGAGCCTTTACGGAATATAGGCTCGTAGCTGCCATCCTGAGTCTCTCCATCAATATCCATCTCTGCTGAGCCCATCATGAAATCTTCATGAACAAGGCTGTCATTAACTCCATGCTTGTCCATTTCATCCTTGGACATAGATGGACCTTTTTCAATATTGGTCGGATAAGCCTTTCCTAAAGCAAGATGGCAGGACGCATTTTCGTCATACAACGTATTGTAGAAAATATGACCGGACTGGGAAATCGGCGATTCATTAGGAACGAGGGCCACTTCGCCTAGTCGCTGTGAACCATCGTCTGACTCCAGCAAGTGCTTAAGCGTTTCCTGTCCAGCTTCAGCTTTGTAATCAACGACCTTCCCATCCTTAAATGTCAGTGTGAAGTTTTCAATTAAGTTCCCGCCATAGCTGAGCGGTTTCGTGCTACTGACTCTACCTTGAACACCATACTTGTGCGGCATCGTAAACACTTCTTCAGTCGGCATGTTCGGATTAAACTCAATCCCTTTTTCAGAAGTAGCCGAGCCACCATGCCAAATGTGATTCTCAGGTAATTCAATACTTAAATCAGTACCTGTCGCTTTATAATGAAGCTTTTTATATTGCTTTTTATTCAAATACTCTCTCGCCTGACGCAGGCTTTCATTATGTTTCTCCCATGCCTTGATTGGGTCTTCCTGATCAATTCGAGTAATCTTAAAAATCTGCTCCCATAACTTGCTTTGAGCCGCTTCTGTGTTCAAATCCGGGAAAACCTTCTCAGCCCAGGCAGCTTGAGGGTAGGCAATGATCGACCATGTCGTTTTATCGTTCATGATGTAATCACGGTATTCTGATAAAGCCTCAGCACTCGCTTTATTTGCCTTCGCAATCCGTTCAGAGTCAATCCCCTTTAGAAGGTCAGGGTTGGGACCATATACTGTTAATAAGGAATAGCCATCCTTCACCATTTCCTCTAATCCTTCTGCCTTCCATTTCGGAAAGGTCTCCAATACTTTCTTTGGAGCATTTTTCATTTTCATATAACTCAGTATTTCATCGTTCCATTCAACGTGAACGTTCTTAGCGCCTTTCCCGTAAGCTTTAGCTGAAATAATTCTGACAAGATCAGCGGCTTCAATTGGAGCATTAATAATCAGCCCCTGGCCGTTCTGCAAGTTAACGCCTTTCTTTAACGCTAGCTCAGCATACTTTTCTAACTGTTTTTTATGTGTAGTCAATTGAATACCTCCAACTATGAAATAATCTACTAGTTATTATTTCATATTTTTCGAATAAATCCCACTAAATTAGATAGGGTACTATCGAGTTGCCCTAAAGTTAGAATTTTCGCCTTATCATCCAGTACTTCTCGCGTCTTCCTGATTGGGATTCTGCCCGAATGGTCTATGTTTCTGTCCGAACCCTTTGTGATTCTACCCAAAATCAGAAGGATCCTACCTTACTTCTTTGTTATTCTTTCCAAATTCTTAAACATTTCGACGAAACTCTTGATTATTCTTCCCTAATTAAAAAACCGCTATATGAATGGCCAGAAAAAAATCGTCAGGAAGCTATTTCCTGACGATGGTCGTATTTTTATGCTTCAAAGAGACGATTGAGGTTGGCCATTTCTATAGCGCCCGCTGCCGCCTCCCAGCCTTTGTTTCCAGCTTTTGTACCTGCTCGCTCAATGGCTTGCTCAATCGTATCCGTTGTGATAACACCAAATATTACCGGCACACCACTTTGCACACTTGCTTGTGAAACACCCTTGGCTGCCTCTCCACATACGTAATCGAAATGTGGGGTAGAGCCACGAATGACGGCACCTAGTGTGATGACAGCATCATATTTCCCAGAGTTAGCCATTTTACCTGCCACTAAAGGAATCTCAAAGGCTCCAGGGACCCATGCTGCTTCTACATCGTCAAGGTTTACGCCGTGTCGCTTTAGACCATCAAGTGCGCCGTCATACAATCTTCCTGTAATGAAGTCATTAAACCTTCCTACTACAATTCCAATCTTTAATCCGCTTCCTACTAAATTTCCTTCTAATGTTTTAATCATCAAACCACTCCTCTTTGTCTTTCATTAGTTACTACTACTTATTCTGAACACTTGTGTATAAGCACGATCGCTATTCGCAGCCACATTCGAATATCTCGGCTATTTTTCGATTTTCGCGGCGATTATAAAAAAACGCGGCTAAACTAGACTTTCTTAACTGTTTAAATATCGAGTCTGACCGAGGCTGTCCAGCTCCCAAGCCCGGCCCCTAATAAGAGCATAAGTCATTCCCTCTGTGTGAGGCAAGACCACCTCACTCCATCGCTTTTCTTATGCCTACGGGCTAAGCGGGCTTTTTCACTTTTCTTTTAATAATGAAATAGGTGGCCCATTTTGGATTGTTTTGTTTTTAGGTAGCCCTCATTTTCTCTTCTTGATTCCGTTTGGATCGGAACACGTTCGATGACTTCTAAGCCGTAGCCGCCAAGGCCGGAGATCTTTTTCGGATTATTTGTTAACAACTTAAGTTGAGAAATGCCAAGCTCTCGTAAAATTTGTGCGCCTACGCCGTAATCGCGGAGATCTGGCCCAAACCCGAGCTTCTCATTGGCTTCAACGGTATCAAGGCCTTCCTCCTGCAGTTTGTAAGCATATAGTTTATTTAATAGCCCGATTCCTCTGCCTTCTTGACGCATATAAAGTAGAACGCCACTGCCGTTTTCTGAAATTTGCCGTAGGGCATTATGGAGCTGTGGTCCACAGTCACATCGATAGGATCCAAACACATCACCTGTTAAACACTCAGAGTGCACCCGAACGAGTGTAGCCTCTTCTGGATCAATGTCTCCTTTTATTAAAGCGATATGGTCTTTATGATCGATGTCATTCGTGTAGGCAACAGCTCGAAAATCGCCGTACTCTGTGGGGAGCTGAACCTCTACTTCACGTTTAACATGGTCTTCCACTCGGTAACGATATTGAATTAAATCTGCAATCGTAATCATCGGAATATTAAATTCATCTGCCATTTTGCGAAGATCAGGCACTCTTGCCATCGTCCCATCTTCTTTAATGATTTCACAAATCACTCCAGCTGGCCTTGAGCCAGAAAGTACCGCTAAGTCAACAGCTGCTTCTGTATGACCTGCCCGACGAAGCACTCCGCCTTCTTTCGCAACCAATGGAAAAATATGGCCCGGTTTTTGGAAATCATCCGCTCCGGTCAACGGGTTAAGCATTTCCCGGATCGTCAAAGCACGCTCATCTGCGGAAATGCCTGTCGTCGTATCCTTATGATCAATACTTACTGTAAATGCCGTCTTGTTAGGGTCTGTGCTAGTGTCCACCATCGGATTCAATTCCAGCTGATCCGCTAATTTCTCAGTAACTGGTGTGCAAACAAGCCCTTTGCCATGGGTAATCATAAAGTTAACCATCTCAGGTGTTGCATGTTCGGCAAGACCAACCAGATCCCCTTCATTCTCCCGGTTCTCATCATCACAGACGATGACCATTTTACCCTGTTTTAATTCTGTAATTGCCTGTTCTATTGAATCAAACATCGTCCCACCCTCTTCCTTATGCAAATCCATTTTCACTTAGAAAATCCTTCGTAAGCCTTGATTGACTGCTTTCTTGATCTTTCCCTAAAAAGTGCGCGACATATTTTCCAATCATATCGCATTCGATATTCACTACATCACCTGCTTCTTTATTGCCAAGTACAGTATGTTCCATCGTGTGCGGAATAAGTGAAATTGTTACCCGGTCTTCATCCACCCCAAATACGGTTAAACTCGTTCCATCGACGGTAATCGACCCTTTATATACAAAATAATGAATAAGTTCTTTTGGCAATTCGATCTCATAGTAAACCGCATTGGATTCCCGCCGTTTAGCGATAATCTCACCAGTTCCGTCGATGTGTCCTGATACTAAATGACCACCAAAGCGTCCGCCTGCCGCCATAGCACGCTCAAGGTTCACTGGACTGCCTTCCTTCAGCTCATGCAGGTTCGTTGCACGAAATGTTTCAGGCATAATATCAAATTCCACACTTTGATCACTATAACTTGTAACAGTAAGACAAACGCCATTAATCGAAATACTGTCACCCAACTGCATATCGGACAAAATTTCCTGCGCTCCGATACTTAACTCAAGCGCTTCCGTTTTGCTCTTAATACTTTTAATCGTGCCCATTTCTTCTACGATTCCCGTGAACATCTTCACTCCTCCTTTTTAACCGAAACGATCTTAATATCCTCGCCAAGCTGCTCTGTGGAAAGAAACTGAAAGGCGTCTACCTCTCTTAAACTGCTTATTCCTTTCCCGGCTACAGGTGTGAGCGCTTGTTTGCCGCCAATCAATTTCGGCGCGATGTAAGTGATCGTTTCGTTCACTTTACCTGCTCGAACAAAAGCATCTGCAATCGTTCCTCCGCCTTCAATCAGCAATGAAGTCAGTTTTCGTTCACCTAGGAAATTTAGAACAGCTTCCACTTCTACTCTTTCACTTTCCAATCGAATGATTTCCACATGCGGAATACGTAAAAAGGCTTCGATTTCTTCATCCTGAACGCCATTCCCTGTAAAAATCCATGTCGGGGCTTCATCGTTTTGAATTAATTGAGAAGAAGTCGGGATTCGCAGCTCGGTATCTAGCACAATTCGGATTGGGTTCCTGCCTTCCCCTTCTATACGAGTCGTTAGTTTAGGATTATCCACAAGAACTGTATTAATGCCGACTAATATAGCAGCGGAACAGTGTCTATAAGCATGGCCATCCAACCTTGCCGCCTCACCAGTAATCCACTGACTTTCACCAGTTGAAGTAGCAATTTTACCATCCAAGCTCATTGCTGATTTCAACCTTACATAGGGCTGCTTTGTTTTTATAAAATGGAAAAAGGCACGGTTCATTTGATCGGCTTCCCTTTTTAGAATGCCCGACTTCACCTCAACTCCCGCCTGTTCCATCATTTGAATGCCTCGACCGCTTACCTTAGGGTTTGGGTCATGAGAAGCAATAATGACACGTTTTATCCCCGCATCAATAATCGCTTGTGCACATGGAGGCGTTTGTCCGAAATGGCTGCAAGGCTCAAGCGTCACATATATTTCAGAATCCCGCGCTTTCTCTCCTGCCATCTTCAAAGCATGAACTTCAGCATGTGGTTCCCCAGCCTTTACGTGAACACCGACACCAACCACTTGATTATCTTTGACAACGACTGCAGCGACAGAAGGATTGGGGTTCGTTTGGCCTATTGTTTCCTTTGCCATTTGAATCGCCATCGCCATATACCTTTGATCACGTTCCAGATTCACCACCTCCAGTGTACTTGGCTTTATAATCCTATCTAAAAAAAATAGCCCTGAAGAAGATAGACTTCTTCAGGGCATGTTATCATTTGAAAAATAAGTACAGCGAATAGAAGGTACAAGAACAGAATCTCCGCACCTCAATTACGCTTTCGCTCCTTCTCCCATCCAGACTTTCACTGTCGGCTTTGGAATCTCACCAAATCAGGGGGAAGAATCGTTACACTTCTTCCCCGTCGCGGGCTTTGAACGATATGTCCATCACCGCCGGCCGGGATTTACACCCTGCCCCGAAGGATTAATGATTTAATTGTCATACAATTAATATAAACAAATCCTGATAAATTCGCAACTAATTAGCATTATCTGATTTAGCTTTTAAGGTAATGAAAAGAGCACTCTACTTCGCAATTAAAATAACCAGCGATACATGCCTCCATGTTTGTCAGTGATGTTTCGATGCTTACTCCCGCAGGATAAATTGACAATAATTTTCATTGATAATAAAATATGTACATATACTGATATACACATATTACTTAGGATTATATTCATACAAATTGGATAGGAAGGGAAGGATTTACGTGAAAGAAATCAACCATGAAGAACAATTAGGCAACGAGGAACAACAAGGATTAAGTGAAGAAACTTTATTTGTAGTATCTCAAACTTTCAAAGCACTAGGTGACCCCACAAGAATCCGAGTTCTATATCTACTTTTTGATCGAGAATATTCAGTAAATGAAATTGCTGAAGGCTTAAACCTTAGACAGTCAACTGTTTCCCATCAATTACGTTTTTTGAAAAACTTACGACTTGTAAAATATCGAAGAGAAGGCACCACGTTATTTTATTCCCATGATGACGTCCACGTTATGGGTGTGCTCAAACAAACAATTGAACATGCGTGCCATAACTGAAATTTTCAACTAAGCATAGAATGAAAAATTTTATTAAAGATAAAGGTAACATTATTCACTTTAAGTTAATATATGTTCATATGTTGATGTATTTATATAAAGATTTATTGGAGGGATTCTAATGGGACATGGGCATGGGCATGGACACGATCATACTCACGGAGCAAATAAGAAGGCCTTACTGATCAGCTTTATTATTACAACAACCTATATGGTGATTGAAGCTGTTGGGGGCTTCTTAACGAACAGTCTTGCTTTATTATCCGATGCTGGTCACATGTTTAGTGATTCCGTCTCACTGGGGGTTGGGGTACTAGCTTTTGTAATGGGTGAAAAAGTAGCGAATTACAGTAAGACATACGGATATAAACGTTTTGAAATCCTTGCTGCCCTATTTAATGGGGTTACTCTTGTATTAATCGCCTTGTATATCTTTTATGAGGCCTATCAACGTTTCACCAGCCCTCCAGAGGTTGCATCTATGGGGATGCTAACTATTGCTATTATTGGTTTGGCTGTAAATATTTCAGTGGCTTGGATACTGATGCGCCAGGGGGATACAAAAGAAAATTTGAATTTACGTAGTGCATTTCTCCATGTTTTAGGTGACTTATTAGGTTCTGTTGGCGCAATTATTGCTGCACTACTCATCATGTTTTTTGAATGGGGGTGGGCAGATCCTCTTGCAAGTGTCATTGTGGCCATTCTCGTTTTAATTAGTGGTTGGCGTGTAGCGCAAGATGCTGTCCATGTTTTAATGGAAGGAACACCCAAAAACGTCAATATTAAAGACATTACCAATACAATCGAAGCTATTCCTGGTATTTTAGGTATTCACGATTTACACGTTTGGAGTATTACAAGTGGACAAAATGCGCTTTCCTGTCATGCTGTTGTCACGGAGAATTTAACGATCCAAGAGTGTCAGGAACTATTAAGGAATGTTGAAGATCAACTACAGAATAAAGATATCGGGCATGTGACGGTTCAAATGGAAACACGAGAACACCTTCATGATGATTCACTTTTATGTAAAGGTGAAGATCACTCTCACCAACATGATCACTAAATCATATGCTCTTTTTACCTCCTAGACTTAGCGTTTGGGATTGTTCCTTTCCTCAAATTAAATGGTAAAAGAAATAGGAAGGTCTGCACCTTCCTATTTCTGCTTTAATAACCTCATGCTATTGAGTATCACTAACAGGGCAGCCCCAGTATCACTTAACACGGCCATCCATAAAGTTAAAATTCCCGGAAAAATTAAAAACAACGCAGCCAATTTTGTAAGCAAGGAGAACCAAACATTTTGTTTGATGATGGTTAATGCCCTTCTACTCAAACGAATCGTATGAGGAAGCTTTTCTAAATTGTCCGCCATTAAAACAATGTCTGCTGTTTCCATGGCGGTATCCGTTCCTGCGCCGCCCATCGCAATCCCAAGATCAGCTGTGGCAAGGGCAGGAGCATCATTAATGCCGTCTCCGACCATGGCAACACTTTTTCCTTCCTTCCGCAGTTTCTTCACAGCTGTCACCTTATCCTCGGGTAACAGTTCAGCAAAATAGCGATCCACCCCGGTTTGGGCAGCAATTTTCTTAGCTGTTCCCTCATTATCACCTGTCAGCATCACCATTTCTCCCATCCCAGCTTGCTTGAGATTCTGAATGGATTGAACGGTAATGTCTCGTATCGTATCCGCCACAGCAATGACACCTAGAACTTCTGAACGAGTCCCTACCACTACGAGTGTATGGCCGTCCTGCTGTAGAGTCTGAATGCGATCCTCTAGATCCGTAAGAGGAACATTCATTTCATCGTATAATTTAGGATTACCCGCGAAGTATTCCACTCCATTAATCGTTGCCTGTGCGCCTTTGCCGGTAATGGCTTTGAAGGAGTCTCCGTTTTTTGCATCAATGTCCTGTTCAGTTGCGTAGGTTGTAATCGCTTGCGCAATGGGATGGGTAGAGTGTTCTTCGATCGTTCGTGTAATGCTGATCAATTCCTCTTCATTTCCATGGATAGATAACACTTCAGAAACGTTTGGTTTCCCCTCAGTTAATGTTCCTGTCTTATCAAAAGCTATCGCCTTAATAGCCCCTGCCTTCTCTAGAAATGTCCCACCCTTAATTAAAACGCCATTTTTGGCCGCATTTCCAATAGCGGAGACAATGGCTACAGGCGTGGAAATCACTAAAGCACATGGACAAGCAACTACCAATAAGGCAAGACCTTTATAAAGCCATTCTGACCATGTTCCAAACCCTAATAACGGGGGAATAACCATCACGAGGAGGGCAAGGCCGAAAACAATCGGTGTATAAACTCTTGCGAATCGATCGACAAACGCTTGCGTCGGAGCCTTTTTTTCTTGGGCTTCCTCAACAAGATGAATAATCTTGGCGATTGTTGTGTCTTCTACTAATTTTGTTACATTAACCTCTAAGGACCCGTTCTCATTGACTGTTCCAGCATAAACCGTGTCCCCTTGTTGCTTATCGATGGGCATCGATTCCCCGGTAATAGGGGCTTGATTGATGCTTGACGTTCCTGAAATAATCTCCCCATCAAGCGGGATCTTCTCTCCTGGCTTGATGACGATCCTATCATTGATGGAAACATCCTCCACAGGTTTACGGACCAACTTCTCTCCTATTTTGACAGTAGCTTCAGATGGGGTAAGATTGATTAAACTCCGGATGGATTCTCTCGTACGTTCAATCGATCTGTTTTGCAGTGTATTTCCTAATGCAAACAACCAAACTACCGTCGCTCCTTCAAACCATTCACCAATGAATGCTGCTCCAGTAGCTGCGGATGCCATTAACACGTTCATATCTAGTGATCCACTTTTAATCGCATAAAAGGCACTTCTAGCTGGCTTATATCCTCCGATGACAATTGCTGCAGCGTATAATACTGTGATTAATTCAGGAGTAATGTTGGTAAAAGAGCCAAAGAATCCGAGGGCTAAAAGGAGTCCGGAAATCATTGTTGTTGCATCCTTTTGTTTTGTCTCAGAAGGTCCCTCCTGTTGTTTTCTGCTAGATTCAAGAGAGGCCCCAAAACCAGCCCTTTCCACTTCTTTTATAATTTCCTGCTGATTGGTATTGTGGTCAATATGCATTTTCCCTGTAGAAAAGTTCACACTGACTTCCTTTACATTCGGGTTCCTTGTAAGATGCTTTTCAATCGTCATCGCACAGGACCCACAATCCATCCCCTCAATCTTATAGCTTTGCGTATTCTTTTTGGAGGGAATGGACTCAGCTTCAAATCCTAACTTACGGACGTGTTTAGGAATCTGGTCTGAAACCGAGGAATGATCAGCGCCAACAGCCATTTTGCCAGTACCGTAGTTGACTTGAACCGTATTGATCCCTTTTGTTTTGGTGAGACTTTTTTCGATGGTTGTGGCACAAGAAGGACAATCCATCCCTTTTATCTGATACTCGAACGTTTCAAGCGACGTCGTACCTTGATCATCAATCTCTTTGTTCCCCTTACAATCATTGTCCCCACAGCAGGCAGAAGTTTGGGCTGCCATCTGAGAATTCTGATCGCTTATATTTCCACATGGTTCATCTTCAAAACATGAAGTGTTTTCTTCTGAATTTGGAGCCGTTTGAGAAGCCTGCTTTGATGAACAATGATCCTCTTTACAACAGCTTTCCTGCATTTGTTTTTCTGTGTTGCTCATTCCGATCCCTCCGTCCTACCGTCACACTCGTTCAGTCTTATTTCCTTCTCTAGAGTGAACCATGGCAATAGAAACAAGTTGGTGTACATGTTCATCTGCTAGAGAATAGAACACCAGCTTTCCTTCTTTACGGTATTTCGCTAATCTCATATTTCGTAAGAGCCGCAAGTGGTGAGAAGCGGTAGCCGTAGTTGACCCAATAATATTAGCGACATCACATACACATAATTCCTCATCTAATGTTAGGGCATAGGCGATCTTTAACCGCGTAGCATCAGATAGAGCTTTAAAAATCAATTCTACCCCTTGAACCTTTTCGATTTGAGGTTGCAGTCGATCCACTTTTTGTTCATCGAAACAAAACGTATCGCATATATCCTTTGCATTTATCTTTAACGTTTCCTCTGCCATTTCATCACCTTCATTCTAATACTTGTTTGATTATTTAATCACAACATATGCTTCTCTCTGAATTTTGTCAACAAATAGACTTATTTCAGTCGCATAAAAGATAAATAAAAACACAGACAGTCAACAAAACATGACAGCCTGTGTCTCTCCATTACATACGATACGTAATGCTGAAAAGCAAAGTATTCTGGTTATGCACCTTTATAGAAAATTAATCCTCACAACTTCAACAAACTTTTTGTCACTAATAAGGTCTCCTTCATATTCATCATCTATCTTCACCTCTATTTAGGCAGTTTGTAGTTAACTCCATTTAGTTTTCTCTAAGGGCGCGTACTCGATCCTCATATCAGTTCAGGCTGTTAACATCAGAACGGGGAGATGGGTGGTCTTTTGAATAGCTTTACAAATCTCCGTATCTGTCAATACCGGGCAGCATGTTATCCACAACCAGCAAACGACAGGATCTTTTTTTATAAAAAACCTCTTTGTTTGTTAAGAAACAACATCATATCCTTGTTCTTCAATGGCCTCTTCCATTTCAGCATGACTTACATCGCCCTCATAGGAGACATCCACTTTACCTGTAGTAAGGTCAACATTTACATCCTTCACGCCGTTTACTTCCTGTAGTGCCCCTTTTACAGCTGCCTCACAATGACCGCAAGTCATTCCTTTTACTTGTAACGTTGTTTGCATTTCAACATCTTCCCTTCATAAAATTTTATATTTTAGCTCGCTTCAAACGGAGCGAATTACTAACTACACTAACCGAACTGAACGCCATCGCTGCACCCGCGACCCAAGGGGCCAACAACCCTATTGCAGCAATCGGAATTCCAGCTGTGTTGTAAGCTAGAGCCCAGAACAAGTTCTGGCGAATATTTTTCATTGTTTTTTTGCTGAGAATGATCGCCTTACTTAGATGTTCAAGGTCACCGCCGATTAACGTAATATCTGCCGTTTCAATAGCCACATCGGTACCCGTTCCGATTGCGACACCGATATCGGCCGTTGCTAATGCAGGAGCGTCATTAATTCCATCGCCGACCATGGCCACTCTTTGCCCTTGCTGCTGCAGTTCTTTGACCTTTTCGGCTTTTTCTTCGGGGAGCACTTCAGCAAATACCCCGTCAATGCCCACCTGTTCGGCAATGGCCTGGGCCGTTCGCTCATTATCCCCGGTAATCATATAAACCTCGATTCCAAGCGACCTCAGATCTTGAATCGCCTCTTTCGAAGTTTCCTTGACCGTATCGGCAACGGCAACATACCCTTTTATAGTTCCGTCAGTGGCAATAAACATAGCGGTTTTACCCTGTTTCTCAAGCTGGGACAATTCTCTTTCGTGCTCCTCAAAGCTTATATTTTCACGCTTCATCAGTTTTCTAGTACCAACGAAAATCTGTCTTCCCTCTATTTGAGCTTTGATCCCGTGTCCAGGTACAGCTTCAAAGTGATCCGCTTCTTTTATTTCTACATCGTTTTCTTCACCATAGGCAACAATTGCTTCTGCCAGCGGATGTTCGGATGCCTTTTCTGCAGTGACTAAATCAGCTAAAATCGCTTTTTCATCTTCCTCTAAAGCAACAAAATCTGTGACTTCAGGCTTCCCTTTCGTCACTGTACCCGTTTTATCTAACAGGACGGCATCTAATTGTTGTGTGCCTTCTAAATATTCCCCCCTTTAAAGAGGATTCCTTTCTCGGCACCTTTCCCTGTACCAACCATAATCGATGTCGGTGTGGCAAGGCCGAGTGCACAAGGACAGGCAATGACTAAGACAGCAATCGCTGCTTCAAGTGCAGCAGGTAACTCACCAGGGGCGGCAAATAAATACCATACCAGGAAAGTCACGACGGCAATCCCGACAACGATGGGAACAAAAATACCTGAGATCACGTCAGCTGTCCGTTGGATGGGCGCCTTAGAACCTTGCGCCTCTTCGACAATTTTTACAATCCCTGAAAGAGCCGTGTCTTTTCCAACTTTTTCAGTTTTCATTTGTAGTGTACCGTTTTTGTTAATTGTCGAACCAATCACAGCATCGCCTTCATACTTTTCAACCGGCAATGATTCACCGGTAATCATCGATTCATCAATCGATGATTGCCCCTCGTTACACTGCCATCAACTGGAATTTTCTCACCCGGTTTAACAAGTAACACATCACCAACCTGTACGTGCTCAACAGGAATCTTTTCCTCTTTACCATCACGCAGGACAGTGGCTTCTTTCGCTTGCAAACTAAGAAGTTTCGTTAGCGCCGCTGTCGTCCGTCCTCTGGCTAGGGCCTCAAATAATTTCCCTACCAAAATCAGTGTGATCAGTACTGCGCTTGTTTCAAAGTATAGCTCAGGCATAACGTCTGGATTTAGCTGCCACCGGATCGCTTCTACCACACTGTAAAAATAAGCCGCAGACGTTCCGAGGGCAACAAGTACATCCATGTTCGCACTTTTGTTACTCAATGCACGATAGGCTCCGAGGTAAAACGGTGCACCAATATAGAACTGAACCGGTGTGGCAAGGAGAAACTGAAACCAGGGATTCATTAGAAGTGCAGGGACCGGAATTCCAAGATCCCACGGCAGGTGTGCTACCATTGTGTACAGTAATGGCAATGAAAGGATCACCGAAATGACCAGTTGTCTTTTCTTTCTTTTGATTTCCTCTTCTTTGTGATCTTTTTGTTCTTCTCGATCCTTTTTAATAACCGCTTCATAACCGAGCTTCTTCACTTTTGCGATAATATCGTCAAGGGAAACGAAGCCTGGATCATATTCAACAACACCAGCTTCTGTGGCTAGATTCACACTGGCTGTTTCAATGCCCGACATTCTGCTTAAGCCTTTTTGAATACGAGTGGAACATGCTGCACACGTCATCCCATGGATATCGAGTTCAACTTTTTCCTTTTGAACACCATATCCAAGCTTTTCAATTTTTTCGATAAGGTCATTTGGTTGGACCTGATCTTCGTAATAACTAATTTTGGCGTTTTCCATGGCCAGATTGACACTGGCGTCAACGCCGTCCATTTTATTCAACACTTTTTCAATACGAGTGGCACAGGCAGAACACGTCATGCCCGTAATACCAACATTGACACTCTTTTGTTCACTCATCGATTCATGCCCCTTATTTGGAGAACTGCTGAACAACTTTCATTAATTCATCAATAGCTTCTTCGCCTTCCCCTTTTTTAATCGCGTCGGCAACACAATGATGCGTATGCCGCTCTAATAATGAATAACCTACCTTATTTATTGCTTTATTTATAGCTGAAATTTGAACAAGGATATCGACACAATAGCGGTCATTTTCAACCATCTTCTGAATCCCTCTAACCTGACCTTCAATTCGCTTCAATCGATTTAACACGGCTTGCTTCTCTGCATCTGTTCTAGGAGCTGCGGGTTGTTTCCCACTTTTTTCAGGCAAAATGTTGTCATCCATTCTTATTAATCCTCCTCTTTTTATAATATACCCTATACAGGTATTTTGAGTCAATAGACTTACAACCCATTACTTTACAGCATCACACGTTTACTTAAATACTGGTACTGGGTATATGTTAAGCAAATGCTATAACAGGAGGTAATCTAATGTTAACCCTTATTTCTTGGATAGCACTAGGAATAGGTTTTTTATGCTCTGCCATCATCATAGTCGATGTGTTAAGACACCCTCAGATGATGAAGATCATGAATTTTGTCTGGCCGATCAATGGCTGGTTCTTTGGACCGTTTGCTTTATGGACTTATTTTAAGTGGGGCCGGTTAAAGGCCAAAAATTCAGATACAGAAGACAACCGCGGAAGGCCAGCAAAGGTGTTTGTATCTACCAGTCACTGTTCATCTGGTTGTACATTAGGCGATGTGTTAGGCATTCCGATTGTCGCTTTAACAGCGATGACGATTGCGGGTTCCACACTACTTGCTCATTACATGGTGGAATTTATTTTAGCATACGTGTTTGGTATTATTTTTCAATTTTACGCCATTTATCCTATGAATAAGGATCAAGGTATCACAGGATCCATTAAAGCAGCAATTAAGGCAGATTCGTTGTCCTTGATTGCATTTGAAATAGGAATGTTCGGCTGGATGGCTATTGTACACTTTGTGTTATTTACCACTCCGCCAAGGCCAGCTGAACCAACGTATTGGTTTATGATGCAAATTGCTATGATTTTGGGTTTCCTTACCAGCTATCCTGCTAATTGGTTGTTAGTGAGAAGGGGGATTAAAGAGGAAATGTAGCTCAAGTTAATGTTTTAAATAATGTTGCTCTGGAAATAGTTGTAGCAAGACATACTTTAGGAGGATATTATATGAGTCATAAACAATATCAAAATGTAATTAAAGTGTTACACGAGTGTATGGAAGCCTGCAACCACTGCTTCACGTCTTGTCTGCAAGAAGACCATGTGAAAGATATGGCCGAATGCATACGGCTCGACCGTGAATGTGCAGATATTTGCGCCTCCTTCGAGCAAGCATTAACTCGTGATACACCTTTTGTAAGGGAATACGCTCAATTATGTGCTAAAGCCTGCCGCCAATGTGGTGATGAGTGTGCCAAACATAACCACGACCATTGTCAAAAGTGTGCAGAAGCATGTCGCAAATGTGCAGATGAGTGTGAAAAGCTAGTCTCATAATAACAATCGCACTGTCGAAAAGCCTGAAATAGGAGTAATTTCAAAGAACCACAAACCTTATCTGAAGGTTTGTGGTTCTTTATCTATTTATTAGATTTGCTTAGAATTATCATGACATCGTATATTTAGCCTTACATCCTAAACTTCAGTACACCTACTACAGGATTAATTATTCTTCTTAGCTGTTTCCTGCCCTTTAACTGTCAACAGTTTTCTCACTTCTTTACGTTTCTTTTTCTGTGTTAGGACATAAACGGTATCATAGGCTTGCATGATTGAGTCCCCGGTTGGTGTGATCACTTCATCTCCACGGGCAATCGTTACGATAATCGTTTCTTTTGGAAAATCAATATCGTTGAGTTCACGGCCAGTTATAGGTGAATCTTCACCAAGCGTTACTTCGATAATTTCTGTTTCTGTTTTCCCTAGGTTAATTAATTCAAGTTCACCAATCGAACGATTCTTCGGATCACCTGCTAATTTCAAACGTGAACCTACCCATGATAAGGTGCTGCCCTGGACTAATGCGGATATGATAACAACGAAGAATACAGCATTAAAGATGAGATCGCTGTTTTCCACATTGTCTATAAGGGGGTATGTGGCTAGCACGATCGGTACGGCACCTTTCAATCCTGCCCATGATATGAAGGTTTTCTCCTTAAGGTTATAGTTCATTCCGAGCGTACTGATAAATACTCCGATCGGTCTTGCGATGAACATCAATATGATGGATAAGAGAATCCCTTTCCATGCCACTCCTAACAGCTGACTTGGAAAAGACAAAAGACCAAGCATCATAAACATGAGGATTTGCATCATCCATCCGAATCCTTCATTAAAACGAAGAATTGCGAAGCGATACATTAAGTCGCTATTCCCTACAAAAACAGCCATAATATATACGGCTAATAGGCCACTCCCGCCAATAGTAGCAGTGAAGGCGTATGTAAAGATAGCAAACGATAAAGCAAGCACAGGGTAAAGTCCTGATGAATCCAAGTCAATTTTGTTAACAACAAAAACGGTCAACTTCCCTAGCAATAATCCAGCGATTAGCCCTAATCCCATTTCTACAAAAAAGCTTCCTATCGCTTCCCAAACAGACGTCTCAGGAATTTGGATTAGGTCAATGAAGATGATCGTTAAGAAAACGGCCATCGGATCGTTCGTCCCAGATTCTGCCTCCAAGGTCGATGTGATCTTCTTCTTTATGTTTTTATTACCTAAAACGGAGAATACAGCTGCTGCATCAGTTGAACCAACGATCGCACCTAGCAGCAACCCTTCAAGCCATGAAAGACCAAATATATAAACAGCCGCAGCCCCTGTAACAAATGAAGTTATCAGCACCCCTGCGGTCGCAAGTGAACTGGCTGCGCCTGCAATCGGCTTGATATCCTTCCACTTTGTTTGTGTACCACCATCAAAAAGGATGATAATCAAGGCAAAGATCCCGATCAATTGGGCAAGTTTTGCATTTTCAAAATAGATATAGTTATTTAAAAGCATTCCAGCCACCAAGAACAAGATTAGAGAGGGCATCCCTAAGCGTATGGAAAACTTTGTAGTCAATACGCCAGTTAATAGCATGATTGATAGTAATAATATAATTGATTCAACACTAAAGTCCATATAACCCACCTTTAAAATAACAGATCCCAGCTAAAAACTAGCTGTTTACTCGCCCTAAAACTATTTTCCTTTTCGGTCAAAACTACTAAGTTAAGATTAATATATTTTCTGATAATAATCCACTAATCAGACTTGTTGCAGCAGTGTTTTATAGAAGTATCTGCCTTAGAAAAATACAACATAAAGGGCAAGTTCTTATGGACATACGTAACTATCGTACGTCCATTGCACTTCTCTCTTGTTAAACCAATGCTTTTAAGTTAAAAAGCAATGATCAGATCAGAAGATTCCCCACTTCAAGAGCATACCCCAAGAGAAACCAGGGAAATAAGCAGCCCAATTCGTTCCTGTCAGTACACCTGACAAAAAGATAACACCGAAAAACAATGCTAAAACGAGGAGTAACATGAAATAATATTCAAGCATTTCCGCTTTATAAGATTTTAGTTTAGATGACATATACAACTCTCCTTTTAATCTTATGCACTTTAAACAAGCTTTCACTCAAAAAAATCTTGTCTAAGCCTATTTTTTCCCATAGAAAAAAAGCCTATAGGGATAGGGATTATGAGAAATTTGTATATGAGTGATCAGAGGTAGTTTGATTGGTATTTTATAACGTCAATAAACCCTGATGAATCGGATGAATAGAGCCTTTCGAAGCTAAATTCATAAGGGATAGACGTTTGTAGAGGAAGTGGTTTGACTACTGAGGCAGGAAGTGTAAATTCACCCTTCCAATTAGGAACGATCGTCGTTTGAGATACGGTGATTGCCTTAACTTCAGCATTCACGTATGCTTCCGTTACCATCGGCTCATCCAATGAATCTGTGGCATATTGCTCAAGCCTTTCGGTTGGATGAGTGTAAACCATGAAAAATAACGTTAACATCCCCATTAAAGATATCAAGCTTTTTTTCACGACGTTCCCTCCTTCCCTACGTAGTACTACCAAACCTTATTATATCAAGACATACTTCAAATCGAAAAGACTTATTCCCTGAGAGCACAGCTTTTTTCAATAGGATACTATTGTCAGATCCAAGAAAATCAGCTAAGATATGACCTAGTTCAGGAAAACGTTTGCACAAATATTGAACATTTTATTATATACGATCTTTTGGAAACGAATTGTTTCGTCGTGTCTCCGAGCATTACGGTAAAGAAACAAGTTTATTAAGGGAGGTTATAATTATGGAGAAGGTTTGGTGGAAAGAAGCAGTTGGGTATCAGGTTTACCCAAGAAGCTTCCAGGATTCAAACGGGGACGGTATTGGCGACTTACAAGGTATGATTGACCGTCTGGATTACATTAAGGATTTAGGAATCGATTTTATCTGGATCTGTCCCATGTACAAATCTCCTAAAGACGATAACGGCTACGATATATCTGATTATAAGGATATTTTAGAAGAATTCGGAACGATGGCTGATTTCGATCAGCTATTAAATGAGGTTCATAAACGTGGTATGAAGCTGATTATTGACCTTGTGCTTAACCATACAAGTGACGAGCATCCATGGTTTGTTGAATCACGTTCTTCGAAGGACAACCCGAAGCGCGATTGGTACATTTGGCGGGACGGTAAGGATGGCAGGGAGCCAAACAACTGGGAAAGTATCTTTGAAGGCTCCGCCTGGCAATACGATGAGAAGACTAACCAGTATTACCTGCATGTTTTCTCAACAAAACAACCTGATTTAAATTGGGAAAATCCTGAAGTTAGAGAAGAACTGTACAGTACTGTGAATTGGTGGCTCGATAAAGGAATAGACGGCTTCCGAATTGATGCCATCAGTCACATTAAGAAACAGGACGGTCTTCCTGATATGCCGAACCCTGATAACAAACACTACGTTTCTTCCTTTGATAAGCACATGAACCAGGATGGCATTCATACCTTTTTGCAAGAGTTTAAGGACCGCACCTATGGAAATTATGATGTCATGACCGTCGGGGAGGCTAATGGTGTAAGTGCAGACGAGGCACATTTATGGGTTGGAAAAGAAGGAAAGATGGATATGGTGTTCCAGTTTGAGCATCTCGACCTTTGGGATCAAGGTACTGAGCAGCAACTTGATGTCATCGGTGTTAAGGAAGCACTAAGCCATTGGCAGAAAGGGCTTGAAGACGATGGCTGGAATGCACTGTTTATTGAAAACCATGATAAAGCTCGTTCGGTATCGACGTGGGGAAATGATCATGAATTTTGGCGGGAAAGTGCAACAGCGATGGCAACGATGTACTTTCTCATGCAGGGGACACCTTTTATTTACCAAGGACAGGAAATAGGTATGACAAATGTGGCTTTTCCATCTCTTGAAGACTATGATGATGTCGCTGCTAAGAACTTTTATCAG